>VBEZ01000131.1 GCA_005882255.1 Chloroflexota bacterium | reverse complement strand
GCGATGCGCGGATCGCTCTCCTTCACGGTGACGCCGTCGGGCACCGGAGCGGCGGGCGGGGTCGCGTATGCCTGTGGGACGAACGCGGTGCCCGCGGCTGGCGGAGCGGCGCTCTGTGTCGCCGCACCGCCCGCGCCGCCGGGCGCCGGCGTTCCGCAGGCCGCGACGATGGCCCCAGCGAGCGCCGCGCTTCCGGAGATGAGGGTGACGCGCCGGAGGAGCTCGCGCCGCGAGATCAGTCCATCCATGTAGTCCTCGATGTGCTCGTCGATGAAGTAGCGCTGGGTCTCGTTCAGCTCGCCCACGGTCATCCTCCCTTCGCGCTGGCAGCGCCGCGCGCAAGCCACGAGCGTACGCGCGCGCGCACCTGCGGCAAAGCGAACGGCTTGCGGATGTAGTCGGTGATGCCGGCGTCGAAGGCCGCGGACATGTCGTCCTGGCGCGTCCGCGCGGTGAGGACGACGAAGGGCGTCTCGCGGTAGCCGTCGAGCGATCGCAGCCGCCGGCACGCCGAGAGGCCATCCAGGTTGGGCATCTGGATGTCGACGAGGACGAGGTCGTACGCGGCCACCGCCGCCTTGCTGAGCAGCTCTTCGCCATCGAACGCGACGTCGACGTCATAGCCGTCGCCGCGCAGGACGGCCTCGAGGATCCGCACGAGCGCGACGTCGTCGTCGGCGACGAGGATGCGCGCGCGGTCGGGCATCGCGGCGCGGGCGGGCTCGACGTCGGTCGTACGGGCGTACGGTCCCTCGGCGAGGACGAGCTCTTCGCCCTCCGCCGCCGCGACGATGCGAAGAGGCCGCTTGGAGGCCACGACGCGGCTCGCGGCCACCGCGGTCAGGGCGTCGACGTCACCGTCGTCGCGGTCGGGGTCGTGATGGAACAGCACGAGCGTCTTCGCGCGTGCGGCGAGTGCGACGTCGACGGCGTACTCGACGGTGCTGTGGCCCCAGCCGGCCTTGTTCGGATAGTCCGCGGTCCCGTACTGCGCGTCGTGGATCACCACATCCGCTGCGGTCAGGAACGCGGCGTGGCGCGTGTCGCCGGTGTGCGCGAGGACCGCTGGATCGAAAACGTCGGCGCCGCGATCGGCCCGCCAGTGTGGCGTGCTGTGGGCCTCGTGATCGGTCGCGTACACGAGCGCCGCCGAGCCCGCGGTCACGCGGTAGCCGATGCACGGCGCGGTGTGGTTGAGGAACTGCGTTCGGAGCTTGATGCCGCCGATGGAGAATTCGGTCTCGCCGAGCTCGACGAAGTCCACCTTTGCCGGAAGGGATTCGAGGGGCACCGGGAAGTACGCGTAGTCCATCGTTCCGCCGACCGCCGTCGTGAGCCCGCGGTCCATGCCGGACGGCCCGTAGACCGTGATGTGGCTGCCGGGCGTGAACGCCGGCAGGAAGAACGGGAGTCCCTGGATGTGGTCGGCGTGCGTATGCGAGAGCAGCAGATGGAGTCGCACCGGTCCCTTGTTCGCGAGCGCGAGCCCGAGCTTCCGCGCGCCGGTGCCGCAGTCGAAGACGAGCAGCGTGCCGTCGTCGGTCGTGACCTCGACGCAGGGCGTGTTGCCGCCGTAGCGGAGCGTCTCGGGGCCGGCGGCGGAGATCGAGCCGCGCGTTCCCCAGAATCGGACGCGGATGTCAGCGTCCCACCGGAGCCAGGACGGTGAGCCGCGCGGCGAGATCGCGGAGCTGCTTCGATGCCGCGTTGTCGGCATGGAGCACGACGATCGGCCGGCCGCGGTCCGCGGCATCGTCGAACGCGGGAGTGAACGGCACGACGACGTCCGGCCGCCGGTTGAAGTACCGCGAGACCTCGTCGGTGTCGAGACCGCTCTGCGTCGTGCGGTTGATCACCAGGAGCGTCCGCTCTTTCGGGAACGAGAGCTTCTCGAGGACGTCGAGGCACGCCTTTCCGGTCTTCATCGAGGCGACGTGCGGCTCGGACACGACGCAAGCGCCATCGGCGGTGTCGATCGCGGCGAGCGTCAGCGGCGTGAACGACGGCTGCGTGTCGACCATCAGGTAGTCGCTGGTCCGCCGCAGGCGGTCGATGCTCTGCTGCACCGCGCTCACCGTCACCAGCTCGGCGTGCTCGGGCACGTTCGAGCCGATACAGATCTGCACGCCGCTGCGGTCCTGCGCGATGAACGTCGCGAACGTCGCGTCGTCGAGCTGGTCCGGCTGCATCTCGGCGAGGTCGGCGAGCGTGTGCTGGGGTTTGAGGTTGAGGTGCGAGCCGACGTTCCCGAACTCGAGGTTGAGGTCGAGGACCGCGGTCTTGTACATCTTGGTCTCGGCCAGGGAGACCGCGCTGTTCACCGCCAGCGTGGTCGCGCCGGCGCCGCCTTTGCCGCGGAGGAACACCACGACCCGCCCGCGCTTGATGGCCTCGCCGGCGGTCGCCTTCATGCGCTTGATGAGGACCTCGATCTTGGCGGCGAGCACGGCCATCTCGACCGGCTTGGCGATGTATTCGTCGGCGCCCTCGGCGTAGCCGGTCAGGATGTCGTCGGCCTGCTTGCGGGCGGACAGCATCACGATCGGCACGCGTGCGGTGCGGTGATCGGCGCGTAGGCGGCGCGTGAGCTCGAAGCCGTTCATGTTCGGCATGTTCACGTCGGTGACGATGAGGTCGGGCATCTTCGTGCGGATCTGGCGCAGCGCCTCGATGCCATCGAAGGCGACGGCGACCTCGTAGCCACGGCGCTGGAGCGACGACTCGAGGAGCTTGCGGATCTGCTCCTCGTCGTCGACGAGGAGGATGAGGTCGGCGCTCAAACGGCGGGATCCGGCATCAGCGCGCTCAAGCCTCCACCTGAGCGCCCGCGCCTGCAAGCGGCAGCACGACGTGGAACACCGAGCCGCGGCCGAGCTCGCTGTCCGCCCACACTTTGCCGCCGTGGAGCTGGACGATCTGACGGACGATGGGAAGGCCGAGCCCGGTGCCCTGGATGTCTTTCGTCGCCTGTGAATCGACGCGCGAGAACCGCTCGAAGATCGTCTCGAGCGCGTCCGGTGGGATCCCGAGGCCCTCGTCGCGCACATCGAAACGCACCTCGTTGCCTTCGGCCCGCGTGGTCACGATGATCCGGCCACCGGTGGGCGAGTACTTCACCGCGTTGTTCAGGAGGTTGGATGCGACCTGGGTCATCCGATCGCGGTCCCCTTGGAGGGAGGGCAGGTCGGACTGGAGGTCGAGCGTCAGGGTGTGGTTCGGGGCGTTCGGACGCACGCGATCGGCGACGTCGCCGATGACCGCGTTGAGGTCCATGCGCTCGGGATGGATCGCCATGCGGCCCGCCTCCATGCGATCGAGGTCGAGCATCTCGTTGATCATGCGGTTCAGGCGCTGCGCATCCTTGTTGATGTCGCCCGCGTACTCCCGCATCTCGTCCAGCGTGAGCTCCTCGTCGCGCATCATCTCGCTGAAGCCCTGGATGCCCGTGAGGGGCGTGCGGAACTCGTGGCTCACGATCGAGACGAACTCGCTCTTCGCGCGGTTGAGGCGCTCCGACTGCTCGACCGCCTGACGCTGCCGCCCGAAGGCCTCGACGGTGGTAAGGGCGGCGGCGACCTGGTCCGCGAACAGCGCGAGCATCCGTGCGTCGTCTTCGGTGTATGCGACCGACGCTTCGTACGACCGGATGCCGAGCGCTCCGAGAGCGCGGCCGCTGCGCACCAGGGGCACCGCGAGGCAGGCGTGGAGGCCCGTTTCCTGGCCGATCTGCGTGCGACCCTCCCAGGTCTGGTAGTCCTTGACGATGAGGGGCTCGCGACTCACGAACACGCGGCCGACGACGCCTTCGCCCGGCCGCATGACCGGGTCGTCCGGCGTTCTGCCCTCGACATCGAAGCTCTCCGCAAGGCGCAGCACGCCGCTCTCGTCGTCCCAGGTGTAGAGCGATGCGCTGCCGGACCCGAGGAGCTGCACCGCGCTGCGGAGGATCATGTCGAACACCTCATGCGGATCGGTGCGGGCGGCGAGCGTGGCCGCCGCGCGATGCAACGCGATGAGCCGCTCGTTCTCCCCCTTGCGCGCCTGGAAGAGGCGCGCGGTCTCGATCGCGACCCGCAGCTCCCGCGCGACGGCCTCCACCAGCCGCACCTCATCCGTCGTCCAGTCGCGCGGCGCGTTCGTCTGATTGAGCGAGAGCGTTCCCGCGAGCTCGCCCGCGACGAGGATCGGCGTCGCGACCACCGAGCGCACACCGCCTTGCGGCTGGTCCGCGACGGCCAAGCGCGCGTCCGCGTGAATGTCGCGGACCACCGCGGTGCGGCCCGTCTCCGCCGCGAGGCGAGCGACCGGCAGCGCAGCTTCGGCGCGACCGTACGGCACGACGCCCGGGGCGTCCCATTCGTACGTCACACGCAAGCCGGCCGGCGTCGAGCCCGTCGTCGCGACGACTCGGTCGACGCGCAGGGCCCTCCCGAGCTCCTCGACCGTGCCGCGTAACACTTCATCCGGGTCGAGCGACGCGCGCGCGCGACGCGCGATGCGGCTCACGAGCTCCTCGCGGTCGGCCCGCGACTGCGCTTCCGCCAGCGACATCGACGTGCGGATCGCACCGGCGACGAACTGGCCGAGCACGAGGACGAGCTGCAGCCGATCCGCGGTCAAGGCGCCGGCGTTCTCCGCGCCTGCGACGACCGCGCCTACGAGGCGGTCCTGCGAGACGAGTGGTAGCGCCGCGAACGAGTGGATCCACTGCGCGTCCGGTAGGTCGCGCGCGAGCAGCCGCCACTGCTCTCCGCCGCCGGTCGTGTCGGGAAGGACGAGCGATTGGCGATGGTCGAAGACGCGTGTGCGGATCGCGGTCGGGAGTCCCGACACCGAGTACACGGTGCCCAGAAGCGCGCCGGCGTGCGGTCCTTCCTCGGCGACGAGACGGAACGCCTCGGCGATGTCGTCGTGGACGAGGACGCCGAGCGTCGCGCTCGCGTCGAGCCCCCGCCGCGCGCTCCGGAGATATTCGCGGGCGATCTCGGCGAGGTCGAGCGAGCCGGACAGCGCCTGGCTCAATGCGAAGATCGAGCCGATCTCGGCGTCGCGAACGGCGCTGTCGCCGCGCGATACCTCGAGGGCCATCGCGAGGCGATAGAGGACGACCCCGGCGATGAGGCTGATGCCCAGCCACACCATGAACGAGACGCTGTCGATGGAGCTGATGAAAGCCTCGGGATCGGGCAGCCGCAGCCCCGCGCGGCCCAGCTCGACGCCGTAGACGGCATGGACGGCGAGGAAGATGATCGCGGCATAGATCGTTGAGGCCGCGACGTACAGGACCAACGACCGCGGGAACCGACGCATCTCGCCCCTTCCTCCGAGGAACTTTAACCGGCCGACACCGCCAAGACCCCTTGACGGGCCGACCGGTGGGTACACTGGGAACAAGAACCGTGCGAGGAGAATGAACATGCGCGAAGGTGTCGACCGGTGACGGCGATGAATTTCGTGCCGATGGTCATCGAGCAATCCGGGCGCGGCGAGCGCGCCTACGACATCTTCTCGCGCCTCCTCAAGGAGCGGATCATCTTCATCGGGGACGCCGTCGAGGACACGATGGCGAACCTCATCATCGCCCAGCTGCTGTTCCTCGAGTCGGAGGACCCCGAGCGCGACATCTACCTCTACGTCAACTCGCCCGGCGGCGTCGTGACCGCGGGCCTCGCGATCTACGACACGATGCAATACCTGAAGGCGCCGGTGAGCACGATCTGCGTCGGGCAGGCGGCGTCGATGGCCGCGGTGCTCGTCTCGGCCGGCGCGAAGGGCAAGCGGTACGCGCTGCCGAACTCGCGGATCATGATCCACCAGGGCTCCGGCGGATTCCGCGGCAACACCCCCGACGTGCTCATCCAGGTGAAGGAGCTCGAGACGCTCGTCGACAAGCTCACGCGCATTCTCGCGCACCACTCGGGCCAGGACGTCGAGAAGGTCCGCCGCGACTCGGAGCGCGACCGCTTCATGAGCGCGGAGGAGGCGAAGGCCTACGGGATCATCGACGAGATCTTCGTCGGCAAGGACTCGCTCATCTCCATCGCCAAGTCCGTGGAGAAGACCGAACCCAAGGAAAAGGAACGCGTCCCGGTGGCGGCCCGCTAGGCGATGACGACCACCGCCAAGGGTGGCAAGCCCTACCGCTGCTCTTTCTGCGGGAAGAGCCAGGATCAGGTGCGCAAGCTCATCGCCGGGCAGGGCGTCTACATCTGCGATGAGTGCATCACGCTCTGCCGCGAGATCGTCGACGAGGAGTTCATGGAGGCGCCGAAGGCGCGCACCCTCGGACAGAAGATCCCCAGCCCGCGGCGCATCAACGAGATCCTCGACCAGTACGTCATCGGCCAGGACAAGGCGAAGCGCGTCCTATCCGTCGCCGTGTACAACCACTACAAGCGTGTCTCCGCCGGCCACCGTGTCGACGACGTCGAGCTCGGCAAGTCGAACGTGCTTCTCATCGGACCGACCGGGTGCGGGAAGACGCTGCTGGCGCAGACGCTCGCGCGCATCCTCGACGTCCCATTCTCGATCGCCGACGCGACGAGCCTGACCGAGGCGGGCTACGTCGGCGAAGACGTCGAGAACATCCTGCTGCGGCTCATCCAGGCCGCCGACTTCGACCTCAACCGCGCCCAGCGCGGCATCATCTACATCGACGAGATCGACAAGATCGCGCGCAAGGGCGACAACCCGTCGATCACACGCGACGTCTCCGGCGAGGGTGTCCAGCAGGCGCTGCTGAAGATCCTCGAGGGCACCGTCGCGAACGTGCCGCCCCAGGGCGGCCGCAAGCACCCGCACCAGGACTTCATCCAGATCGACACGACGAACATCCTGTTCATCTGCGGCGGCGCTTTCGAGGGGCTCGAGAAGATCGTCGAAGCGCGCGTCGGCAAGAAGACCATGGGGTTCGGCGCGTCGCTGCGCGACAACACCAAGGAGACGAGCGCGGTCCTCGGCCAGGTCATGCCCGACGACCTCTTGAAATACGGCCTCATTCCGGAGTTCGTCGGCCGCCTCCCGGTGATCGTGCCGCTCATGGCGCTCGACGAGAACGACCTCATGCGCATCCTCACCGAGCCGAAGAACGCGATCGTGAAGCAGTACCAGAAGTTCCTCGCGCTCGACAAGGTCGAGCTCCAGCTCACGCAGGAGGCCCTGCAGGCGGCCGCCGCCGGCGCTGCGAAGCGCAAGACCGGAGCACGCGGACTGCGCACCATCATCGAAGAGGTCCTGCTCGACGTCATGTACGAGATCCCGTCGCGCACCGACGTGCGCCGGGTCGTCGTGACGCCCGAGGCGATCGCAGGTAGCGCGCGACCGCTGCTTTTGTCGAAGAACGAGCAGCTCGTGCTCGAGGGTGACGAAGCGACGGCCTAGCCTCGCTCCCCATGCCGAAGCTGTTCTACGCCAGTCCCCGTGACCTCCCGCTCATCGAGCCCGCCCCCGGTCTCAAGGGCCGCGTCGTCCAGGCCGACCACGCGACGATGGTGATCTACGACCTCGCGCCGAAGACGATCGTCGAATCGCACAAGCACGAGATGGAGCAGTTCGGCGTGGTCGTGAAGGGAAGCCTCGCGATGATCATCTCCGGCGAGCAGCGCATCCTGACGCCGGGCGATACGTATCGGATCCCGCCCGGCGCGGCACACGGCGCGCGAGTCTTCGAAGAGCCGACGCAGGTCATCGACGTCTGGGCGCCGCAGCGGACGGATCTGCTGAAGCCCGCGGCCACCGACGGCGCGAAGCCGCGTACGCAGTAAGGCCTATACCGACCGCGACGTATAAGCCCATGGCGATCGCCTGCTCGTTGACCCCGTAGATAGAACAGGAGCCCGATGGACTGCGGTCGATCTCCGCGCAACGCTCGACCGCGCCGCGCAGCCCATAGAGGAACCACACACCGGTAGGGATCAGGGCGCCACCGCCCAGCGCGGCGCGCTCGGGTGACCGCACTACCAGGACGACGAGTATCACCAATGCGAGCGGGAAGACGATCGAGTCGAAGATCATCACCCACAACAGGGCGATCCCGGTGACAGCGCCGAACAGCCACCAGCGCAGCCACGCAGGGACACTCAACACGAGCCGTATCCGCTTTGCGACGCGCGGGCCACGAACGCGACGATAAGGCCAAGTAATCTTCTGCCGCATGAGCCATGCGCGCCGCGCCGAGATCTTCTACTGGGCGGCGATCGCCATCGGCGTCGTGTTCATCATCG
Organism: Chloroflexota bacterium; assembly: GCA_005882255.1. Lineage (GTDB taxonomy): Bacteria > Chloroflexota > Limnocylindria > P2-11E > P2-11E > CF-39. The sequence goes on along the minus strand of VBEZ01000131.1, from coordinate 514 downwards.
TCGGCGGACCACTCGCGCGCAGGCTCGAGCTCGTGCACATGAACGACTTCTCGGGCGTGTGGTCGGGCGCGCGAGCGATCGTCCTCGGCGTGGATCCGTGGGATCCGACGAAGTACTACGGATTCGCGGTCGACGTCGGAACGAAGACGCCCGACGCGCTGGTCTACGACTACATGCCTTGGGTGGCCTTCGCGGTCGCGCCGCTGGCGCTGGTCCCGCTCGAAGTCGCGGGCTGGATCTGGATGATCGCGAGCATGGTCTGCGCGGCGCTCGTGCTTCGCGGCTTGCTCCGCGCCTTCGTTCCTGCACGTCCTGTGATGCACGCCGCGTTCGGCACCGCGCTCTTCCTCGCACAGCCGTCGTTCCACGCGATCGTGCTCGGCCAGTGGAGCCTGCTCCTGATGTCGGCGGTGGGCGCGACGGTGCTCGCGCTGCGCGCCGCGCGTCCGCTTCTCGCGGCGGTCCCCTCGCTGCTGTTCCTCGCGAAGCCCCAGCTCGTGGTCTTCACCGCGCT
>VBEZ01000239.1 GCA_005882255.1 Chloroflexota bacterium | reverse complement strand
GGCTTCGCCGAGTCGCACAAGCAGATCGGTTCGGCCGTCGACGTCGACGCGCGTGCCGAGGCGCACTCGGGAAAGGGCACGCGGACGTTCCTGGAGCAGCTGTTCACGCACGCCACACGCGGCGGCCGCGGCGCGGTCCGGCTTCGCGACCTGTACGAACAAGCGGTCGACCGAGGCATCGGCGCACGCGACAGGCGGGCCTAAACTCGGGCCGTGCGCGTCGCAGCGATACAGGCGCTCGAGCACCATCTCCCCGAGCGCCGACTCACGAACGATGAGCTCGCCGAGCTCTACCCGGACTGGTCGGCCCAGAAGATCTTCGACAAGACCGGAATCCGGGAACGGCGGGTCGTGGCTCCGGACGAGTTCGCCTCGGACCTCGGCACCGCGGCCGCCGAGAAGCTCCTCGCCCGCAGCGGAATGGATCGATCGTCGATCGACCTCCTCGTCTACTGCACGCAGAGTCCCGATTACTTCCTACCGACCACGGCCTGCATCCTCCAGGAGCGGCTCGGCCTGCCCACGACGACGGCGGCGTTCGACTACAACCTCGGCTGCTCCGCATTTCCCTACGGTCTCGCGATGATCCGCGGCCTCATCGAGACGGGCGCGGCGTCGACGGCGCTGCTCGTCATGGCCGAGACGTACTCGCGCTTCATCCATCCGATGGACAAGAGCGTCCGCACGCTCTTCGGCGACGCCGCAAGCGCGGTGCTCGTCACGGCGACGGAGCGCGAGGCGCCGACGCTCGGACCGTTCGTGCTCGGCACCGACGGGAAGGGCGCGAACAACCTCATCGTGAAGCGCGGCGGGATCCGCCAGCCGATCGGCACGGAGCCGCTGGTGGAGACCACCGACAAGAGCGGCAACGTGCGTACCGAAGCGAACCTCTACATGAACGGCCCCGCGATCCTCGAGTTCACGATCCGGCGCATCCCCGCGGTCTTCAAGGAGCTGCTCGCGCGCGCCGAGGTCACGCTCAGCGACGTGCGGTGGGTGATCATGCATCAGGCCAACGAGTACATGCTTCGCTACCTGCAGAAGAAGATCGGGATCCCCGACGACAAGTACGACCTTCTCCTCACCCTGGGGTTCGGCGTCGGCTACTCGTGGGGCGCGAACCTGATCCGCTGGAGCCCCGACAGCTGAACGAGGACGAGTTCCTCCAGGGTCTACGCGCTCGTCTCGGCTGGCCTGATCTCGGACCGGACACGGAGCTCGCGGGCGACGAACGCTGGGACTCGCTCGCGCAGGTCGATGTCGTGATGTACGTCCAGGACGAGCTCGGTGCGACACTCGCCGCCGATAAGCTGGAGAGGGTCACGCGCGCCCGCGATCTCGTGGGGCTGGTGCGCCAGACTCTCGCGTAGGCTCGGCCCGGTGGATCTGTTGCGGCGAGCCGTGCGTGAATCGACACCGATCCGGATCGCTCTGATTTTCGTGGGGATGGCGTTGTTGCTAGATCTGCTCGTGGCGCTGATAACGGCGCGCTTCACGCCCACCTTCACGCTGTGGGGTCTGGCTTATTTTTGCATCGTCTTCGCCGGTTTCGTGCGAGGCGCGAGCTGGGCTCGCGACCCCGTGGTTCCGACGATCGGGCGCGCTCTCGGGCGGCCCGAGCAAGTTGCGGGGGACCATCGAGTCAGCTCGCGCACCGTAAAACTGCCCCTCGACGGTTCCGTGCGGGACGTCCTGGTAACCGACGGCAGGCGACGCAGTCGTGAAGGACGAGCGTGGGTGATCGTGGGCTCCTGCTTCGTCGGCGGTGCGGCGCTGTTCGTCGCCGTTCAATCGGGTGATCTTTTGCTGCTGGCAGCCGCGCTCCTGATCGTCTTCGCGCCCGCCGCTTTCATCTGGGTGCTCGCAGGACGGCCAACATCGGCGGATGCCGAACGCGGCTACGTCTACCGGACCGAGGGACAGGTGCGACTCGATTGGGTCACGTCGCGCGGGGGCCGCTCGTGGACCGTGCGAGTGGGAGACCGCTCTCTGCACGCTTGGGACGACGTTGGCTTGAAGCTGGCGAACATGCCCTGGGGCGTCATCGATTACACCGAGTCTGGGCGGATCATCCACGTACGCGACATCGACGGGAACACGATCTACGAGCTGCGGGCGCGGCAGGACGCCTCGGTGATCGACCACGCTTCGTGGCTGGGTCCCCTGTTGCTTCTTGGCTGGGCGATCCTGAGCCTTGTGATTCGCGCTAGCTTCGCAGCGCGTCCCTGACCAGGCCAGGGATCTCGCTCGGCGCGCTCGCGACGGGGATGCCGGCGGCCTCGAATGCCTTCACCTTCGATTCCGCGGTGCCCTGATTGCCCGAGACGATCGCGCCCGCGTGGCCCATGCGCTTTCCGGGCGGCGCAGAACGGCCCGCGATGAACGCCACCGCGGGCTTCTTGCCGTTCGCGCGCATGTACTCGGCGGCGCTCTCTTCGGCGCTGCCGCCGATCTCACCGACGATGACGATCACCTCGGTCGCGGGATCCTCGTTGAGGAGGCGCACCGCGGCGGGCGTCGGCAGGCCAATCACGGGATCTCCTCCGATACCGAGGCACGTTGACTGACCGAGGCCCGCGCGACTCAGGAGGTCGGCGATCTCGTAGGTGAGCGTGCCACTGCGTGACACGAAGCCGACCGGACCTGGCTTGAAGTTCTCCGCCGGCATGATCCCGATCTTGCATTCGCCCGGCGTGATGGCGCCGGGGCAGTTCGGGCCGATGAGCGTCGTCGCGGCGCGATCGAGCACGGACGCGACCTTCAGCATGTCCTGCACGGGCGTTCCCTCGGTGATCGCGATCACGAGATCGAGCTCGGCGTCGAGCGCCTCGAGCATCGCGTCCATCGCACCCGATGCGGGCACGAAGATGATCGAAGCGTTCGCGCCGGTCTCGATCGTCGCGCGCGAGACCGTGTCGAAGATCGGAAAGCCTTCGCGCGTCGTGCCGCCCGCGCCGGGCACGACACCGCCGACGACCTTCGTGCCGTACTCACGCATGCGCGTCGCGTGGAACGTGCCCTCGCGCCCCATGCCCTGCACCAGGACGCGCGTGTCGCGGCCCAGGAGGACGCTCATCGTCGCTTCGCGCCGATTCGCATAGGACCCTTCTTCGCAGGGGCTCCGCCCCTGCCACCCCGGGTACGTCTCATGTGCTCTTCGCCAGTCGCACGGCTTCTCTGGCAGCGTCGTCCATCGTCGTCTTCGACACGAGCTTCGCTCCTTCGAGCAGCTTCCGGCCCGCCTCGGCCTCGGTGCCCGACAGG
>VBEZ01000130.1 GCA_005882255.1 Chloroflexota bacterium | reverse complement strand
CGCTGGTCGGCTACACGAACGTCGGAAAGTCGACGCTGCTGAACGCCCTCGCCGGCGCGACCGTGCTCGTCGCGGACCAGCCGTTCGCCACGCTCGATCCGACGACGCGGCGCATGGCGCTCCCCGGCGGCGGTGCCCTGCTCGTGTCCGACACCGTGGGCTTCATCAACAAGCTGCCGCCGGCGCTCATCGCGGCCTTCCGCGCGACGCTTGAGGAGCTGAACGACGCCGACCTGCTCGTGCACGTCGTCGACGTCGGTCATCCGAATCTGCACGAGCGGATGATCGTCGTCCGCGAAACGCTCGCGTCGCTGGATCTCGCGTCGCGCGAGAGCCTCATCGTGTTCAACAAGACCGACACGCTGCGCGGCGCCGAGGGCGATGCGCTGCGTGAAGCGCTCGCTGCGGAGTTCCCCGCGGCGGTCTTCGTGTCGGCGCAGACCGGTGAGGGCGTGGAGGCGCTCCGCGAGCGTCTCGCTGCCACCGCGGCCTCACGCTGGACGAAGGTGGACGTCACTGTGCCCTACAACGAGGGCGGTCTCCTGCAGCGGGTGCGCGAGCGCGGTTCGCTGAGGAACACGGAGTACAGCGAAGCCGGGATCCGCATCGAAGCGGACGTGCCGGCCGATCTCGCGGCGGAGCTCACCGCAAGCGCTAGGGCAAATCGAGCCCAGATCTAGCACGGGTCTCGAGAACTGCTAGTTGCTCCGTAAGACGTAAGCCGCGTAGAGAGGACGCTGGCGCGTCAGAATCCGATGAGACTGAGCTCATGCAGTGGGCATTTGTTGCGGTGTTTCTGATCGTTGTCGGCGGCGGATGCGCTCCGCCGTTAGGGACCGGTCCATCAAGCAACTCACCGGTCACGACGGCGACGGTGGCGATAACAGGTGCAGCGACGCCAGCGCCTGCGAACCTTCCCACTCGCGGTGAGTTTCACGTCGTGAGCTTCGTGGACGAGTCGTCAGGTTGGGCGGGCGGCGGCACCCCGGATGAAAAGGCGTTCATCGTTCAGACGAAGGACGGGGGTCGCACCTGGAGGGCGTTGGCGGCGCCCACTGCATATGTGACCGCCGGCGATGAGCTCAGATTCATCGACGCTCAGCACGGCTGGCTGCGCACCAGCGTGATGATCGCGTCTACCGGCGGGTGCGCCGTGCCTTCGACCGCACCGTCCGCTTGCCGATCGGTGATCCTCCACACGAGCGATGGCGGAGGCACGTGGCAGGAGCAGCTCAGCGTGGATCAGCCGAGCAAACTCGGCCCGGGCCTTCGAGCGCTCACCGTGCTCGATGACCGTCATGCCTGGGCAGTGCAGCTCGGAAGTAGCCGCCCATCAGTGAACTCTTGCTTGCCGTGCACGCCCTTCGATGCCGCGATAGGCGTCGTGGCCACCAGCGATGGCAGCACCTGGGCGCCCGTTGGCGATCTTCCGGCCTTCGTCGACGGGATGCATTTCGTTGACGCGCAGACCGGGTTCGCATCCGTCCATACGGCGAAGAACGAGCCTGGTACTCCGACGAATACCGCGTCGATCGTAGTCACGCATGACGGCGGTCGGACCTGGTCGACACAGCTCAGCGTTGACGGCCAGGGGCCGCGCTTCTCTTTGGACTTCATCGACACCAAGGTCGGGTTCGCGCTTCGAATGGATGTGACCACATGCGGCGGATCGGACTGCTGGCTCTACGGCCTCTATCGCACCGGCGACGCCGGGCAGACCTGGAGCGCGGTGCTGTCGACGCCGGCGGACATCTTGAGCGCGTGGTGGTCGCCCCGAAGTCGCCTTGCGCTCCTCGGGTCGCCGACGTTTGCGAGTGCGACGGTCGGATGGATCCCCGTCCAGCGCGACCTCACCCAAGCGGGTTTCAGCGGCGGAGTCCTCATCACGCTGAATGGCGGTCGTAGCTGGAGTCGAACGCCCGCCGCTCCGGACGGTTGGGACGTCAGCGGCCTCGCGGCACGCGGTTCGAGCGCGTGGGTAGTTGGGCGGCGCGCAAGCGATCAGAACTCGTTTCTTTCTCATACGGGAGACCGCGGGCAGACGTGGGATTACTCGCTGCTCATGCGGCCGTAGGCCTCAGCTCCGACCGACGATGATCGGGAGGCTGGGGTCGTTGCCCCATTCCTCCCAGCTGCCGTCGTAGGTGCGCACGTCGTCGTGACCGAGCGCGGTGAGAACGAGGTGCGTGAAGGCGGCACGCACGCCGGCCTGGCAGTACGTCACCGCGGATGTCTCGGCGCCGAAACCCGCGTTCGCGTACATCTCCTCGAGCTCGTCGGCGTCCTTCAGCGTCCAGTCGTCCTTTAGAGCTTCCTTCCAGAGGATGTTCACCGCGCCGGGGATGTGACCACCGCGCGCCGCGCGCTTCTCCTGACCGGTGAATTCGCTATCGCGCCGCACATCGAGCAGCCATGGATCGCCGGTCCGCACCGCCGCGAAGACCTCGTCCTTCGTCGCGATCACGCCGTCGCGCGGATGCGGAACGAACGTCGCGGGCGCGACCTTCGTCTCGCCCTTCTCGAGCGGGCGGCCCTCGGCTATCCACTTCTGGATGCCACCCTCCATCACGGCCATCCTGTCGTGCCCGTAGCGGCGGAGCGCGAGCCACAGGCGCGCCGCGTGGTGACCGCCTTCCGCGTCGTAGCCGAGGACCAGCGTGTCGTTGCCGATCCCGAATCGCGACATCGTCAGTGCGAACGCGTCCGGTCCTTGAAGCATCCAGCGCGGGTGGCCGGACGAGGGTGGGGGAGCGGACAGATCCCGCACCCAGTCGCAGTGCACCGCGCCGGGAAGATGGCCGCTCAGATACTCCGGGTGCGCGTCGCCCTCGAAGACGAAGCGGCAGTCCACGACGCGCACCTTGGGATCGCGGAGCTTTACGGCGGTGTGCTCGGTCGACCAAAAAAGGTCGGGGCGCGCGAAGGGGCTCACGGTGTCAGACTCTAGCCGCAGTCGACCCCGCGCTGAGGAGGACGACATGAACGCGCGCCGCTCCGCCACGCTGATCGTGACCCTTGCGCTGCTCATCGCGGCGTTCGTCGGGAGCACCGGCCCCGCCGCCGCGGCGAGCAAGGGTGGCACGCCCGCGGCGAGCTTCGCGCGGCTGGATCTCGGATCCGGCACGTACAGCGGCACCGCCGCGGGCCACGCGGGACTCACGCTTTCGGGTCGGCTCACCTCGGGCACTTACACCGACATCTACGCGATCGGTGGTGCGCGCGACATCGCATACCACAGCGGCACGTGGATCTCCGATCCGGTGATAACGCCGTTCGCATTCGACGAGCTCGTCGCCTCGTGGAACGCGGCGACGCCGGAAGGCACCTGGATCAAGACGGAGCTGCAGGCGACCGGCAGCGGCCGCACCACGAAGTGGTACACGCTCGGGATCTGGGCATCGGGCGACGGCACGATCCACCGGACCTCGGTGCCGGCGCAAGGCGACGCCGATGGCTTCGTCGCGATCGACACGTTCATCCGCTCGTCGAAGGCGGCGCCACTGACGTCCTACCAGCTTCGCGTGTCCCTCTATCGCGCGGACGCCGCCGCGAGTTCGCCGACCCCGACGGTGCGCTTCATCGGCGCGATGACCTCGGCCGCGTCGGACTTCGCGATCCCCAGCGTTCCGCTCGGCGTGGTCCACGAGCTCGCCGTGCCGCAGCTTTCACAGGAAGTCCACCGCGGCGAGTTCTCGGTGTACGACGGCGGCGGCGAGGCCTGGTGCAGCCCGACCTCGACGGCGATGGTGCTCGACTACTGGAAGATCGTCGCCGGCTACCCCAACAGCGGGCCCACCGCCGCGCAGCTCAACGCCTTCCCCGGGCCGTCGTACGCCGACGGGCAGGTCGATTACGCCGCTCGCTATGTCTACGACTACAACTACAAAGGCGCGGGCAACTGGCCGGATAACGCCGCCTACGCGGCGTCGTTCGCGGGGATGAACGGCTTCGTGACGCGGCTCCGCTCGCTCGCGGAGGCCGAACGCTTCATCGCGGCCGGGATCCCGCTCGTCGCCTCGATCAACGGAAAGCTTCCGGGCTTCCTGTTCAAGAAGACGAGCGGGCATCTTCTGGTGATCCGCGGCTTCACCAAGGCCGGTGACGTCATCACCAACGATCCCGCGGTGCTCGCCGACACGGACGGGCGCGTCCTATACGGACGCGCCGATTTCGAGAACGTGTGGCTGGGCGGTTCCGCTGGGATCGTCTACGTGATCTATCCCGATGGCGTCTCGCTGCCGCCGAACGTCGAGGGCTCCGACAAGAACTGGTGACCGCGATGCGCGGTCTCGCACTGAGCGCGCTGCTCCTCGCGGGGTGCTCGGGCGGCCCGCCCGCCGCGACGGCGTCGCCCGCGCCCAGTCCGGCCACGACCGTCGCGGTCAGCGCAGCACCAACGACCCCGTCACCGCCGATCGAGCCGACGCCGGCAGTTAACGGGCTGCCTCGCAGCTTCACGCGTGTCGTCTTCGATGCCGGGATCCACGAGGGCACCGTGACCAGCGACAAGCTTCTCCAGCTCGGCCCATCCGTCGCGAAGGGCAGCTACACCGATCCGTATGGCGGAACGATCTCCGACGAACGTGGCACGTGGACATCCGCCGCGGTGCGCACGCCGTTCGCGTTCGACCAGCTCGTCGCGTCCTGGAACGCGACGACGCCCGCCGGAACGTGGATCGACGTCCAGATGCGCGCCAGCGGGGCGTCGCGCCAGACGAAGTGGTACACGCTCGCGATCTGGTCGTCGGGCGACGAGACGATCCATCGCACCACCGTGAAGGGACAGGGCGACGGTGACGGCCGCGTCAACGTCGACACGTTCGAGGCGGCCCCTCTCGCGGCAGAGCTCACCTCCTACGAGCTGCGCCTCATCCTTCACCGCGCGGCGGGCGTCACGGCGACCCCGAGCGTCGCACTTCTCGCGGCGGTGACATCGCGCGTCGCGCTGCCGTCGCTGCCGAGCGCGTTCGGCGGGACCGCGCGCGACCTCGAAGTGCCGATGCTGTCCCAGGAGACGCACACCGGTCATTACCCGGAGTACGACGGCGGTGGCGAGGCCTGGTGTAGCCCGACGTCGACCGCGATGGTGCTCGGCTTTTGGAAGGCAGGTCCGAGCGCCGCGGACCTCGCGGCCTTTCCCGGCGCGGCGCACGCCGACGGGCAGGTCGATCACGCGGCGCGCTACACCTACGACTGGAGCTACCAGGGCGCTGGCAACTGGCCGTTCAACACGACCTATGCCGCGCGGTACGGTCTCGAGGGATTCGTCACGCGCCTTCGCTCGCTGACCGAGGCGGAGCGCTTCATCGCCGCCGGCATCCCGCTCATCGCGTCGATCAACGGCGTCCTGCCCGGCTTCCTTTTCACCAGCACGAACGGGCACCTCTTGGTCATCCGCGGCTTTGCCGCGAACGGCGACGTCATCACGAACGATCCGGCGGTCCATTCCGATGCGGAGGCGCGGAAGGTCTACCCGCGGCTCGACTTCGAGACCGTGTGGCTCCTCGGGTCGACTGGCACGGTGTACGTGATCCATCCGATCGGCGTGCCGTTGCCGCCGAACCTGCCCGGTCTTCCCGCGAACTGGTGATCCGCGTTCGGCTCATGGCACGGCCCGACTGCGGCCTCTGCGACGAGGCGCTCGGCGCGCTGCGCCGCCTCAGCCGGCGGACTTCGCTCGACATCGAGCGCGTCGACGTCACGCGCGATCCGGATCTTCTGGGTCGCTACCTCGTGCGTGTGCCCGTGCTCGTGGTCGGCGGGGCGGAGCTCGACGCTGCCGGCATCGACGACGCGGCCATCGGCCGTTGGCTTGACGAGGTCGCCGGGTGACCGCGAGCACGCCGAAGGCCGCGCGGCGTTTCTTCGAGCGTCGCTACCGCGAGGCGGGCTCGGTCGCGCGCGCGGCGGCGGGCAAGGCGTACCTCAAGAGCGACCTCCGTTTCTACGGCACGACGGTGCCGGAGATCCGTCGCGCGGTGAGCGATCTCGCGCGCGAGCACCCTGACCTCACGCGGACCGACCTGCGGAGGATCGTCGACGAGCTGTGGTCGACCGAGAGCTACGAGCTCCGCTCGGCGGGGATCGCGCTGCTCTCACGCTACGCGGACCGGCTCGAAGAGCGCGACCTTCCGTGGCTCCTCGGCTTCGTGCGCCGCTCGAAGACCTGGGCGCACGTCGATTGGCTCGCGGCGGACGTGATCGGCGGCGTGGTCGGGGAGTCGCGCAGCGCGCTGCGGCGGCTGCCGGCGTGGGCGCGCGACGAGAACTTCTGGGTCCGCCGCACCGCGCTTCTCGCGCAGCTGCGCCAGCTGAGCCACGAGGCGGGCGATTTCAAGCTGTTCGCGCGTCTGGCGGCGGGCATGCTGCACGAGCGTGAGTTCTTCATCCGCAAGGCGATCGGCTGGGTGCTGCGCGAGGTGAGCAAGAAACGCCCGAAGCTGGTCTTCGAGTTCCTGCGCGAGCACCGCGAGGAGGTCTCTGGTCTGACGCTCAGCGAAGGAGCGAAGTACCTGCCCGCGGCGCAGCGTCGCGCGCTGCGATTACCGGCGGAAGCGGCCTGGGTGCTGCGCGAGAAGAAGCGGCCTACGCGGCGACGGGGCGCTGTCTGAGATGAAGCGCGTCGAACCACGCGATGTGCTCGTTCGCCCAGCGCGGCGCCTCGAGCGGGAGCATGTGGCCGATGCCGCGCGCGACGTGCACCTCGGCCGTCGGATTCGCGAGCCGGAAGAACTCCGCGTCGCGAACGGTGAAGACGCGGTCGTCGGTGCCCCACAGCAGCAGCGTCGGGATGTCGCGTAGCGCGGCGACGTTGCCGCGGAGCGTGAAACCTACCTGCTCGCCGCCCGGGAACGGAAGGAGCAGGAGCCGGCGCCAGCGCGGCGGCTGATTCGCCCAGACGATCGCGCGGATCGAGCGGGTCGTCGCTGGAGACCGTCGGTCGCGCCGCAGCAGCTGCGCGATGAAGTGGTCGTCGTCGCGCCGCGCCCGGCCGATGAGGAAACGCCGCAGGAACGCGCCGGTGCCGCGTTCGTACGGACGCAGCAGCGCGCGCCCGATGAGCGGCACGCAGTACAGCTTGTAGGCCCAGAGCATCGAGCGGCCGAGGCCCGCCGGCGCGACGAGCACGAGACCCGCGACGGCGGCAGGCTTCCGAAGCGCGATCTGGAGCGCGATGCCGCCGCCGAGCGAGTGACCGAGGAAGACCGCGCGCTCGATCCCGAGCTCGCCCACGACGTGCAGCACCATGTCCGCAAGCTGCGAGAAACGCGCGTCCGCCTTTCGCAGCGCCGGCGTGAGGCCGAAGCCGGGGAGCTCGATGACGTGTGTCGCATACCCGAGGGCGCGGAGCGCGCGAGCCTGTGGTGCGAGCGCTACGGCGGTGGCGCCCATGCCGGGAAGCAGGACCGCGTGCGGACCCAATGCCGGACCGCAGGACTTGATCCGGATCCGGTAGCCCGCATGCTCCACGATCGATTCGCGCACCTCATCACTATGTACCCGCGGGATCGGAACAAGGAGTCCGGCGGGTTAGGCTTTCGGTCATCACCCCAGTGGGGGATTCGGTACAGTCCGATGGGTCAGCCGGCACCCCTAACAACCGCGAGAGAAGGGATCCCCATGAGCGTTTATCGCGCCGAATACATCTGGATCGACGGCACCACGCCGACGCAGAAGCTGCGTTCGAAGACGAAGATCGTGCCGAACGGCGAGAAGCCGCCCATCTGGGGCTTCGACGGGTCGAGCACACAACAGGCGACGGGTGACCGATCGGACTGCGTGCTCCAGCCGGTGTTCACCTGCCCGGATCCGATCCGTGGCGGTGACGATCTGCTGGTGCTGTGCGAGGTCATGCTCGTGACCGGTCAGCCGCATGTCTCGAACATGCGACGCGCGGACGCCGACATGGCCCTGCGTTTCGCGTCGTTCGACACGTGGTTCGGCATCGAGCAGGAGTACACGCTGTTCCGCGGTTCGCGGCCGCTTGGGTTCCCCGACAGCGGCTTTCCGGCGCCCCAGGGCGGGTACTACTGCGGCGTCGGCGCGGATGAGGTGTTCGGCCGCGAGGTCGTCGAGGCGCATCTCGACGCCTGCCTGAAGGCTGGACTCAAGATCTCGGGTATCAACGCCGAAGTCATGCCCGGACAGTGGGAGTTCCAGGTCGGGCCGCTGAACGCACCTCAGGTCGCCGATCAGCTGTGGCTCGCGCGCTGGCTGCTGTATCGCGTGGGCGAGCCGTTCGGGATCAGCGCGACCCTGTATCCGAAACC
>VBEZ01000242.1 GCA_005882255.1 Chloroflexota bacterium | reverse complement strand
CAGGGCAGTATCCAGGTCAACGAAGTATCAGCGGGACAGCAGGATCGGCCCGACGCCGCGATCGGCGCCGACTCGGCGGCCTATCTCATTTGGGACGACTACCGCACCGGAAATCAAGGCGACATCTACTTCTCGGTGCGCGACCCACTGACCGGGACCTGGAGCGCGAACCAGAAGGTAAACGACGACACCAACGGCGCTACTCAGTGGAACGCGTCGATCGCGCTGGACGCGAGCAACAACGCGTATGCGGTCTGGCAGGACCTGCGCCAGGGCACGATCAAGAACCCGGACGTCAACATCTTCTTCTCCCAGCGGAGTGCTAGCACCGGTGTCTGGAGCACGAACGTCAGAGTCAACGACGACAACTCCGGACGGGCGGCGCAAGACTCGCCGCGGATCGCCGTGAACACCACTGGCGACGCCGTCGCTGTGTGGGCAGATCTTCGATCGCATGCCTGGAACGTGTACTCGTCGCGCTTGCCGGCCGGCGGCACGACGTGGGCGGCGAACATGCGCGTGACCGACAACGGCATTTCTCGCAAGTTCACGCCGGATGTCGCGATAGGAGCGGACGGCACCGCCTACGCCGTCTGGGAAGACGATCGCGCCGGCGATTCCGACGTGTGGTTCTCAAAGTTGCCGCCTGGTGCGTCGACATGGACCCTGAACCAGCGGATCAGCGATGACCCGGGAACGGCGGATCAGTACGAACCGCGTATCGAGATCAACGCGAACGGTGATCTGGTCGTCCTGTGGCTCGACGACCGTGTGCCAAGCACCGAGGTCCGGATGGCCCGACTCCGTGCGGGGAGTACGGGCTGGGAGACGAGTCGCGTCGTCAGCGACGTCGCGGCGGTACCGGTCAGTCTGGATCTCAGTGTCGCGAGCGATGGGTCCGCGTTCGCCGTGTGGCAGGACGGGCGCGGAGCGAGCTACGACATCTGGGGCGCCGAGTATGACGCTGCGGCCGACGCGTGGCTGACCCCGGCGCTGGTCAGTGACGATCCCGGAACTACGGCGCAGATGCGTCCAACGGTGGCGCGCACGTCGAGCGGCGTTGTCGTCGCATGGCGAGACGATCGCGTCACGGGCGGGGACGTCCGCGCTCGCTACGCGACGAGTGGGGGACCGTAAGGCACTAGCCTTGGCGCGGATGGCCACGACCTCTGTCCCCTCCTTCGAGGTCGTCGCTGGCTGGGAGCAGCTCCCGGCGGGATACGAGCACCCCGACGTGGCCGACGTCGCCGTCGATTCGACCGGTCGCGTGTACCTCTTCTGCCGTAGCGACCACCCCGTGCTCGTCTACGAGCGCGACGGTCGCTTCGTTCGCTCTTGGGGCGAGGGCGTGTTCACGACGCGCGCTCACGGGATCACCGTCGCGCCCGACGACACGCTCTGGTTCACGGACGATGGCGATCAGACGGTGCGGCGCTTCACGCGCGACGGCCGCCTTCTCCAGACGATCGGCACGAGCGGCCGCGCCTCCGACACCGGATACGACGGGAAGTCCGTCACGTCGATCGCGCACGGCGGACCGCCGTTCAACAGACCAACGAATCTCGCTGTCGCGCCGAACGGTGACCTCTATGTCTCTGATGGCTACGGGAACGCGCGCGTGCACCGGTTCTCCCCGGGCGGCGAATTGCGTCACTCGTGGGGTGAGCCCGGCACCGGCCCAGGCCAATTCATGATCCCGCACGGCGTGGCGGTGCACCCCGACGGCCGCGTATTAGCTGGTTTTCGGCCAGCCCGGCATCGCGATCGTCGCCGAGCTGACGTGGCGTGAGGGTCTGCGGTCCTTCCGCAACGGACCGATCGCCCGACACTTGCCGAGTCGTGTGGCGATCCTCGACGTGTCTGGCGCCGTGCTCGCGCGACTCGGCGACCAGGGTCGGATCGACGAGGCCTGGGGCGCGGCCGATCCGTGTCGTCCAGGGAACTTTTGCGCGCCACACGGTCTGGCCCTCGACCCGAATGGCGACCTCTACGTCGCGGAAGTCACCTGGACGATCGGCACGAGCAAGGGTCTGGTCTCGTCGGCCTGTCACACGCTCCAGAAGTTCGCCGCCCGCACGTAGCGGGTAGAGTCCGCGCGACATGTGCCACCCTGAGGTCCCCGAAGGCACGACGCCGCCCAACGTACGCACCGAGGAGCTGGCGATCAGCGTCGACGGTGGCGCGATGCCGACCTTCGTCGCATTCCCCGAGCGTGCGCGAGCGCCGGCGGTGCTCGTGATCAACGACGTCTTCGGGCGCAGTCCGTTCTACGAGCACACTTCGCGGCGTCTCGCGCAGGCGGGATTCGTCGCGGCGACGCCGGAGTTCTTCTTCCGCGAGGGTCCACTCCCGGAGCCGACGCGCGACGCGGCGATGGCGCGGGCGAAGCGCCTCGACTTCTCCAGGCTGGTCGATGACATGTCCGCGGCCATCGACTGGCTCCGGACGCGACCCGAGACGAACAGCGCCGTCGGCACGATCGGCTTCTGCATGGGCGGGACCATCGTGCTGCTCCTGGCGGCTCGGCGACGCGATATCGCGGCCTCCGTCTGCTACTACGGGTTCCCGGCCGACATGCGCACGCCGGCGCGACCGATCGACCTCGCGGCGAAGATGAAAGGTCCGATCCTCGGTCTCTGGGGTGATCAGGACTCTGGAGTGGGGATGGAGAACGTGAAGGAGCTCGACGCTGAGCTCACCGCGTCCGGCGTCGAGCACGAGTTCCACATCTACCCGGGTCTCGGCCACGGCTTCCTCAAGGCCTCGCTCGACGACGAGGGCACGCCAGGGTACCGACAGGCGTGCGAGTCGTGGACGCGCACGATCGCCTTTTACGACGCTGTCCTTTGACCAGATCGCGGCGCGCGCCGCTGATCCGGTGGCCCTCGCGCATGTAGAAAGGGGCCCTTTTGCGCCCCCCTTGGTCGGCGGGGCGGCGGTCAGGCGTGGTATCCCGGCGCAGAGCCTGCTCATGCGCCCTTCTCGGGGCCGATCCCGGTTGACCGAGCGTCATGAAACCCCCTAAACTTTACGTTCGGCTGTCTTTCGAGACGGTGACCGCCTGTGACAGGGCGGTCATTTCGCGCATCGGCCCGTTCGCGATTTTGTGACCGCGGCCGCGCTGCGCCTGAGGACCGCACCCGCGAGGGTCGGCTCTTCGGTCGGTTGGGGGCCCAATCGCACATCGGTCAAGCGTCCTCTTTGGCGCGTCCGCGTGCCCTGGAGAGACGTAACAGAAGGAGTCAACGTGCCGACGATCTCGCAGCTGGTCCGCCGTGGGCGGAAGGCGCAGAAGAAAAAGGTGGATACGCCTGCCCTGCGCACCACCTGGAACTCGCTCAAGGGTCGCCACACCAAGCTGCGTCGTGGCGCGCCCCAGAAGCGCGGCGTCTGCACGGTCGTCCGCACCATGACCCCGAAGAAGCCGAACTCGGCGCTGCGAAAGATCGCCCGTGTGCGCCTGACCAACGGGATGGAGGTCACCGCCTACATCCCGGGCATCGGCCACAACCTTCAGGAGCACTCCGTCGTCCTCATCGAGGGCGGCGCGGTGCCCGACCTTCCGTCGGTGAAGTACCACATCGTCCGCGGCACGCTCGACACCGCCGGCGTCAAAGATCGCAAGCGCGGTCGCAGCCTCTACGGCGCGAAGAACCCGAACCCGAAGAAGAAGGCGTCCTAGCGTGCCACGACGAGCTCGTCCCCAGGAACGCAAGACGGCGCCCGACCGCAAGTACGGCAACGTGTCGCTCGCGCAGTTCAACAACAAGCTCATGCAGCGCGGTAAGCGCACGACCGCCGAGGGCATCATCTACGGCGCCCTCACGCAAGCCGAGACGACGACGCGCAAGCCGGGCATCGAGATCTTCGAGCTCGCGCTGAAGAACGCGATGCCGCTCATCGAGGTCAAGCCGCGCCGTGTCGGTGGCGCCACGTACCAGGTCCCGGTCGAGATCCGCGCCGACCGCCGCACCTCGCTCGCGATGCGCTGGCTCATCCAGGCCGCGCGCAAGCGTCCGGGGAAGTCGATGGCCGACCGCCTCGCCGGCGAGCTGGTGGACGCGATGAACAACGCCGGTGGCGCGGTCCGCCGCAAAGAAGAGACGCACA
>VBEZ01000241.1 GCA_005882255.1 Chloroflexota bacterium | reverse complement strand
GATAGCGGTCGAGCGTATCGGGCACGACGGAAGTATGCGCACGACTCCCGGTAGGCTGCGTCACGATGCGCGCCGACTTCTGGAAGTTCTGGACCGGCGAGACCATCTCGAATTTCGGCAGCTCGATCACGCAGTTCGCGCTGCCGCTGCTGGTGTTCAAGCTCACGGGCTCGGCCGTTTCGCTCGGCCTCGGCTTCGCGATGTTCGGACTGCCGCATCTTCTCTTCGGTCTGCTCATCGGCGCGTGGGCCGAACGCCTCGATCGCAGGCGCCTGATGATCGTCGTCGATCTCCTGAGCGCGGCCGTGCTCGTCTCGGTCCCGCTCGCGGCCGTGGCCGGCCTGCTGTCGGTCTGGTGGAT
>VBEZ01000240.1 GCA_005882255.1 Chloroflexota bacterium | reverse complement strand
GCACGTCGATCCGTGCCGACGTCGTGGAGGGCCTGCGCTACGTACTCCGCCACCCCGTGCTGCGGAACATCTCGGCGATGATGGCCCTCATCAATTTCGTCAGCGTGACGGTGCCCGCGCAGCTCGTGCTCTTCGCGAAGCACCGGTTCGCCGTATCGGATAGCGAGATCGGCTTCCTCTTCGCGGCCGACGGCGCCGGCGTCGTCCTCCTCTCACTCGCGGCCGGTCCGCTGCGCAGCCGCTTCTCGTTCGGCAACGTCGCGCTCGGTTCGCTGATGCTGAGCGGCGTGATGACGTTCGCGCTCGCGTACGCGCCGTCATATCCGCTCGCGGTCGCGCTGTCCGCGGTGGCGTCGGGCTTCGGCATCCTGTTCAACATCAACACCGGCAGCCTGCGCCAGCAGATCGTGCCGAATCAGCTGCTCGGCCGGATCATCACCATCGCGATGGTCCTCGCGTGGTCGGCCAACCCGCTCGGCGCCACGCTCGGTGGGGTCATCGTCGAGCGCACCGGCGACGTGCAGACCGTGTACGCGGCCATCGGCGCGCTCGTCGTCGGCATCGCGCTCTACTTCCGCATTTTCAGCCCGCTTGGCCATGCCGAGCGCTACCTCGAGGCGCCGGCCGAGGCCGCCGCCGGTTAACCGCCGCGAACGACGTGGCGCGGATCGAGAGCGTCGCGCAGGCCGTCGCCGATGAAATTGATCGACACGACCGCGAGGAAGATGAACAGACCCGGGAAGATCGCGATCCACGGCGCCTTGCCCATGTCCGTCGTCGCGTGATTGAGCATGTTGCCCCAGGACGGCGTCGGTGGCTGGATGCCCAGCCCGAGGAACGAGAGCGTGCTCTCGGCGATGATCGCCGCGGCGACCCCCAGCGTCGCGGCGACGATGATCGGCGCGAGGGAGTTCGGGAGGATGTGCCGCACGATGATCCGCCGGTCGCGGGCGCCCACGCTGCGAGCCGCTTCCACGAACTCGCGCCGCTTGAGCGACAGGAAGCTCGCGCGGACCAGCCGCGACGTCGTCATCCACGAGAGCACTCCGAGAACGAGGACGATGACGCCGACCGTCATGCCTTTGAAGAACACGCCAAAGAGGATCAAGAGGAACAAGCGTGGGAACGAGAACATCATGTCGACGAAGCGCATGAGGAGACTGTCGATCCAGCCGCCGTAGTACCCGGCGACCACGCCGACGAGCGTGCCGATCGACACCGCGACCGTCACCGCCAGGAGGCCGACCGACAGCGAGACGCGTCCGCCGTACAGGATCCGCGTCGCGAGATCCCGTCCGAGATCGTCGGTGCCGAACGGATGCGAAAGCGACGGCGGCTCGTACAGCGCGAGCAGCTGCGTCTTGTCCGGGTCGTAGGGCGACACGATCGGCGCGGCGGCGGAGAGCAACGCGAGCGTCGCGAGCACGAAGATGCCGAGGACCGCCGGCCGATGCATGCGGAAGCGCTCCAGCGCCATCTGCCACTGGCTTCGCTCCGCGCTGCGGAGCTCGAGCGCGAGCGGAACGGCGACGGACTTGGTGGCCATCAGGAGTACCTGATCCGGGGATCGAGATAGCCGTACGCGACGTCGGCCAGCAGGTTCGCGAGCACGATGAATGCCCGGCCAGCCGAAGATCTGCTCGGTCACGAGCGCCCCGACGAAGAGCTCGGGAACGTCGAGCGCGACCACGGTGACGAGCGGGATCGCCGCGTTCTTGAGCGCGTGCCGGAGCACGACGACGCGTTCGGCGAGGCCCTTCGCCCGCGCGGTACGCACGTACTCCTGGCCGATCGTCTCGAGCATCGAGGCGCGCAGGTAGCGCACGTGCGATCCGAGCTGCACGAGCGAGATCGTCGCCACCGGGAGGATCAGGTGCCTGAGGCGATCGACGACGTCGAAG
>VBEZ01000022.1 GCA_005882255.1 Chloroflexota bacterium | reverse complement strand
CGAGCGCGACCAGGATCGCCAGCATCAGCGGGTCGACGTGGGCCAGGGAGAGCGTGCGCAGCGACTGCGCCAGCGCCAGCGCCCCCAGCGCGGCGACGAAGAGGACATAGGTCTTCATCAGCTGTGTGCGGTCCATCACGCCCCCCTAATCGACCGGGTCCCAGGTCACGCCCGTCCCCGACTGCGCGCCCGCGGACTGCTGGTCAGTTGATTGCCAGGTCACCGACTCCCAGGTCACGCCTTCCCACGTCACGCCTTCCCAGGTGAAGCCTTCCCAGGTGACGTTCTCCCACGTCACCGCATCCCAACGCACGTTCTCCCAGGTCACGCCATCCCAGCTCGTGCCGGCCGAGTCGACGCCGCCGTGGTATGCGAGGTCGCGCCACACGAAGGGCTGGCCCTCGATGAACACCCGCATGTCCTTCGCGAACGCGTCGCTCACGCGGTCCGGCGCGTATTCCCTGCCGGGATCGACCGACGACACGGCCTTGTAGGCGTTAACGAGGCCCGCGCCGCGGTCGAACGCCGTTCCGAACGTCAACGCGGTCGCAGTGGACTTGAGGCGCTTCTTGATCTGGGCCGGCGAGAGGTTCGGGTTGCGCTCGATCATGAGCGCGATGACACCGGTGACCACCGGCGCCGCCATGGACGTGCCCGACAGCCGGTAGTAGTCCGCGGTCAGCGCCCCGGTCGCGGTGACCTGGCGATCCGGGAAGAGCGTGTCGAGCGCGCTGCCCGGCGAGCGGAGGCTGATCAGCTTGCGGCCCGGCGCCACGAGGTCCGGCTTGGAGAGGTAGTCGAACGGGGTGCGGCCACGCGACGAGAACACGGCCATGAGGTCGTCGAACGGCAGGCTCGTTCCGTTGTCGTCGAGCGCGCCGACCGTGATCACGTAGGGGTCGGTGCCCGGCGTCGTGACCGTGCCGCCGAGCGGGCCGGTGTTGCCGGCGGAGACGACGACCGTCACGCCGGCGAAGTTGAGGACCTCGGCGGCGGTCGCCATGAGGTCGGACTTGTAGCTGCCGGTCGGCGTCGCGCCGAGCGACAGGTTGACGACCTTGATGTTGTAGGTCGTGCGGTTCGCGAGTACCCACTGCAGCCCGCGCAGGATCGTCGACACGTTCGAGCTGCCGCTCGCGTCGATGACCCGGACGTTGATGATGTTCGCGCGCGGCGCGACGCCGGTGTACGCGCCGCCCGACAGCGTCCCGTCGCCGGCGACAAGGCCCGCGACGTGCGTGCCGTGTCCACCCGGATCGCCTGTCGACGTGGTCGACACGGTCGGCGACGCGGTGGTGAAGTCGATCGACGCCACGATGCGGCCGGCGAGGTCGGGGTGCGGGTAAACGCCGCTGTCGACGATCGCCACGCCGACGCCCTGTCCGGTCATGCCGAGCTGTGACCAGACCTGCGGCGCGTTCACCTCGAGGATCCCCGGCGTCCGCGCGTTCGCGCTGTCGAGCGCGGGATCGAACTGCGCGCGCATCTGGCGGTCCTTGACCACGTAGTCGATGTCCTTGTCCCGCGTCAGCTTCAGGACGCCCGTTCCCTTGAGCCGGGCAGACACGCCGCCCACGATCGCGAGCGCGTGCTTGAGACTGCCGCCCTGCTTCGTCACGGACTTGGCCGCCGCTTCGATCCGTCGTGCGGCGGCGCGGTCCAGGTGTTTCTCGGCGTCGACGGGGTCGGAGCGAACGATGACGTCGAAGTCGGCCGTCGGCGCCGCGAGGACTTCGGCGAGGAACGAGGCATCGATCTTGTCCGGGTCGAACGAGAAGGCATCGACGGGGATAGCGGAAACGCCGAGGATCAGGGACGCGGTGATCGTCGCCGCCAGCCAGCGCATCGCCGAACTGATCACGTCTCGCTCTACTCCCCACCAGCCCTCGAGTCCGAGCTCGAGTCGGCGTTAGTAAGGGGTCACTAGGTCATTAGGGCAATGACTATGTGGACCCAAATGGGGGACCCGATACGTGACCGAGACTCCCGTCGCATGCCTCTACTGCGAATTGATGACGAGCTTCTTCCGCGATGACTAGGAAATTACGGACCGCGACGCCGCTCCGCTACGGATGGACGCCGATCGCGCGCATCGCGACGGCGACGATGTAGCCGAGGACGAAACAGCCGGGGATGGTCAACACCCAGGCGGTCACGATCCGTCCGGCGATACCCCAGCGCACCGCGGACAGACGGCGGGTGGAGCCGACGCCGAGGATCGCGCCGGAGATGGCATGCGTCGTGGAGATCGGAATGCCGAAGCGGGTCGCGATCTCGATCACCGTGCCCGCGGTCGTCTCGGCCGCGAAGCCCTGCACCGGCGTGAGCTTGGTGATGCGCACGCCCATCGTCTTCATGATCCGCCAGCCGCCGGTGGCGGTGCCGATGCCGATCGCGACGGCGCAGATGACCTTGACCCAGTCGGGGATGTAGAAGTCTGCGCCGGTCGGCACGACGCCGTATGCCGCGAGCGCGAGCGCGATGATGCCCATCGTCTTCTGTCCGTCGTTGCCGCCGTGGCTGAACGCCATGTACGCGCTCGACAGGATCTGTGCGCGGCCGAAGAAGCGCTGCACCCAACCGAACGACGTGTTCCGGAGGATCCAGTAGAGCGCGAGCATGAGGAGATAGCCGACGAGGAACGCCAGCGCCGGCGAGTACACGACCCCGAAGCTCGTCTTCTGCAGCCCGCCGACGATGATCACGTCAAGGCCGTGGATCGCGACGGAGGCCCCGATGATCGAGAAGATGAGCGCGTGGCTCGAGGAGGTCGGCAGGCCGAAGTACCAGGTCAGCAGATCCCACGCGATCGCGGCGATGAGCGCGGCGACGACGAGGTCCTGCGTGACCACCTTCGCGTCGACGATGCCGTTGCCAACGGTCTTCGCGACGGCCACGCCGGAGAGCGCGCCGAGGAGGTTGAGGCTGCCCGCCATGAGCACGGCCTGGATCGGGGTCAACACGCGTGTCGCGACGACGGTCGCGATCGCGTTCGCCGCGTCGTGGAAACCGTTGACGTACTCGAAGATCACGCCGAGGAGGACGACGAGCGCGAGGAGGACGAGCGCGTTATCCACTCGGCTCCCCTAACTGTGCTTGATCACGATCATCTCGACGATGTTCGCGACGTCCTCGCAGCGGTCGATCGCCACCTCGATGAGCGAGTGGATGTCCTTCCACTTGATGATCTCGATCGGGTCGCTGACGTTCGCGAAGAGATCGCCCACGGCGTCGCGGAAGACCTGGTCGCCCTCGTTCTCGTAGGTGTGGATCTTGATCCAGTACGGCTCCAGGCCCTTGAGCCCTTCGAGGGCCTTCATCATCGCGACCATCTCCGTCGCGGCACCGACCAGAGCCTTGGCCTGGCGGATCGCCTGCGGTCGAACGGTCCCCACCTTGTAGAGCAGGATGACCTCGCTGACGTCGTAGGCGACGTCGGCGACATCGTCGAGCCTCGAGGCGATGCCGATGATGTCCTCGCGGTCGAGCGGCGTGACAAAGGTCTCGTTCAGGCTCTTGAAGATCTCGTGGGTCAGCTGGTCGCCGTAGTGCTCGATGGCGTGGATGTCGCGGACCTTGCGCTCCACCTCGGTGAAGTCGCTCAGGAGACGCTCGAGCGCGACGGCCGCCTCGAGGCTGTTCGTCGCGTGCTTGTCGAACTGGGTGAAGAAGAAGCTCTTCTTCGGGAGCAGCGACAGGCGCATGGCTTCCCTCCTCTCGGACACAAAGAGACCGCGCCAATGGCGCGGTCGGCGGGTTCAGGCCCTGAGCATTCGTGACGCACTGTAGCGGCGGCGAGAGCGACGCTTCAAGGCGCCGTCCGCGAACCTGAACGCGACGAGCGGGAACGTGAGGAGCGTGAGCGTCGCCGGCGCTCCAGCGGGACGTCGGGTATCGGTTTCGTCAACGGCGCGAGCATCGCGGTGGTCGCCCGTCGGCGACGGTGTGCACCGCCGGCCGCGTGAAAACGTGGCACAACAGTTGCTCATGACGCCTGTTCAGCGAAGGCTCCGCCCCCAACGCGGCGGGAAAGGACGGCGGTCATGGACGCGTTCCTCGCGGGTCTCGTCTTCGGTACGGCGTTTGGGATGGTCGTCGTCGGTTTCCTCGCCGTAGGGTCCTACCAGCGCGGATTCAGCCGGGCCCTCGAGCGCCGCAAGGAGTGGCGTGGCGAGCTCGTCGCCCGGCAGGTGGTCGCGCGCCGCGCGCTGGAGCAGCTCCGCAAGGCGAGCTAGTTCCGCCGCGCCTCAACTTGGTCGAAAGGGGCCGCTGCTGAGCGGCCCTTTCGTTTGGGCGCTATTTCCCGAACCACGACCGCCGGAGATCGTCGATCGCCTGCTGGATCCGGTCGACGAGTCCCGGGATGCCGGTCGGCGCGATCTCGACGTCGCCGCCGCGGGAGATCCGCAGCTCGTCGCCGGGCTGGACCGCCGCCTTCACCGCCGCGCGGTCGGCCGTGACCGTGAAGACGACGCGGTCCTGCTCGGTGATGATGCTCGCGACCCGTAAGCGTCCATCGGGAAGGGCCCTGATGACCGCTTTCAGATCGGCGTCGCTTCGGATGTCGGCCTTCGGCTGCGGAGCGATCCGCGCGACGGTCTTCCCGACCTCGTCGAAGAACGTCGAGGGCCCCCGAACGACGCTCCCGATCACCGCGGCGAAGATACCCACGGCGAGGAGCACGGCGAACATGCCGATCACGAACTGGAGCGCCCACAGCGGGAGGAACGTGCCTGCACGCTTCACTTCCGCTCAGGCTAGCAAGGGTGTGCATATCTGCGAAGATGCCGCGATGGACGCGCTGAAGATCGTCTGTGTGGGTGGCGGGCTGGGTGCGCCGACCGTGATGGCCGGCCTCCGCGCCTACACCTCGGACATCACCGGCCTCATCGCGGTCACCGATTCCGGACGCTCGACGGGCAAGGTGCGCATCGCGCTCGACGTTCCGGCGCCCGGCGACATCCGCAACGCGCTGACCGTCCTTGCTGAGGGCGATCCGGTCCTCGCGCGCCTCTTCAACCACCGCTTCGAGACCGACAAGAGCGAGGACCTGAACGGCATGGCGTTCGGCAACCTGTTTCTCGCGGCGCTCACGCAACAGGAGGGGTCGTTCCTCGTCGCGGTCGAGGAGGCATCGCGCCTGCTGAAGCTCCGCGGCCGCGTCCTTCCCGTCACCCTCTACAACACCCACCTGTGCGCCGAGCTGACCGACGGCACCGTCGTCGAGACCGAGGTGAGCGTGCGCGCGACCGGCAAGGCGCCGATCGAGCGCGTGTTCCTCAAGGACGCGCACGTCGCCGCCACGCCGGGTAGCGTCGAGGCGATCGCGTCGGCCGACCTGATCACGCTCGGACCGGGCAGCCTCTACACGACGTTGTGCGCGTGTCTCCTGGTGCCCGACATCGCCCGGGCGATCGCGAATGCCGACGGTCTGGTCGTCTACGTCGCGAACACGACGCGGCAACCGGGGCAGACCGACACCCTCACGCTCTCCGATCACGTACGCGCGGCGCAGGACTACCTCGGCGGGTCGGGTCTCGACGCGGTGCTCGTGAACGACGACCCACCGCCGGCGCACCTTCGCGACCATTACGCGGAGAAGGGACTCGGTTTGCTCGACCCCACCGCCGAGGAGCTCGACCGCATCCGCGAGCTCGGCGTGCGCCCGGTGACCGCGCCGATCATCGACAAGTGGAGCGGGCCACGCGACCTCTGGCTCAAGCAAGACACGATCCGCCATGACCCCGAGCGCGTCGCACGCGCGCTCGTCGATCTCGTCGAGCAGAGTCGCCGTCCCGCGCTTCGCGCGCTCTGATGGCCGTCGCGGCGCGCGCGCGCCACTTCGTCTCGATCGCCGACCTCGATCGCGGTGGTCTCGCGCACCTGCTCGAACGGTCGTCGGCGCTCAAGGCGGCGCGCCCGCGTCGCGAGCCGCTGCTGGCGGGGCGCACGCTCGCGCAGATCTTCGAGAAGCCGAGCCTCCGGACACGGCTGTCGTTCGACGTCGGGATGACCGAGCTGGGCGGTCATTGCGTGTATCTCTCACCGCAGGAGGTCGGCCTCGGCCGGCGTGAGAGCGTCGCCGACGTGGCACGGGTCGTGAGTCGCATGGTCGACGCCGTCGTGCTGCGCACGAACGCCCACGAGACGATCGAAGAGTTCGCGCGCTTCGCGTCGATCCCGGTGATCAACGGACTTTCCGATCTCTCGCATCCCTGCCAGGGTCTGGCGGACATCCTGACGATCAGCGAAAAGAAGGGACCCGACCTGCGCGATGTCACCGTGGCCTACGTCGGCGACGGGAACAACGTGCTCAACTCGCTCATGCTCGCCGTCGTCCTGCGGTCGGCCCGCATGCGCGTCGCGACGCCCGCGGGCTTCGAGCCCACGCCGCGCTACCGCGAGCTGGCGGAGCGCAAGGCCCGTGAGGCGAACGGCTCGATCGTGTTCGGCAACGATCCCATCGCAGCCGTGCGCGACGCCGACGTCGTGTATACCGACGTGTGGACGAGCATGGGTCAGGAGCAGGAGTACGAGCGCCGGCGCCGCGCGTTCATGGGGTACCAGGTCAACGCGGCGCTGCTCCGCCACGCGAAGCCGGACGCGATCGTGATGCACGACCTGCCGGCGCACCGCGGCGAGGAGATCACCGACGAGGTGCTCGACGGTCCCCAGAGCGTGGTCTTCGATCAGGCCGAGAATCGTCTCCACACGCAGAAGGCGATCCTGTGCTGGCTGCTGCGAGGTGAGTCATGACGGAGCGCGTGATCCTCGCGGACTGCTGCGAGGACTGGATCATCGAGTGGGGCGGCTTCTACAAATCCGATCGTTCGTTCAGCTGCCCGGAGTGCGCGACGGAGTGGAAGAAGACGGACACCGACACCTATCGACGCGGCGACGGACGGATCTTCACCCGCCGCACGCGCGTCGGGCCGCAGGCGTCGTTCCCGTACCTCGGCGCCGCCGACGGCCACCAACCCAACGTGGAGCGGTGCTGCGCGAAGATCCTGCTGTCGCACGGTGAGCGGATGGCGGACGGACCCTTCGTGTGTCCGGTCTGCGGGACACAGTGGCAGCGCCGCACCGAGCGGCTCCACGGCCTGCGCATCGCGGTGTTCGCGAAGGCCGCGCTCGCGGAGCCGCTCACGATCCAGGCCGGCCGCACGCGGCCGTTCCTCGTGACGCTCTCGGAGTATTCGCCGCCGCGCGACTAACGCGCCTGCTACGCCCCTGAGACAAATGACTCCCCCGAACGGCGGATGAGCGGGTGATGCCCCCGCACCAGACTCACCCGCGGTGGTGAAGGTGGGGAGAACCGCTGGCGTGGTGTGGATGGGGGGACGGGCGGGCTCGAGTCGGCTGCGAAAGGCGATCGGGCCCGTCGTCTTCGGTCTGCTCTTGTTCATGGCGTTCGGCCTGGGCGGCGGCTTCGGGGGCCGCGCCCTGGCAGCGGCGACGACCGTGACGATCATCTCCGGCGACATCCAGGTCAGGCACGGCGCGACCGCGTCGTTCGTGACCGCGACCGACGGCGAGGTCCTCGTCGCGGGTGACACCGTGCGCACCGGCGGTGACTCGCGCGCGGTCCTGACGTACTTCGAAGGCTCGACCGTCAGCATCGAGCCGAACACCGAGCTCACGATCGAGAAGGCCTCGGCGCTCAGCGACGGCAGCACCATCGTCCTGATGCAGCAGAACTTCGGCCGCACCTGGCACGTCGTGACCAAGCTGATCACCGGCAACTCCAAGTACGAGGTGAAGACGCCGGCCAGCACCGCGTCCGTGCGCGGCACCGCGTTCCAGGTGGACAGCGACAGTGAGCGGACCATCGTCACGACGACCGAGGGCACCGTGGTCGATCGGGTCGCGGACCCGGACCACCAAGGCCAGACGGTCGACGTGCCGGTGCCGGCCGGCAGGACGCACGAGCAGAAGAAGAACGCGCGCCCGGCGCCCGCCGCGGCGGCGCCCCAGCCGGAGCGCACGGTCACGGTGACGCTCGACGATCAGAGCTCGCTCGTCGTCGACGCGCAGGGACGCGCGAACGGCATCGACAAGAACGGGAAGAAGCACCTCGAGACACCGGGCGCGCAGCTCCTGAAGACGAACGACGGAAAGCTCCAGATCGTGCTCCCGAACGTTTCGGACGGTCGCCTCGAAGCGCTGGTGCGCAAGGCCGACGGCGGCGAGGTCGAGGTGCAGACGATGGTCGAGGACCGGGGCAGGGAGCCGGTGAAGGCGCAGAGCAGGGTCACCGCCGACAAGGACGGTCAGGGCCGCGCGAGCGTCGATCTGACGCGAGCCGCCGATGGCAAGACCGACGTGAAGCAATCGAACGGCTCGCCGAGCTCGACGACGCCGAGCCCAGTGGATGCGCTCTTGGGTGGAAAGAAGCCTTAGCGCAGCGGCGTGATCCGCGCTTCGCGACCATTCGCTTTGTCGCTGTCAATGCTGTGATCTGGTAGACGCAATTCGCGGGGGCGACTAGGCGGTTCCGACCCGCCGCCGAGGGGTCCACAACCCCTAGTGCTGCCATTACACCATAGCCGCCGTGACCGACGGGAGGCGTCCCGTCTCATGAATCTTAGACGACTGGCGGCCGATAGGTCCGGTCTTCCGCCCCGATGACACCGTCTGCGTAAAGACGATCACTCGCCTGTATCTCCTCGTCTGACACGGCGCGCACGAAACTCACCGCCATACTTTCGCGCCAATGCCGATCCGTCTCCCGAAGAGTCGTACCGCGCGCGCGCTGCTGCTGCTCGGCCTGACCGCGGTGCTCGCGCTGGTCATGACCGGCGCGGTCGCATTGCTCTTTCCGACGCAGGCGCTCGGTTCGTCGAGCACGCTCGAGGTCCTCGACGGTGTCGTCGCGGTCAGTCACGACGGCAGCAGCTTCGCGATGGGTCGCGACGGCGACCTCATGCAAGAGGGCGACGTCATCCGCACCGGC
>VBEZ01000021.1 GCA_005882255.1 Chloroflexota bacterium | reverse complement strand
CCGACCACCGCGTGCTCGAGGTCGGAACGGGCTCCGGGTATCAGGCCGCGGTGCTAGGGGAGCTGGTGCGCGAGCTCATCTCCATCGAGCGCCACGCGTCGCTCGCCGATGCGGCGCGCGAGCGGCTCGGACGCCTTGGCTACGCGAACGTGCGCGTCATCCATGCCGACGCATCGCTCGGCTATCCGCCTGAGGCGCCGTACGACCGCATCCTTATCACCGCAGCGACGCCCGCGATCGACCCGGCGCTCCTGCAGCAGCTGACCGCCGACGGGCGCATTGTCGCTCCGATCGGCGACCTCGATCTGCAAGAGCTCGTCGTGCGCGACGCGCGCGGTCGCGTGGAGCACCACGGCCCGGTGAGGTTCGTGCCGCTCCGCG
>VBEZ01000020.1 GCA_005882255.1 Chloroflexota bacterium | reverse complement strand
TGCCCGGCTGGTTCGACGCGCACGTCCACTTCGTCTGGTGGGCGCAGCAGATGTCGCGCCTCGACATCGCGAGCACGGCGACGCTGGAGGACGCGCTCGACCGCATCGCGTCGTACGCGCGCGGTCTCGCGGAAGGCGCGTGGGTCCTCGGCGGCCGCTTCGACAAGAACACCTGGGGACGCTGGCCGTCCGCGGTCGATCTCGATCGCGTCACCGACGGCCATCCGGCGGTGCTGCGGAGCCGCGATGGCCACTCACGCTGGCTCAACAGCGCCGCGATCGCGCAGGCGGGGATCACACGCGACACCGCCGTCCCCGACGGCGGCGCGATCTTCCGCGACGATCGCGGCGAGGCGACCGGCGTGCTCCAGGAGAACGCGAACGCCCTCGCCGACGTGGTGATCCCGCCGCCGACCGACGACGAGATGTTGGCCGACGCGCGGCGCGGCCAGACGGAAGCCTGGCGCCGCGGCATCACCGGTCTCGAGGACCTCGACCAGTTCCTCGGTCGTTCGCCCGTCGCGGTGCTCGCGCGCATGCGCGACGCCGGTGAGCTCGGGCTGCGCGTCTACATGGGCATCCCGCACGCGCGGCTCGCCGACGCGCTCGCGCAGCGCATGCGCACCGGGGAGGGCGACGAGTGGCTGCGCACCGGGCACCTCAAGATCTTCACCGACGGGGCGCTCGGCTCGCAGACCGCCGCGCTGGAGGAGCCGTACGAGGGTTCACGGGACCGCGGCATCCTCACCGTCGAGCCGGGTCAGCTCGCGCACGACGTCGCGGTGGCGGCCGCCGCAGGTATCGCGGTCGCCATCCATGCCATCGGCGATCGCGCGGTGCACGTCGCGCTCGACGCGATCGAGCCCACCCGTGCCAGCGCGCCGCAGCTGCGGCAGAAGGTCGAGCACGTCCAGCTGGTGCGCGCCGATGATCTCTCGCGCTTCGGCGCGCTCGGGATCGTCGCCTCGATGCAACCCATCCACGCGACGAGCGACCGCGATCTCGCTGATCGGTACTGGGGCGCGTCGCGCGTGCCGCGCGCATACCCCTGGCGCACCCTCCGCCGCACCGGCGCGGTGCTCGCCTTCGGATCGGACGCGCCGGTCGAGCCGATCGATCCACTGCTCGGCATCCACGCCGCGGTGACGCGGCGGCGGCCGCAGGACGACGAGCCATGGCGACCGGAGCAGCGCCTCACGATCGAGGAGGCGCTCGCGGGATACGCGGCCGGTCCGGCGTACGCGATGTCGAACGAGCGCGTCTCGGGAACTCTTCGCGTCGGGATGCGCTGTGACGCGACCGTCGTCGACCGCGATCTCGCGCGCTGCGCGGAGGACGAGCTGCTCGAGGCCCGCGTGCGCGCGACGATCACGGCCGGCGTCGTCCGCTACTCGGATGGCCTGGGTTAGTTCAGGGTCACGCGTCCTTCGCCGTGGGCCCGAAGGCGCACGAGCAGGTCGCGCAGGAGCGTCGTCTCGCGCTCGAGCAGGTTCTTCTCCGCCTCGAGGCGCGCCGCATCGCTCGGCGACTCGAGCAGCCGTTGGCGTTCCGTCGCATCCACCGCGAGGCTCGCGGCGATCCGATACGACGCCTCGTGCGGGGACACCGTCGCGAGCTCGTCGACGATGGCGCGGTCGCCGCGCGCGTCGTCGGTGACCGCCATGACGGCGACGAGGTACTGGCCGTACGCCTCGACCGCGAGCGCGGCGCGCTCGAGCGCTCCCGCGCCTTCCGGCTCGTCGAGATAGCGAACACGACCGACGAGGTAGGGCTCGGTGTCCGGGATCGCCTGCTCCAGCGCGTAACGGCGGATCCCGCGCACGACGATGTAGGAGCGGCCGTCGGAGAGCGGCGAGAAGGCCATGATCTTCGCCTCCGTCCCGATCGCATGCGGCTCGGCTGTCGCGCCGACCTCCTGGCCCGAGCGGATGAGCACGACTCCGAAGGGCCGGTCGTCGTCCATGCAGCGCCGCACGAGCAGCCGGTAGCGCGGCTCGAAGATGTGCAGCGGAAGCAGCATCTCGGGGAACAGCACGGTGGTCAGCGGGAAGAGCGGAAGCAGCTCCGCCATCGCGTCAACGGTACTCTCCGCGCGTGATCGGACAGCCACCGGGCGCGCTCGACGGCATACGCGTCCTCGATCTCACGCGCGCGCTGGCGGGGCCGTACTGCACGCTCATGCTCGGGGATCACGGCGCGGACGTGATCAAGGTCGAGATGCCCGGGTCGGGTGACGAGACACGTGAGTGGGCGCCGCCCAGCGTCAAGGGGATCTCCGCGTACTACCTCTCGATCAATCGCAACAAGCGCAGCGTGACCGTCGACCTCAAGAATCCGGACGGCAAGCGCGTGCTCGAGCGGCTCATCGAGAAATGCGACGTCGTCGTCGAGAACTTCAGTCCCGGCACGCTCGCGCGCCTCGGCTTTCCCGACGAACGCGTGCGCAGGGTCAATCCGCGCGCCATCCTGTGCCACATCAGCGGGTTCGGCCAGGACGGCCCGGGTCGCGCGTGGCCAGCGTACGACCTCATCGTGCAGGGAATGGGCGGGATCATGAGCCTCACCGGCGAGCCCGGGAGCGATCCGGTGATGGTCGGCGTCCCGCAGGCGGACATGGTCGCGGGCATGTTCGCCGCGTTCGCGATCGCCGCCGCCCTGCATGCGCGTCAGCGCACCGGCGAGGGCCAGGTCATCGACGCGACGATGATCGGTGGCCAGGTCGCGCTGCTCTCACGTCAGGCCGCGCGTTTCTTCGCGGACGGGACGGTCCCGCGACCCGAGGGGAACGTGCATGCGTCGATCGTTCCATATCAGACGTTCCGCGCGAGCGACGGCCACGTGAACGTGGGCGTCGCGAACAACGCGCTCTTCGAACGGTTCTGTCGCGCGCTCGATCTCGAGGAGTTGCTCGAGGACGAACGCTTCACCGACAATCCGAAACGCGTCGCGCACCGGAGGGACATCGTTCCGATCATCGAGCGGCGGATCCGCACGCTGACGAAAGCGGACGTCGTGCGGCGCCTCCGCGAAGCCAACGTGCCGGTCGGTCCGATCAACGCGCTCGACGAGGTCTTCGCGGATCCGGTCGTCCGGCATCTTGGTCTCGTCGCCGAAGTCGATCATCCGACCGCCGGCCGCGTGCGCGCTCCGGGTATTCCGGTGCGGCTTTCCGGTACGCCGCCCTCGGTGCGCCGCCATCCGCCGGAGCTGGGCGAACACACCGATGAGGTCCTGCGCGAGCTGGGATACACGAAGGAGGAGATCGCGGCGCTTCGCCGCGACGGCGCGGTGTGAACAACACACCGGTCGTCCAGCAACCGCGGCGCCGCCCGCTGTGGCTCGTCGGCGCCCTCACGGTCCTCTCGCTCGGCGCCTACATCCCGATCTGGTACGGCCTCTCGTGGGCCGAGCTGAAGCGCGAGACGGACGACGGCGGCTCGTCGCCGATGGCGCGTGGGACGGGCGACGCCGGCATGCAGCCGCTCGCGCACGCGCTCTCCATCTTCGTGCCGGTGTACGGCGTGTGGCAGGCCTACCGCCACTTCGCGCTGATCGACGCGCTGCGACGCAAGGTCGATGCCGCTCGCGGCGTCGACGCCCTGACCGGCGCGATCGGCACCGGGATCTGGTGGCTGACCTTCACGCATTATTCGAGCGAGCCGATCTTCCAGGCACTCGACGCCATCGAGCTCGCGGCCGGCACCGCGGTCATCCTGTACGGACAGCGCGGCCTGAACGCGTATTGGCGCGCGCGTCCGGGCACGCCGGTGGCGGAGCGGGTGACCGAGGTCGACTGGGTCGCTCTCGGCGTCGCCGCGAGCTTCGCATTCCTCACGCTCGTCGGCGCGCTCATGGGCCCGGCGTCTTAGGTGTCGAACATCCTCGTCGTCGGCTCCCTCGCGTATGACGACGTGCAGACGCCGGCCGAACATCGCACCAACGTGCTCGGCGGGGCGGCGTCGTATTTCGCGATCGCCGCTCGGCTGTACGCGCCCGTCCGGCTCGTCGGCGTCATCGGCGACGACTTCCGCGAAGAGGACGTCGAGCGGCTGCGCTCGCGCGGTATCGACCTCGCCGGGCTCGAGCGGCGGAGCGGTGGATCCTTCCGTTGGCTCGGGCGTTACGACTACGCGATGAACACCGCGGAGACGATCAACACCGACCTCGGGGTGTTCGCCGACTGGCAGCCGCGCGTGCCCGACTCATTCGCCGACAGCGAGTTCGTATTCCTCGCCAACATCGATCCGGAGATCCAGCTCGCGACCCTGCGGCGAGTGCGCGCGCCGAAGGCCGTCGCGCTCGACACGATGAACTACTGGATCGATCACAAGCGCGACGCGCTACTGGAGGTCATCTCGCACGTCGACATCGTCAGCGTGAACGAGTCCGAAGCGCGGCAGCTGTGCGACACGGTCAGCGTGGCGAAGGCCGCGCGCGACATCCTCGCGCGGGGGCCGCGCGCGGTTGTCGTGAAGCGGGGCGAGTACGGCTCGGTGCTGTTCACGCGATCCTTCTCGTTCTGGTCGCCGGCCTTCCCGTTCGACGAGGTCACCGATCCGACCGGAGCGGGTGACAGCTTCGCCGGCGGATTCCTCGGCCACCTCGCGGCGACGGGCACGGTCGACGACCGCGCGCTCCGCCGCGCGACGCTGCACGGCACCGTCTGCGCCTCGTTCGCGGTCGAGCGCTTCAGCGTGGACGGTATCGAGGCGGCGACCCCAGACGACGTCGCGACCCGTTACCGGCTGCTCCAGGATCTGGTCAAGGTCTAGGGGCGGGCGGGGAACCTGGCGTGGCCGGCGCTGTACAGAGGGTAAGAACCGACTCCGTGGAGGGCCGGCCGACGGAGGATGCCGTACTGGTGGAACGCTCGAGGAATGGCGATCACGACGCCTACGCGGAGCTTGTGACGCGCTATCAAGCGATCGCGGCGCGCACGGCCTATGTGATCACCGGCACCGCCGCGGACGCCGAGGACGTGGCGCAGGACGCCTTCGTGAAGGCGTACTACGCGCTCGACCGCTTCCGCACCGGCGCGCCCTTCCGCCCCTGG
Organism: Chloroflexota bacterium; assembly: GCA_005882255.1. GTDB lineage: Bacteria > Chloroflexota > Limnocylindria > P2-11E > P2-11E > CF-39. The sequence continues at coordinate 2,529 of VBEZ01000020.1, read as the reverse complement.
CTGCTCCGGATCGTCGCGAACGAGGCAATCAACCGCCGCAAGGCGGCTGGCCGGCGACCGACGGTCGGACTCAGCGTCATCGAGGACCGCGCCTCGGGCGACACGGCCCTGTCACCCGAGGCGTCGGCCCTCGCTCGCGAGCGGCGCGAGGTCGTGCTGGAAGCCCTGCGGCGGATGCGCGAGGAGGACCGACTCGTCATCGCATATCGCTACTTCTTCGAGCTCTCCGAGGTCGAGATGGCGGACGCGCTGGGCGTGGCTCGCGGTACGGTGAAGTCACGCCTGTCCCGCGCGATCGTTCGGTTACGCGAGGCGATGGAAGGAGACGAGCAGCATGACGCGTGAGCGGATGACCGAGCACGAGCTCGACGCGGCGCTCGCCGACGTCGGTGAGCGCCTCGCGTATCCGCGTCCGACGCGCCTCGCCGACGCCGTGCGCGCGCGGCTGCGCGAGCCGCGCGCCGGCCGCTGGTGGGACGCGCTGCGTTCGCCTCGGTACGCGTTCGCGCCGATCCTCGCGACGCTCGCCGTGCTCGCGCTCGCGGTCGCCCTGGCGAACCCCGACGCGCGCGCGGCCGCGATCCAGTTCCTACACGTCCGCGGGATCGACATCTTCCGCGCGCCGTCGATCACGACACCCGTCGCGACCGCCGTTCCCCGTGCGACCTTCGCCGGCGCGCTCACGACCCTGGATGACGCGCGTCGCGGCGCTGACTTCACGGTGCTCGCCCCGACCGATCCCCGCCTGGGAGCGCCGGACGAGGTCTATCGCGGGAAGAGCCCGAGCGGGACGCACGATGTGGTGACGCTCGTCTATACGAGCCGCGCGGGGATCCCGGTGTCGCGGGAAGCCGGCGTGAGCGCGCTCGTGGTCGAGTTCCGCGGGCGGGTCGACGAGAGCCTGTTCGGCAAGGTCGCCGGTGCCGGCACGCGGATCGAGGACGTGACGGTGAACGGCGGCAAGGGGTTCTGGATCGAAGGGGAGCCGCACCTCTTCTTCTACCGTGACGAGGCCGGCAACCCGCAGAGCGAGACGCTGCGCCTCGCCGGCAACACGCTGCTCTGGGAGCAGGACGGCGTGACGTTCCGCCTCGAGGCGCAGGTATCGCGCGACGACGCGCTCCGGATCGCCGCGAGCTTCCGCTAGGGAACCCCGACCGCCCGCCCTTTGTATGGGGGGCGATGGGCACAGCCGCCCGCACCCTCGTCGTTGCCGCGATCCTCGCGTCCTGCGGCTCGCCTCCGGCGACCGGCGGGACATCTGCGACGGCCGCGCCGCCCCCAGCGACCGAGCAGGTCTACCTTGCGACGGAGCGCGGCGTGACCGTTGTCGGACAGAGCGGGGCGACGGTGCGCGACCTGCCGCGCGGCGTGGCCGCGCCCGATTGGTCCGCGTACTACGCCGTCGAGCCAGGTGACACGACGACAGTTCGCGTCATCGATCCCGCGACGGGCGGCGAGCGCAGATCCTTCACGCTGACCGGTCGATACGACCTCGGCAGCGCGTATCGCGTCGCGCCGACCGGTCTGTCGCGGAACGGATTCGTTCTCGCCCTTGAGGCGACGCCGTCGGCGGGTCGCAGCGCGTTCGCGGTCATCGACCTCCGGACCGGCGCGACGAAAACCCTCTCGGTCACTGGCGATATGACCGTCGATGTCGTGAGCGACGACGCCATGTCGGTCTACCTCGTCGAGCACTTGCGCGACAACCGCTACAACGTTCGCCTCTACGACCTCGCGATGGGCAAGCTCGCGGAGACACCCATCGTCGATCTCAAGCAGGTCGAGCTCTCGACCCCTGACAACGTCGCCAAAGGACTTATGGCCGGCGTGTACCACGCGTCGGTCGCGGGAACTCTCAACGCCTGGTACTTCAGCTTCTACTTCAACCCCGGAGGGAATCCGTTCGTCCACGCCCTCAACGTGACCGCTCGCTACGCGACCTGCATCCTCGACGTGCCCAGCGGCAGCGGCTCGACGGCCGCGGGCTTCTGGACGTTGGCGCTGAGCCCGAACGGGAAAAGCCTCTACGCGACGAACGCGGTGCAGGGCGTCGTCGCGGTGTACGACGCCGACACGCTCGAGCGACGCTCGACGCATGACCTGAAGCGCGCTGTGGCTGCGCCGACCGCGACGATCGATCCCACCACCGCAGCGGTGATCTCGCCCGAGGGCTACCGGTTGTATGCCGTCGCCGAAGCCGGGGTCGTCGTCGTCGATACGGCGACGCTCGGCTTGAAGGCGCATCTCGTCCCGGACCGCGCGGTGCGAAGCATCGCCCTGACCGCCGACGGTCGACGCCTTTACGCCCTTTCACTCGATGGGACGAAGCTCTGGGCCCTCGACGCGATGAGCGGGCAGCCCATCGCCACACTCGCCGTCCCGCTCGCCACCTCCATCGCACGCGTTCGCTGAACCTCCGTCACGCGTGACCCCTTTCGCCTCCGCCGACGTATTACCGTCGAGCGCCTGCGGCTAGATTCGCGCCTGACGAAACCCGTCACTTGACAGGTGGAATCGGCGGGAATC
>VBEZ01000019.1 GCA_005882255.1 Chloroflexota bacterium | reverse complement strand
TCGCGCGCGGCGGCTGTCGCATCGGCGACCAGGCGGCGGAGGTCCGCCGGGTCGAGTGAGTTCGCGCTCGCGATGCCGACGGCCTTCGCGACGACGACGCGCGCTTGCACGAGCGTCTCGTCCGCGACCGCGTTCTGGTGGATCTGGTTCTTCGCGTATCTACTGATCGCCGACCGGCGGCGGTGAACGTGGAGCTCCGCCTCGTCCGCCTTCACGTCACGCAAAGCGTCCTGGAGCGGCACGAGCATCGCGTCGCGGCCGCGGACCGTCACCCGCGCACCTCGATCGGCACGTCGCGGAAACGCGCGTGCGCCGCGCCGTGCCCGACGCGCATGAGCTGCAGCGGCTCGCCCTTCGCACACGACAGGAAGCCGTGCAGCTCCCAGTCGTCGGCGACGCCGTCGCACCGCCCCCAGAACGCGGGCGTCAGCGACTGGAACGAGACGCCCCGCGCGTAGCCTTCGAGCGCGCCGTTCCGGATCAGCCGCGCCGACTGTGTCGAGAAGTGGAAGTTCTGACGCTTGTCGTCGAGCGAATAGGACGCCGGCGCCTCGATCAGCAGCCCCTCGTCGACACCGCGCAGCAGCGCCTCGTAGCGCTGCGTTCCGGGGTCGAGGCTGACGTTCACCATGCGCACGATCGGGAAGTGCTGCCAGCCCTCGGCGCGCGCCGAGCCGATCGCGACCGGTAGGTCCAGCGCCGCCGCGGTCTCCCGCGACGTCAGGTAACCGACGAACGTGCCGCGATCGATGAGCTTGGTCCGCATCGCCGGGACGCCGTCGTCGTCCCAGCCGAACGTCCCCATGCCGCCGGGGATCGTCGCGTCGGCGGTCATCGAGACGTGCTCCGAGCCGTAGCGCAGCCTGCCACGATCCTTCGGCCACATGAACGTCGTGCCCGCGAACGCGACCTCATGCTCGAGCACGCGATCGGCCTCCGTGGGATGGCCGCACGATTCATGGACCAGCAGCGCGAGGAACTCCGGCGTGAAGACGAGCGTGGTGGGCCGCTCGGCCGCGAGCGGCGCGTCGAGCATCGCCTCCGCGTCGTCGCGGTAACGCGTGGCGCGTGCGACGAGATCGAGATGCTCGATGAACTCCCACCCCGCCTGGCGCACCAGGCGGCTGTCGTAGCGCTGCGCCGGCTTCGCCCCGGCCTTCACCGCGGTGACCGCGAGGCCCGCGCCGGACTCGACGATCTCCTGCTGCACGTCGGTGCCCTCGCTCGTGACGAGATGCTTGTGGGTGCGGTACGCGGCGATGCCGCCACGGCGGGACACGGCGTGCGGTCCCTTGAGCTTCGCGTCGGCGGCGCGTCCAGCACGACACATTCACCGTTGGCCGCAACGCCGTGGACACGCGGCACTGCGACGCCAGCCCTCCCTAGCAGCTCGTGAAGGAACGCCTCTTTCCGGCCTCGCTCAAGGTCGGGTTCTTGATGCGGCCAGTGGTAGACGCGCAGCAGCACGCGGCGACCACCGGCGAGCGTCACAGCGAAGTTCGCATTTGTGACGCCGCCCGCGCACGGAACCACGCCGAGGATCGCTTCGCGAACGTCGCACGCGGCGAGGAGCTCCGCCGCCCGTCCGGGCTCAAGAGGCGGAGGCGGAGGTGGGCGCAAATCCAAGTTGTCTCGCACAGTACGCATCCTCTCGGCTACACTGACATCACAACAAAACGGCGCGCGCGACGACCAATGCGTTCGTGATGGACGCGCTCGCGTACCGACCGCGCTTCGGCGGCACGAAAACTCGTGAGCCAAAGAGCGTTTGGACGAGGGTGAGCAACTAGCGCGTGACTCCGCAAGGGGTCCGCGAACGGGTCGGGCGGCGTGTGCGCTCCATAGGAGAATCCCTTGCCCGACGTCGCTCTCCTCATTGACTGGGAGAACGTCTACTACACGCTGCGGCAGCACACGACCGGACCGCTGCCGTCATCCCTCGCGATCCTGCAGGCCATACTCAAAAAGGCCGCCGAATTCGGCCCCGTGCGCGTGAAGCTCGCGATCTTCGGACAGGAGGTCGCGATGCAGGACGAGACGCTGCTCATGGCGCTCGAGTTCACCGGCATCGAGCCGATCCCGGTGGCGCAGCGTATGAGCGGCCGGCTGCTCAAAGGCCGGTCCGACGCGGTCCTCATCACGCGCGCGATGAAGCTCCTCTACAAGGACCGGCCCGAGATCGAGGTGTGGTTCATCGTCTCCGGTGACCGGGACCTGAACGCCCTCTGCAAGGCGCTGAAGGACGAGGACAAGAAGGTGTATCTCGTCGCGGGCGATCTCTCGCTCGCGAACGAGCTGCGCGAGTCGCCGCATCTGCGCGACGACGTCTTCTTGCTGGAAGACCTCATCCCCGAGGCGCGCTGGACCCGCGGTGGTCTGCGCGCCGACGACACGCAGCACGGCAAAGAGGAGCGGCGTCCCGAAGAGCCCCTTCCGGCACGCACCCGCGCGCGGCGCGGCGTCGGACGAGGTGGTGGCGGCGGCGGTGGCCGGGTCGTGCGCGCCACGCCACCGATCGTGCCGGCCGTCGTGCCGACCGCATCACCCGAATCGGATAAGGAGCAGCGCCGGCTCGCCGTCCTCCTGCTCGATCAGCTCGTCGCGATCCACGCGTCGTCGATGGCGCGCGGCGACTTCGTCCGCTCGGTCGTGCCGCTGTCCGAGAAGGAGGCATCCAGCGTCCTCGAGGAGCGGATCGACGCCGCGATCGAGCAGCGCCACAGCGAGGCGAAGTTCGAAGGCCGCACCCGCGCCAAGGCGAAGCAGCTCCTCGCGCCGAACTTCAGCTCGGCGCTCGTGGCCGAGACGTACTTCCACTTCGTACGGCTGCTCCGGCGCATCAACACCGTCACCAAGGACACCAAGCGTGTCCCCGTCGTCGAGGCGGTGCTCGACCCGCTATCCCGCGCCGACCAGCCCGGTGGCATCGCACGCGGCAGGACGCAGCGGCGAGTGCTGCTCGAAACGCTCTTCAACATCGCCGAAGAGCGCGGCGCCATCCAGAGCGAATCGGTCCAGCGCGACGGCCGTGAGATCACGATGTGCTGGCTCGTGGACGAGCACCCGCTCGTGGTCTACGCGCGGCAGCCCGCGGCAGCCATCGCGCATCTCTTCAACTTCGTCAGCACGACGCGCGCGCACGGCGACCGCGCCGACTGGGTGAACGCGGCTCTGTTCGCCGAGCTCCTCTCGCGTGTCGAGGGCGACGCGCTCGAGTCGAACATCCGCAGCGCCGTGGAGCGCGGCATCATGAAGCCAGAGGACCACGGCAAGAAGGCCGGCTTCGTCGTCACGCGCGATCATCCCGAGGTCCGCGCGATCCTCGGCGAGTTCGGCGGCCTCAACGGCAACGCCATCGAGCGCGTCGCCACGGCGACCGCGGCCGCGTCCGCAACGGCGGACGACACCGCCCCTCCCGCTGCGACGGACGAGGCGGCGGCGGCGCCACGCAAGCGGACCAGGCGCGGATCGCGCGGCGGACGCCGGCGCGGTGGACGCGGGCGCAGCAAGACGACCGCGGCCGGAACGGGAACGGAAGCCGCGGACTAATGGCGCGCATCCTCATCGTCGAAGACGACGCCGCCAGCATGGATCTGGCTCTGCGCATCGTGCGGCTGGCGCGGCACGAGCCCATCACGACGATGGACGGCGAGACCGCGTTCGCGGTGGCCCAGGCGACGCGCCCGGAGCTCATCCTGCTCGATCTGCACATTCCGCGGCTCGACGGCTTCGCCTTCGCTCGTGCGGTCCGCAGGGAGATGTGGGGCAAGGCCATGCGGATCGTCGCGGTGTCCGCTTCGGCGACGCCCCCGGACCGCGACCGTGCGATCGCGGCCGGCTGCGACGGATTCCTCGCGAAGCCCTACTACCCGGAACAGCTGCGCGCGGCCATCGACCAATATCTGCCGGCGCACGCAAAGCGCACACACAAAGATCGCTAACCGAAAACATTGCGTGTGGTTGCTTGGCTGGGCGTGGCCATCGGCGCCGCACCAGTCCCGACCGGTACACGATCGTTGCAATAACCGCGTCCGCGTGGGGTCATGATGCCCGGGCGTGGCACGGCATCCGCAGCCTGGAGGGCATGGTTACAGCCGGTAACACACGGACGCGGATCGTCATCGTCGTCGAGGACGACCGGCCGATCGGCGAGCTCCTCGCCGGCGTGATCAACGACGAGGACGGCTACCGCGCCATCCTCGTGACGCGCCCGACCGAAGCGCTTCACACCTGCCAGCAGGTGAAGCCCGACCTGCTCCTGCTGGACGTCGGGCTACCGGGCATGAGCGGCCTCGAGCTCTACGACCGACTGCACGCGGACGATCGGCTGCGGCGCGTCCCGGTCATCTTCGAAACGGCGGTGTCGCGCGAGTACGGCCCCGAGTTCCGAAAGCGCGGGATCCGCAAGGTCCTGCAAAAGCCTTTCGACCTCAACGAGCTCATCGCCGATATCAAGGAGCTGGCGCCGCCCGTCGCGGTTTAGTCCGCGGCTCCGTCCTCGATGCGCTCGCGCGACTTCGCGACGCGCGCAACCTCGTCGCCGGTCTTCTGCGAGCTGGACATCAGCGACCGTAGTCCGTCAGCGTCGAGCGCAAGGACCTCGAGCGAGGTCTTCGCCCGGACCGTCGCGTTCCTCGCGTGTCCGGTGAGAATGCCGACCTCGCCGAAGTAATCGCCGGCATGCAGTGTGTTGAGCGTCCGCTCCGACCCGTCCGGCTCGCGGTGGACGACGATCGCCTCGCCCTTCGCGATGACGTAGAAGCGATCCGACGTCTCGCCCTGGCGCATGACGACCGCGCCGGGCGGGAACGTGAGGATCTTCATCCGGCTCGCCGTCTCGGCGACGACCTCGCGCGGCGCCTGCGGGAAGGCGCGCTCCATGTCCTTGAGCTCCTCGATGTAGCGCTCGGCGTGCAGCACCGCCGTCGTGGCGTCTCCCACCGCGGTGGTGATCTGCTTGGCGAGCTGCGCGCGCGTATCGCCCGCGGCGTACACGCCGGGAATGCTCGTCTGCATGAACTGATCGGTGATGAGGTACCCGTTCTCGTCGTGAGCGATGTGATCGGCGAAGAGCTGGCCGCCGACCGGCTTGAAACCGACGAACACGAACACGCCCTCGACCGGGATCCGCTCGACCTTGCCGTCACGTTCGACGTCGATCCATTTCACCGCCGTCCCGTCGCCGCCGATCTCCTTCACGGTCGCGGGCGTCACCGTGTGCACGAGATCCTTCGCGAGGAGGCGGTCCCGCAGGATCGCCTGCGCCCGGAACTCGCCACGCCGGTGAACGACGTGCAGCTTCTTGGCGAAGCGCGTGAGGAACAGGCCCTCCTGGAACGCGCTATCGCCACCGCCGATGACCGCGAGGTCGCTGCCCTTGAAGAACGCGCCGTCGCAGACGGCGCAGTACGAAACACCGCGGCCGTGGTACTCCGCCTCCCCCGGTACGCCGAGCTTGGTGGGCTCGCCGCCAACGGTGATGATCACGGCGTAGGCGCGGTGCGTGGTGCCGTCCTCGAGCTCGATGACCTTACGGTCGCCCTCGACGCGGATCTGCTTGACCGGCGCATAGGTCTTGATCTTGAGACCGAATTTGAGCGCATGCTCGGCCATCTTCTGGGCGAGCTCGGCACCGGTGACCGAGGCGAAGCCGGGGTAGTCCTCGATGAGATCGGTGTTGAGGATCTCGCCGCCGACATCCTTGCCCTCGAGCAGGACCGCGCTCATGTTCGCCCGCGCGGCGTAGAGTCCGGCGGTGAGTCCGGCGGGGCCGCCGCCGATGATGACGAGGTCGTAGTCGGCCAAGAGCGGTCCTTTCTGGAAAGAGCTTCCACAGACTAGAACAGCGGAGCATTCCATCGGCATTCCTGCGACGGAGCGCTGGCTTGCCCTCGGCGACTCGTTCACGATCGGGACCGGAACGACGCCGGATCGCTCGTTTCCGGCGGTGCTCGTGCGCCTCTGGGCCGACCGCGGCCGCGTCGTCACGCTCAACGACCCGGCGGTCAACGGCTACCGCACCGACGATCTCATCGCGGAGGAGCTGCCGCTGGTCGCGGTATTTCGCCCAACGCTGGTGACGATCCTCATCGGCGCGAACGACATCGTCGCCGGCTCGTCGGACGATCGCTATCGCGCGCAGCTGAGCGCGATCCACGCGCGCCTGCGTGCCGACGCTTCCGCCGCGGTCGTGTATGCGCTGCCGCAACCGGATTGGTCGTTGTCACGCGCCGGCGCATCGTTCGGAGCTCCGTCGGCGATCGCCGCGCGGATCGAGCGCTTCAACACCATCGCCCGCGAAGAGGCCGAGCGCGTCGCGGCTGTCTACGTCGACATCTTCGCTCTCATGCGCGAACAGCTGCGCCGGGGGATGTTCGCGCCAGATGGACTGCACCCGTCGGCGACGGCGTACGCCGAGTGGGCGGACGCGCTCCGCGATCGGCTGCCGGCTAGGCGGGTTTCGTCACCATGAGGAAGACGATGACGACCACGATGATCGCGAGGACGATGCCGACGCTGCGGCCGCGCGCCGCAACACGCTGGTATTCCTCGCTGCCCGGGCCCTCGCTCTCCAGCACGCGGATCTGGTCGCGCAGGGTCGGTGTGTAGACGCCGATCCCGACGAACATGAGCACGAACCAGAGACCGATGGCAGCGGCGATCCACAGCCGGCTGAACGGGATGCCCGCGCTGAAGACCATGAACAGGCCGGTGATGAGCAGGAGGCCGTACGCGGGATTGGCGAACCGATCGTCCATGAACTTGATCGTGCGCAGGACATAGCTCTGCGTCGCCTGCGGCGCCCTCGCGGCACGTGCGAGCCAGATGCCGTACGAGGCGTTGAACCCGACCGCGACGATCGCGAGGAGCACGTGGATGAATTTCAGGAACTGGAAGTCCATCGCTTGCCTCCTTAGGTCCGCGCCGTGATCGGGATGGCCGCGCCGTTCACGCCGCTGGCCTCGCGCGATGAGAGAAAGAGGATGACGTTCGCGACCTCGTCGGGCGACGGCCAGAGCTTCGGATCGGCCTTGGGCATCTGCGCGCGGTTCACCGGATGATCGATCGTCGTCGGCATCACGGCGTTCACGGTGATGCCTTCGCCCTTCACCTCCGCGGCGCAGGATTCCGTCCAGCGGACGAGCGCGCTCTTCGACATCGCATACGCCGCGTTGTTCCGGCCGCCTTTCTGCGCACCGATGGCCGACACGCTGACGATGCGGCCGTACCCTCTCGCGCGCATCGGACGAAGGCAGGCGGCGCTGGCGGTCACCGCGGTGAGCACGTTGCTGTCCCACAGCTCGCGCATGAGACCGCTGTCGGCGGCCGGTCCGGCTTTGAAGATACCGGCGAGATTGTTGAGGATGTCGATCCGACCCCAGGCGCGCAGCACGCGCTCGACGAGCGCATCCATCGCCCTGGCCTCGGTGGGGTCGGCCTCGATCACGAGGAGTCGCGGATCCTCCGACGTACCCGCCACGTCGCCGAGCGAGGAGCGCAGGGCCTCACCTTTCGCCGCATCGCGCACCGCGGCGGCGACGTGCGTCCCATGCGTGAGATGCGCGCGGACGACGGCAGCTCCGAGGTTGCCGGTCGCGCCGGTGATGACCGCCGCATGAGACGAAAGATCCAGCACGCGCCCGTAGTATGGGCACGGTGACCGTGCTCGAGCGCATCAACGATCCGCGCGATCTGCGCGCGCTCCACAAGGACGAGCTGCTGCAGCTGTGCCGCGAGATCCGCGAGTACACGGTCGAGATGGTCCAGCGCACCGGCGGCCATATCTCCTCCAGCCTGGGCACCGTCGAGCTCACCTCGGCGGCATCTCGGGATTCCTGGTTCGGACCGAGTCGGAGCACGATGAGTTCGGCGCGGGCCATGCCGGAACGTCGATCGCGGCCGCGCACGGGATGGCGCTCGCGCGCGACCTCAGGGGCGAGGAGTGGAATGTCGTCGCCGTCATCGGGGACGGCGCGCTGACCGCGGGCATGGCGTTCGAGGGTCTGAACAACGTGGGCCACGACCACCGGCGCGTGATCGTCGTGCTCAACGACAACGGCATGAGCATCGCGCCCAACGTCGGCGCGGTGTCGCGGATGCTCGAGGCCGTGCGCACCGCGACCCCGTACCGCGGCGCGAAGCATGTCGTGCGTCAGGTGCTCGAGCACATGCCGGCCGGGGAGCTGGCCGAGGAAGCGCGGCGGCGCATCTTCAACAGCCTCAAGGCGCTGCTCATCCCGAATCTGCTCTTCGAGCAGCTTGGCTTCACGTACTTCGGTCCCGTCGACGGTCACGATCTCTTCGCGGTCGAGAACGTGCTCGCGAAGGCGCGCGACTTCCGCGACGGACCGGTGTTCGTGCACGTGCATACTCAGAAGGGCCACGGCTACGGTCCAGCCGAGGACGACAACGTGAAATGGCACGGCGTATCCGCGACCGGCGCAGCGAAGGCGACCGCGCCCCAGTACACCGCGGTATTCGCCGACGCGGTGCGCGAGATCCTGAAGAGCGACGAACGAACGGTCGCGATCACGGCGGCAATGCCCGGCGGCACCGGGATGCTTCCGCTCTTCAGCGAGTTCCCGCAGCGCGTCATCGACGTCGGCATCTGCGAGCAGCACGCGGTGACGATGGCCGCCGGTCTGGCGACGCAGGGCATCGTGCCGGTTGTCGCGATCTACTCGACGTTCCTGCAGCGCGGGTTCGACCAGGTGCTGCACGATGTCGCCGTCCAGGATCTCTCCTTCGTATTCGCCATGGACCGCGCGGGCATCGTCGGCGACGATGGCCGGACGCATCAGGGTCTGTATGACATCGCGTATCTCCGGCCGCTGCCGGGCTTCACCCTCATGGCGCCGAAGGACGAGGCCGAGCTACGCGACATGCTCTGGACCGCGCACCATCACGCCGCTGCGCAGCGTGGTCCGATCGGTGTCCGGTTCCCGCGTGGCACGGGCTTCGGTGTCACGATCCCCGCGGCTCCCCGCGAGCTCCCGATCGGCGTTTCGGAGACCCTGCGGGAAGGCGACGACCTCGTCATCATCGCGTACGGGCAACCGGTGAACGCGGCGCTCGAGGCGGCCGAGACGCTCGCCCGCGAGGGGCTGCAGGCCACGGTCGTGAACGCCCGCTTCGCCAAGCCGCTGGACGCGGAGCGTCTCCTGGCGCTCGCCGCGCGAACGCCCCGATTCGTGACGGTGGAGGAGCACGTCGTGGCCGGCGGCTTCGGTTCCGCGGTCGCAGAGCTGCTCCACGAACGCGGCGCGCGGGTGGAGCTCGAGATGCTGGGCATCCCCGACGAGCACGTGGATCACGGCGCGCAGAAGCTGTGGCGGCGCCACTACGGCCTCGACGCCGAGGGGATCGCCGCGGCGGTGCGCGGACGCTGGCCGCAGCTCGTGCGTGCGCACGAACCCGAGCGGACGGCCGGTTAGCTCAGGCCGCGACCTCCGGGCGCTTGCCGGCCATCAGCCGTTCCGCCATCGCGAGCAGGCGGTTGATGTCGAACGGCTTTGCGAGGATCTCGTGGATGCCGGCGGGCGCATTCGCCGTCGACGCCTTTTCAGGAAGAGCCGTGAGGAAAAGGATCGGCACGCCTTGCCAGTGCCGGTCGTTCCGCATGAGGTCGAACACATCGAGGCCGCTGAGACCAGGCATCTCGATGTCGAGGATGAGCAGGTCGGGCCGACGCGCGACGAGGGAGTCCATGACGAGCGCGCCGTTCGCGACGTTCTCGGTCGCGACGTCGAGATGCTCCCTAAGGACCTGGCGCAGCAGCTCGGCGACGTCGGCGTCGTCCTCCGCGATGAGGACGTACGTCATGCGACCAGGAGTGCCAGGATCCGCAGAAAGATGCGCTGGCTGACGCAGACCCTACAGGTGCACATGCCCGCTTGGCCATGCAGCCATCGTGCCACCTGGCACGTCCACTGCTCTACGTACCGGCCATGAGGACCGGAGGGATCGTGGGCGCGATCGCGTCCGCGATCCGTTCCGTCGCGCGACGCATCGGCGCACTCGCGCGATGGAGCTTCGAGTCAGACGCAGAGGAGCTGCCTCCGCTGTCGCCGCCGCAGCCCGGCCCGCCGCACGGACCGATACCGGCGATCGATCTGCGACGCGAGCCGCGTCACGGCGAGATCCCGCGGAGCGCCGGGCCGCCGCCTCGCTAGGGCCGCTTCTCCGTCGGCCGCGGCGTCGCGGTGCGCGGCGAGGTCGTCCGTTCGTTGCCCCGCGGCGACGCGTTGTTGTTCTTCGGCGAGGCGCCTGGATTCCCGGCGTTGTCCTGCTTGTCCTTCGTGTTCTGCGTCGTGTCTTTGCGCTCCTCTTCGAGCGCCCGGTCGACGGAATCCTTCGCCTTCTCCGACAGCCGGTCCTTCAGCTGCTCGAGGACGATCTCGTGCTTCTCGCGCGCGGCGTCGGCCACGTCCTGGGCCAGCGCGCTCTTGTCTTCGGGCGCGGCCTGCTGCAACGTGTCGACGGCCTCGCGGAAGCGCGTCACCGCTTCGGCGTATTCCGCCGACGCAGTCGGCGCCTTGTCGTCGCGGCTTGCGACCTGCGCGAGCTCGCTGAGTCGCTGATCCGCGATGTCGGCCAGTACGCGTACGCGCTCGACATCGTCGAACGTGAGTGCGACGCGGACCTCCTCGATCGCGCGCTTGAGGCCGAAGGCGGGATCGCCCGGGACGCTACCGGCGGCGGCCGAAGTGGCGCCCGCGATGAGCACCAGAGCCGCCAGACCGACGGCGAGCGCGGGACGCAGCCACGCGGTCCACGCGTTGTCGCGGCGCTTCCCGGTCAGCGTGACGGCGGCCTCGCGCATGAGACGCGCGCGCAGCTCGCGACGGAACTCGTCGCGGAGGTGTGGTTCGGGGAGTCGGCGCTGGCTCAACCCAGTGCCTCGCGCGAGGGGATGAGCTGACGGAGCGCACCGAGCGCCCGGAACTGGATCCCGCGCACGGTGCCCTCGCGCTTGCCGATCAGCCTCGCGATCTCGTCGGTGGAGTAACCCTCGAGGAAGCGGAGGACGATGACCTCCTGCTGCAGCGGCGTGAGCTGTCCGAGCGCCGTTCGCAGCGTCGCCTTGTCGGAGCCAGCGAGGACCTCGAGGTCGGGATCGACCGCGTTGTGCACCTCGGGGTGCAGGAGGGCGTCTTCGAAGGAGACCTGGCGGGCGCCGCGGCGGACGTGGTCGATGACCGCGTTGCGCGCGATGCGGTAGAGCCAGGCGAGGAAGGCCTGACGCGGCTCGTACCGTGGGATCGCTCGCAGGGCCTTCATGAACACATCACTGGTGAGGTCTTCCGCCTCGGCGTCGTCCCGCACCCGGTAATACACGTAGCGGTAGACGGCGCTGACATGCCGGTCGTAGAGCTGTCCGAACGCTGCCGGATCACCCTGGGAGGCTCGTACGGCCAGAGCGGCATCCTCTTCCTTTCCACCAGGCGTAACGGTCTCCGGCAGGGGGTCGTTAGGAGCCATCTCTCATCTCAACGAGGCCAGATAGGCAACCAGAGCGGCCAAATCCTCCGGCGAAAGGTCCCGGGCGAGCCCCCGTGGCATCGAGTCGGGGTACCCCGGTACCAGGTAGGCGGCCGGATCGGTGATCGACTGACGGAGGTAGTCCTCGGCGCTGAGGCCAGGGACCCGTTTGGCGGCCGCCTGCCCGACACGATCGAGCGGCGGCCCGACCGGGCGAAAGAAGTTGGTGATGCTCCCTTCGTGGCAGTTGGCGCAGCCGAGCTCGCGATACACCTGCCGCCCTCGTGCGATCGGGTCGGTCGCGGCGGGCTCGGGAGCGCAGGCCGCCACCAGGAGAACGACGGCCAGGCTGCAGAGGCATAGGAGCCGCCCCATCATGCGGCGCGTGCCGGAGAACGCATCGCTCAACGATGTCACGGTCGTCCTGGACGACCGAGCGATCCTTCGGGGGATCTCGCTGGGCCTTGGGCCGGGTCTCACGCTGCTGCGCGGCCCGAACGGAGCCGGCAAGACCACGCTGCTGCGCGCCCTCGCGGGCCTTGCGCCGCTCGCGCGCGGTCGTCGGAGCGTGTCCGGCGGCCCACCGCTGTACATCGGGCATCGCCCGATGCTGCTGAGCGGGCTCACCGCGCGGGAGAACCTCGCGTTCCTCGCCGCGTTCCGTGGCCTCGGCGCGGGGGACGTCGCCGGCGCCCTGCGGGCATGGGGCCTCGCGGGCGAGATGGATCGCCCGATCGAGCGACTCTCGGCCGGCCAGCGACGCCGCGCGTCGCTCGCGCGGATCGAAACGGAGCAGATGCCGCTGGTGCTGCTCGACGAGCCGTTCGCGGACCTCGACTCCGACGCGCTCGTCCGGCTGCGCGCGGCGATCAACACCGCGCTCGTGCGCGGGCAGGCGGTGCTGATGGCGACGCACATGCACCACGAGCTCGACCAGGACGCGACCCACCGTTACGTGCTCGACGACGGGGCGCTGCGCGAAGTTTGAACGCTCTCGACCGCGCGCTGCTCGTCGCGGCCCGCGAGCTCGCCGCCGAACGCCGGCGCCCCGACGGATTCGTCGCGGCGCTCACGTTCACCGCGTTGCTGGTGCTCATGGAGAGCCTCGCGTTCGGACCGGGGCAGGCGCGACAGCCCGGTGTCGCGAGCGCGCTCTATTGGATCGCGATCCTCTTCGCCGCGACGCTGGTGGCGACGCGCTCCTTCGACCGCGAGCTCGAGGACGACGCGATCGACGCGGTCCTCGTGCTCGACGGCGGCCGCGAGGCGCTGTACGCCGGCAAGGTGATCGCGATCGCGATCGTTCTGGCGATCGTCGCGCTCGCGGCGGCGGTGCTGTCGCTCGTGTTGCTCGACCTCGGCGTCGCGCTCGCCGGTCATCTCGTGCTCGTCGGCGTGCTCGGGATCCTGGCGTTGCCCCCGGTCATCGTCCTGGTGACGCTCCTCGCGCTGCGCGTGCGCGCGCGCGTCGCTCTCGTTCCGATCCTGTCGTTCCCCATCCTCATGCCGCAGCTCGTCGCATGCACGCAGGGCGCGGCGGCCGCGCTGACCGGTGACGCGTCGGCGGCTCTCGGATGGGCTGGCATCCTCGCGGCGTTCGCGCTCGTCTACGGGGTCCTCGGCCTTACCATCGTCCCTGCGGCCATCGAATGATCGAAACCACTGCAGCGCCCTTCCCCACCATCCGCGTCCGCCCTTGGCTGGGTCGCCTCGCGGTCGCTACCTCGCTCATCGCGACCTTCATGGCGCTCGTGTGGGCGCCGACCGACGCCGTGCAGGGCGACGTGTACCGGATCATCTACGTGCACGTCCCGCTCGCATGGCTCGCATATCTCGCGTTCTTCGTGGTCTTCCTCGCGAGCCTCGGGTGGCTGCTCACAAGGCGACCGTGGTTCGACGCGCTCGCGATCGCCTCGGCCGAGGTCGGCGTGCTGTTCACCGGCATGTTCATCGTCGCGGGTTCCATCTGGGCGAAGCCGACATGGGGCGTGTGGTGGACCTGGGATCCGCGCCTGGTGACCACGGCGGTCATGTTCATGATGTACGTCGGCTACCTGCTCCTGCGGTCGCTCTCGACCGATTTCTCGCGGCGGGCGACGCGGGCCGCGGTGATCGGCGTCATCGCGGTCATCGACATCCCGATCGTGCATCTGTCGGTGCTGTGGATGAACTCGCTGCACCAGCTGCCGACCGTGCTGCGCGCCGGCGGAAGCCCGTCGCTCGACGCGGCGATGGGCACGACGCTCGGGATCAGCGTGATCGCCTTCACGCTCGTGTACTTCGCGTTCCTCGCCGAACGCATCTCGATCGAGCTCGACCGCCAGCGCCGCACGCTCGAGGCGCGGGCGTGATCGAGAATCTCGGCTTCATCGTCGCGGCATACGTCCTGGTGTGGGGCGGCATCGCGCTGTACCTCATCTCACTGCGCCGGCGCCGTGGGAGTTGAGCGCATGGGAGCGCGCCGCGTCCTGCTGATCGCGGTGCTCGCCGCCGCGGTGCTGATCGGCTTCGTCGCGGTCCAGAACCTCGCGAGCTCGGCGGTGTACTACCTCACGCCGACCGAAGCGCGCGAGCGGAACATCGCGGCCGGCACCGCGGTGCGCCTCGGCGGCCAGGTCGAGACCGGCAGCCTGCGCTACGACCCCCAGACGCGCGACCTCCGCTTCGTACTGACGGATGGCACGACACGCGTCGCGGTCATCGGCACGGGCGCGCCGCCGGCGCTGCTGCGCGAAGGCGCCGGAGCGGTCGTCGAGGGCACGTTCGCCGCGGACGGCACGTTCCGCGCGACGCAGGTCATCGCGAAGCACGACGAGCAGTACGCGCCGCCGTCGCCAGGTGCGACGCCGAGCCACCAGACGCCATGAGCTTCAGCTTCGCCGACCTCGGCACCGGCGCGCTGCGCGCGGCGCTGCCGCTCGCGATCTGGGGCATCGGCGCCGCCGCCTACGCCGCCGCGAAGCGCGACGGCCGGGCCCTCGCGAGCGCGCGGTGGTCGGCGCTCATCACCTTCCTCCTCGTCGTGCTCGCCGCGCTCGCGATGATCGGCGCGCTCGTCACGCATGACTTTTCGATCGCCTATGTCGCGCGTAACAACGCGCTCGAGACGCCGCTCTTCTTCACGGTCGTCTCGCTCTGGGCGGCGCTCGAGGGATCGATCCTCCTCTGGACGGCGATCCTCGCCGGCGCGACCGCCTACGTCGCCTGGCGTGGCACGCCGGCTCTCCCACGGCTCGCAACCACCGCGCTCGCGGTCCTCTTCGCGATGCTCACGTTCTTCCTTCTACTCGTCACGACGCCCGCCGCCGATCCATTCGTGCGGAGCGAGATCGTGCCGCTCGACGGCAACGGCCCCAACCCGCTGCTGCAGAACCATCCCCTCATGGCCCTGCACCCGCCACTCCTTTATCTCGGGTACGTCCTGTTCTCGGTCCCGTTCGCCTACGCGATCGCGTCGCTCATCCTCGGCGAGGGCGGCGATCGCTGGTTGGTGGCGACGCGGCGCTTCGCGCTCGTGTCCTGGGCCCTGCTCGGCGTCGGCATCGTCGCGGGCTCGTGGTGGTCGTACGCGGTGCTGGGCTGGGGCGGCTATTGGGCCTGGGACCCGGTCGAGAACGCCGCGATCATGCCGTGGCTCGTCGCGACCGCGTACCTGCACTCGGTGATGGTCGAGGAGAAGCGCCGTTTGCTCCGCAGCTGGAACCTGTCGCTCGTGATCGCGACCTTCGCGCTCACGATCCTCGGCACGTTCCTGACGCGCAGCGGCGTCGTGAACTCGGTGCACGCCTTCACGCAGTCCGCGATCGGTCCGTTGCTGCTCGGCTACCTCGTGGCGATCGTCGTCCTCTCGGTCGGTCTGCTGCTCTGGCGCCTGCCCACGCTCCGCGACACCGGCGCCGTCGGCACACCTCTTTCGCGCGAGGCGATCTTCCTATTTCAGAACGTCGTCTTCGTCGCGGCGACGCTGACCGTCCTGCTCGGCACGCTCTACCCGCTCATCGCGGAGGCGCTGAGCGGCGCGCAGCTGTCCATCGGACGACCGTACTTCGATCGCGTCGAGGTGCCGCTCGCGCTCGCGCTCTTGTTCCTCATGGGCATCGGGCCGCAGCTCCCGTGGCACGGCGCGTCGCGCGCCACGCTCGAGCGGCAGTTCACCGCGCCCATCGTCGCGGCCGCGGGCGGCGCGCTGCTCGCGGTCGCGACCGGACTTGGCGGCGCCTTCGCGGTGCTCACGTACGCGCTCGCGGCGTTCGTCGTCGCGACCGTCGTGCAGGAGTTCGCGCGCGGGATCCGCGCTCGACGCGCGCTGCACGGCGAGAGCGCCGGCACCGCGTTCGCGAACCTGCTCCGGCGCAGCGGCCGCCGCTACGGCGGATACGTGGTGCACCTCGGCATCGTGCTCGTCGCCGTCGCGGTGGCGACGAGCCAGTCGAAGACGATCGAGGTCGAACGCACGGTCCGGGCCGGCGATCAGTTCGACGCGGCGGGGTACACGGTCGCCTTCGGCGGTCTGCGCAGCGTGAGCGAGCCCCAGCGCGATCTGCTCGTCGCCGACCTCCGGGTCACCGGCAACGGCGCCGACGAACAGCTCCGCCCGGCGCTGCTGTTCTTCCCCAACGCGACGCAGGCGGTGGGCTCGCCCGGCATCGCCGCCGGTCTGCACGACGACGTGTACACGATCCTCGTCGCGTACGACACGACCGCGCGGTCGTGGGCGACGGTCCGCGTACTCGTCATCCCGCTCGTCTCGTGGCTCTGGCTCGGCGGCGGGGTCGTCGGCCTAGGCGCGGTGATCGCCGCGCTTCCGCAACCGAAGCGCCGCGAGGTCATGCATGGGCTCGCCGAAGCGCCCGCGACGGTCGGGGACTGATCCGATGCCGCGGTGGCTGCGCTACTCCATCGTCGTCGGCATCGCCGCGCTCGTCGTCGTGCTGATGCTGTCGTTCCGCCGCGATCCGCATGACATCCGCACCGGCACCGTGAACAAGCCCGCCGCCGCGTTCACCGCCGATCGGCTGGACGGCACCGGCACCCTCTCGCTGAGCGACTACGCCGGCAAGGTCGTGGTGCTGAACTTCTTCGCCTCGTGGTGCCCGCCGTGCAAGGAGGAGAACCCCGCTCTCGTCCGCGTGTGGGAGCGTTACCGCACCAGCGACGTCGTGTTCATCGGCATCGTCTACGAGGACGCGACGGACAAGGCGCGCGCGTACGTGAATACGAACGGCGTGACCTGGCCCACCGTGCGCGACGACGACGGCCGCATCGCGTTCGCGTACGGCGTGTTCGGTCCGCCCGAGACGTACTTCATCGGTCCGGACGGGATCATCGCCGGCCGGCACATCGGGCCGGTCGACGAAGCGACGCTCGCGGCAAGCATCGACAAGCTCCGCGCCCAGGCCTCCCGATGACGCGCGAGCGGGCGCTGATCCTCG
>VBEZ01000018.1 GCA_005882255.1 Chloroflexota bacterium | reverse complement strand
CGCCGCTTCGCAGGACGATCGCGCGGTCGCCGTATGGAGGCTGATGCAGGAGCGCGAGGCCGGCGTCGGCGACGACCTGGTACTCAAACATCACGCGCTTCGCCTCTGGGGATCCGTACGAGTCCGGGCCGAACGCCGCGTCAAGCAACCGCGCGTACGTGTCGCCGTCCTGGAGCGTGAAGGCACGGATGATCAGCCGATCGGTCTCGAGCGTTCGCATTCAGCGAGGTCGGGTCGCCGGATCAGCGACGCGAGCGCTTGGTGGTCTTGCGGGCCGAGGTCTTCCCCTTGGCCCTGGTCTTCGAGGTCGTCTTTCTCTTGGGCGTCTCCTTCGAGGTGCGCTTGGTCTCGGATTTCGCCTTCGGCTTCACGTGCTCGGGAAGCTTCTTGTACCCGGCGCCACGGTTCCAGCGTTCGTAGACCTCGGGTGAGATCTTGCCCTCTACCAGGAGCTCGGCGAACTTGCGACGCTGCGCCTGACTCTTGATCGGCATGCCAACTCCAGAGGCGTGATTCTCTAGGCGGTGACCGCCTGCCGCGCGCGCCCATTCGCGTAGACGAACAGCGCCACCCCGGCAACGAGGAACGCGATGGCGCTCAGCGCGAGAGAGTAGTGGATGCCGATGGCCGCGCCGAGGATCCCGACCGTCACCCCGCTACCGACTCGCAGCCCGTTCCACGACATGCTGAACAGACCGACGACGCGGCCGCGACGCGCCGGCGGCGCCTCGAGCTGGACGTAAGCCTGGGCCATCGAGGTGAAGCCGATGTTGAGCACGCCGCCGACGAGCAACGCCAGCACCGCGACCCCGTAGATCGGCGTGAGCGCGAACACAAGGATCGACACGCCCCACGCGAGCGCGAGCAGCACCGCGGTGCGGATGCGCGGTTGGCGGAAGAACGCGAGCGCCTCGAGACCGAAGCCGCCGAGCACGGAGCCCGCGGCGTTCGCGGTGAGCAGCACGCTGTACGTGATCTCGTCCTTTGCGGAACCGAACCACGCGGCGAACTCCGGCATCTGCGCCTGGTACGCGTTGCCGACGAACAGCGAGCTCAGCCCGGCGAGCGCGGTCATGACCAGGATGCCGCGGTTGCGCGAGATCTCGCGCAGCGTGCGCAGCGCGTCGGCGAGCGAGAGCCGCGCACTCTGGTCGCTCGCGCCCGTCCGGCGGTGGCCGGTGTAGGGCGTGCGGAGGAGCCAGATGGTCATCGGCAGATACAGGAACGCGTTCGCGATGAGGCCGTAGGCCGGGCCCAGCCCGAGGAGCAGCGCGCCGCCGACCGCGGGGCCGAACAGGATGCCGATGCTGCGACCGGTGGCCGCGAGGCGCACGCCGCTTTGCAGCTGCTCGTGGCCGACGATGTCGTGGATGATCAGCTGACCCGCTGGCGACCACAGCGCCCCGGCGAGACCATGAACGATGAGCAGGACCACGGCGTGCCAGGTCTGCAGTGTGCCGGTGAGGAACAGCAGCGCCCACGCGAGTGACGCCGCGACGAACGCGAGCTGCGACGCGACGATGATCTTGCGGCAGTCGAAGCGATCGGCGAGTCCGCCGAACCACACGCCCAGCACCAAAAATGGTGTCCAGTGACTGATGACGGCGAACCCCGCGAGCGTGGGGGAGTGGAACGCCTGGAAGATCACCCAGTACGAGATCACGTGCTCGACGTTGTCGGCCATCATCGAGAGCAGCCCGGTCGTGAAGTACGCGCGGAACGGGCCATGGCGCATCGCCGCGAAGGACGTGCCGGTCGGTGCGGTCGCGCTCGTAAGGGCTATGCGCTCAGGCTACCGGAATGCCGCACGGCGGCCCCGGTGGGCCGCCGTGCGCGCGAGTTGTGCGAACGCGAAGTCTCTACGGCAACGCACACCTCGTTCATGAACCGGGAGTCCCCGGCGACGTCAGCTCGATCCGTCTTTCGCGTTCAGGAGGTCGGGGAAGTAGCACGCGATCAGCGAGATCAAGGGGACCGACCGCGCAAAAGGCGGGCCGACCTCTATCAGAGCGCCCGTGTCGATCTCGTCATGCACTTGCTGACTCGTCCGTCCGACGATCTTCGCGACCTCATCGATCGTGTACGTCTGTTTGACTTCGCCCAGGAGCGCCTCGAGTCGCTGCCTGCCACCGGGATAGCGCACGCCGGGCCAGATGCGCTGCTCCCGCATCTGCTGCAGAAGTGGAGACTGCCCCCCGTTCTCACGGCGTCCCTCGCGGTATTCGCCAAGTGCGTCCTCGACGCGCTGCCATAGACGGTCGTCCATTCGTACCGTCTGCCATGCGCCCGAGAGCATCAGCCGGACGCGGGCATCTGAGCGCGCATCCGCCTCAATGCGATCGATGACCACTTCGCCGTGGTCCTCCAAGAGAGTCTCTGGGGAGCCCGCACCGAACGTGCGCAAGTCGTCGTCGCTGAGAGGGCTCCGCGCCACTGCGACCATGTAATCCCACGCCGTCAGCGGATCCATATCCGCGACGAGCAGGTCCGACGACCAGAACGTCACTTCGGACGTACACCACGCGGCCGCCAGCCGCTCCGTCTCATTAGGAGCCTCGAGAAGCGCCGCGAATCGTTCGCCGGTGGACTCAACGTCGCTGCTGACTCGTCCCCGCGAGGATGGCGGCGCGCCGCGCCACTTCGTCTGCAAGCGCTCCATCGTCGCCGCGAGCGGCGCGTCCTGAGCGGCCCAAATCTCAGCGACCGAATTCATGATCGCGTACCAATGCGGGGATTCCGCCGCGAGCGGCTCGAGCCTTACCAGCGCGGCGTCGCGATGCGTGTACCAGAACCCCCGTACCGCCGACGAGGCCAGCTCCAGATCCGCGTCGTTGTCGAGGATCTGCACGATCGCGACGAGGACCTCGAAGCCTTCGACCAAGTCGCTGCGCAACAGTTCTCGTGCGCGCCCAGCCTGCTCCGAGGCGAGCCGCTCATGCCAGTATGCCTCGGCAAACAATGTCTTGTCGTGCCAGCGCTCAACCATGCGGGTTCAACCTACGTGCTTCTTGTAGAACGCTTTCAGCTCCGCATCGCTCGTTCCTAGATATCTTTGCGTCGTTGCGATCTGACGATGGCCAGCGAGTCGCTGTGCGGATGGGAGACTCGCCGCTGCCCACAGCGTTATCGCGGCGTGGCGTAGCCAATGCGGCGACACGTCCTCAGACAGGCCTGCACGCTTCGCGGCGTCGCGAACGATCTTTTCCGCCGTCCACACGGTCATGCGATACGACCCGTCGGCGTTCTTCTTACGCGTCACGAAGAGCGCCGCGTCCTTGTCCGTGCGGAGGGCCAGGTACCGCTGCAGCCATTCGCGGGCGGGTGGGCTGAGGTAGGCCCGCCGATGGCGATTGCCCTTGCCGAGAACGGTGACCTCGTCGACGACCCGGATGCCGTCAGCTGGTGTGCGTGCTTCGCGAGAGAGCTCGAGCTGCCGGCGATCGAGGCCGATGACCTCTGAAACGCGACAGCCCGTCGCGAGCATGAACTGGATGAGCGCGCGGGCGCGCACGCCATCGTCCGTGGCCGTGTCGCATGCATCCACGAGCCGCTTCACTCGCTCCTCGGCGAGGTGCCGCGCGTCAGGGCTCGGCTGAGCCGCCTTCGCCAGTTCGACCTTCTCGCGCCCCGGCACCGGTAGATCTAGGAGAGCCCCGAACTTCAGGAGTCCCCGCAGCGCGATCAGGTGCAAATTTTTTGTAGCCGCGGAGATCGAGCGTTTGCCTTTGGCAAGGCCGCCCCGAGCCTGGCGCCTCGTGAGATGACTCCCGTACGCCTTGAGCGAGCGGATATCGACATCTGAGATGCGAGGCGCCTTGTCGCCGCGCTCGAGAAAGCTGCAGAAGTCGTACAGATATGCGGCGTACTTCGGGATGGTCCGTTCGCCGCGGCCCTTGTCGGCCAGGTCCTGTAGATAGGCCGCCGCCAGGGCGCGGAGAGGGCTTGAGGGCTTCAAATCCCGCGGATCGACGTAGACGGAGGCCAGCAGAGTCTGCCAGCCCTCCCCTGAATCACTAGAAATCTTCATTCCTTTTGCTGAGCATCCCAAGAAACCAAGTACGCGTCAAGTGCGCCAAGACGACTCCCCCACGAGCTTCGCGGTCAGCGGGTATTGCTGGAGATGAGTTCCCGTGGTGAAGGCGCGACATTGAAGTCACAGATTGGGATTTCAAGTTCGGGCCGCGGCGGCCCACGTCAGTCGTGCAATTGCCGTGAACACATGGAAATCAGCGCGCATACGCTCGCTTGCTTCTCCGTGTCAAGCGTCCACTTCCCTGTTTGGAAATAGCATCGAATTGGAAGGGGTCGAGCGGGTTGGGTCGGGAGCGACGATGGTGCATCCGTCGAGACGATCGTGATCAGCACGCTCGGACAGCTTCGACTGATCATTTTGGCGGCGACGATCGGCACGATCGTCGGCAGCCTCGTGCTCCTGCCGAGAGACGACCTCAGACCAGTGGCCATCGCCGCGGTCGCCGGCATCGCCTTGCTCGCTCTGACCTTTGCCGCTGGCCGGCTCCCGCTGACACGCGTGCCGAGCATCGCGGGCGCGTACACGCTCCCTTTCGCTCAGCCAGCCCGCACCCATCAGACCAACTCCGAGCGCGACCGCGCAAGGGGCCGCACCGGTCACGCCCACCGATCCGGGCCCACGCCCCGGTTCGGGCGCACCGGCCGGTCCGGTCGCACCGGCTGTGGCGCCAGCGTCGGAGCGACCGCAGTCGGCGCCACCGGCGACGTCCTCGCCCGCACCGCCGGCGCGCAACGTCCCTACGCCCTCCCCCGCCGCGACGGCAGCTCCACCGCCAACGCAAACCGCAACATCGATCCCCGCGACTCCCCCGCCGACACCGACCGCCGCGCCGACGCCAACGGCAACGTCGCTCCTCCCCACCTTGCCGCCGCTGCCCACGCTCCCGGGACTTCCGTGAGAGCGCACACAAGCCGTGATCGTTGCTGCCGAAATGGTCGTGTCAGGCCGGGGTGATCTTCGCCTCGACCTTCACCTTCAGGCGCGTGTCGGGCGCATCCGCAGCCGCTGAGCTGCGCTCCTGCGCGAGACGCTCGCGCTCGGCCTCACCGATCGCCGTTCCTACCGCGCGCACGTCGGCCTTGGCCCACTCCAGCAGCGGCCTGTTGTCCGCGGTCGAGGCGGTGAGCTTTCCAAGCAGCCCGCGTCCTGGGGAATCCGCGTACGCGTAGAGCGCCTCGCAGCGCGAGCCGCCTCCCGCATCGGAGACGAGCTTGTAGAAGGCGCTGAGCAGCGGCCCGTCGACGCGTTCCCGCGCCTGAACGCTGACGCTTACTCCCGTGACGCGCTCGAGGATCACGAAGTCAAGCTGGGGGCCACCTTCAGCGGGGCGCCCCAATGTCCGCTCGACCGCGGCGGAGATCTCCGCCAGCGGACGATCGATCGTTATCTCTAGATGGATCTTCGTACTGGAGGTTGTACGGCACCGGGGCTTTCTCTGGCCAGACAGGCTGGCAGGCAGGACCCATAGCAGCCGTCGTCCCTCCGCGTTCTCATAGAGCGCCCACCCGCGCGAAGGGGGTCGATCAGATGTTCAACACCCAGGTTCGCACCGACGAGAAGCCAGGCTCGATGGGCGCCACGCCCGACGAGCTCGCGCACACCTCAGACGCCACCCGCAAGCTCCAGTTCGAAGGCACAGTGGAGGTCGAGGGGGCATTCATGGGCGAGATGCTGAATGCGCTCTTCGGCGCGGACTCACAGGTCAACGGCAAGCTCCACTTCGAGGGAGCGGTCCAGATCGATGGCACCTTCACCGGGAGCATCAGCACCAACGACCTGCTCGTCATCGGCGAGCACGCCAAGATCGCGGCGGACATCAACTGCGGATCGGCGCTCGTCAGCGGTGAGGTCACCGGGAACATCACGGCGGACGGCTCCGTCGAGCTGCACAAAGGCGCCCACGTGAAGGGCGACATCTCGACCCCGACTCTCGCCATCGACAAGGGCGCCGTCTTCGATGGACTCTCCAAGATGCTGGGCGCGCCGGCGACCTTCGGCAGCCTCGAGCGACGCGCGCGCCCGCGAAACAGATGAGGTTCTCCTAAAGCCTGCGCATCCGGATCCTGATCGTCGCGCTCATCGCTCTCGGCGTACTCATACCCGCGACCCTGATCCTTACGCAGCAGCGCGCGTCGGCAGCGGCGATGGTTGTGACCATCATCGATGGCACCGTCGACGTCGCTCACGGCACCGCGGCTTTTGCGCGTGTCGCCGACGGCCAGGTCCTGAACGCGGGCGATCGCGTGCGGACCGCCGACCAGAGCCATGCCGTCGTGACGTTTCTTGACGCATCGACCATCGAGCTCGAGCCCGGGACGATCGTCACCGTCGTACAGGCGACCGCGACGCAAAGTGGCGCGGTCACGATCCAGCTCCAGCAGGCCATCGGCCGCACCTGGTCGAGCGTCCAACGGCTACTGCGCACCGACTCGCAGTTCGAGCTGCGGACGCCCGCCGCGACGGCTGTGGTGCGTGGCACGGGATTCGTGACGGACGTCTCGGCCAGTGGCGCGACGACGGTGACTACCGCCGACGGTAATGTCGAGGTGACCGCACAGACCCGGACCGTCGTCGTCCCCGCAGGATCGCTCACGACCGTCCAGCCCGGCGCGGCCCCTGCCCCACCCTCGCCGACGCCGAGTGCGCTGAGCACACTGCGTTTCGGTCTGCATTCGCCGGCCTATCTCGTCGTCCTGGATCCGCTCGGCCGCACGTGCGGCACCGTGCCCGCCGGACCGACGCTGGTGCGACAGATCCCGGGATGCCTCGCGACCGAACCTGGTATCGACCCGGAGCTCATCGATCTGCCGAACCCGATCACCGGCACGTACGCCGTGCTCATCGAGTCGATCGCGCCGGGCGGCGACTTCGTCGCGACCGCATCGGCCGTCGACGCCGCGGGCAACCTGTCCTTCAACTATTCCGTCGCCGGAGGCGGCCCACCCGGCACGAAGTTCGGCTCGAGCCTGGCGGTCGAACGCGGACCGAACGGCGCTTTGAGCGCGAAGGGCCTGGCCAAGCTGACGCTGGTCGAGCGCGTGCCGACGCACGTCGTCGTGCCCGCTTTCCCGCGAGCGACGGCGAGCGGCGCGCCGAACGCATTGCTCTTCGCGCCGCTTCCGCGCTTCGGCTTCACCGCGGGGATCGAGGTGACGCCACCACCGTCCGGCCAAACGTCACCGCCGAGCTCGACGACGAGCCCAACGCCATCGCCAACGCCGACCGCGGCGGTGGTGCCCGAGCCGACGCAGGCGCCCACACCCGCACCGACCGCGCCGCCGGTCCGGACGCCGACACCGCCCCGGCCGTCGACGCCCGCACCAACGCCGGAACCGACGCCGACGCCCCAGCCAACGCCAAGTCCGACGCCCTCGCCATCGCCGACGCCGGCGGGCCCAGCGTTGATCGGAGGCATCGCCTCACCGGGAAGCCCGATGAACGTGACCGGGCACGGATGGTCGACGGCGCTCGTCACGATCAGCTGGGAGGACGGGCGACCGCTCGTTCAGGTCACCGCGGACGCCTCCGGTGACTTCGCGGTCGCGGTGACCGTGCCGATCGACGCGAATGTCGGCGCGACGTACCGCATCACCGCGAGCGACGGCCGGCAGACCGCGAGCGGGCAGGTCGGCGTGTACGCACCGACCCTCACGGTGACGTGCGGCGCCGCGAGCGGCGCGGTCACGGTCGCCGGCAACGGCTGGCCACCTCTCGCGCGCTACGCGCTCCGATCTTCGCTGCTCGCGACGCCGCTATCCGGGACGGTCGGGGCCGACGGCACCTTCACCGCTTCATTCACGCCGCCGTCGGGCGTACTCCCCGGCGATTACCAGATCAGCGCGAACGTCGGATCATTGCTCGCGGAGCCGCAGACCTGCACGCTGCGATGAGGCCTGTGTAGCGCGGGCAACACTGATGTCGCCGCGTTAACGTGACGCGGTGACACGACGGGGCTGGATCCTGTTCGCGGCGATGGGCGTCATCTGGGGCATCCCATATCTCTTCATCAAGATCGCGGTCAGCGAGCTGTCGCCCGCGAGTCTCGTCCTCCTCCGCACCGCGATCGGCGCGGGACTCCTCCTGCCGATCGCCTTTGTCCGGAAGGATCTCGGCCCGCTGCTTCCCCACTGGAGATGGATCGTCGCGTACACCTTCGTCGAGGTCGCCGCGCCGTGGTTCTTCCTGTCCGACGCCGAGCGACGCATCTCCAGCTCGCTCTCGGGACTCCTCATCGCGCTGGTCCCGTCGATCGGCGCGATCCTGGCGTGGGCCACGGGCGCCGACGACCGACTCGATCTGCGCCGCGTCGCCGGCCTCGGACTCGGTTTCCTCGGCGTCGCGGCGCTCGTCGGTCTGGACGTGGGCGCCGGTGACCTCGGCGCGGTCGGCGAGGTCGCGCTCGTCGCGCTCGGCTACGCGCTCGGGGCGCTGATCATCGGACGGAGGCTATCGGGTCTGCCGTTGTTCGGGGTCGTGGCGTCCTCTCTCGCGCTGACGATGCTCGTCTACGCGCCCGTCGGTATCGCGCAGCTCCCACGCGCGCTGCCCTCTCCACAGGTCATCGCGGCGGTCACGGTCCTCGGTGTGATCTGCACGGCGGTCGCATTCCTGGTCTTCTTTCCGCTGGTCGCGGAAGTCGGCGCCGCGCGGGCCACGGTCATCACCTACGTCAATCCCGCCGTGGCGCTGGCGCTCGGCGTCGCGTTCCTCGGCGAGCCGCTCACGATCGGGATCGTCCTCGGCTTCTTGCTCATCGTGCTCGGTTCCGTGCTCGCGACCCGACGTGCCGCGCCGGCGAAGTCCTCAGTCGCGTTTTCGCGCTCGCCAGATCTCCTCTGAGGGTTGCGCCGGATCACGGGCTACGGACGCGCCTCTTCCATCCGCCGGACCGGCGAAACGACCAGGCCGATCGAAGCGAATGCCACCGCATAGGCCCCTGCGACCGCGAACGCCCCAGCCGCGCCGATCGATCCTACGAGCGCCGCCGCCGCGAGCGGCCCGATCGGATTGATCAGCGAGTTGCCGAGTAGGTCGATGCTCGCGACGCGGCCAAGCAGATTCTCGGGCACGTGCCGCTGGAGCATGGCTTCCCAGATGACAGTGGAAGACGCGAGTCCTACACCGGTCAGGGCCATGAAGACGACGACCGCTGGGAGGATCGGCACCAAGCCGATCGCCAGTACGCAGATTGCGGCCAGCAGCTCGAACGCGAAGAGCAGTCTGCCGGGACGGCGGATTGTGAGCTGCGCGACCACGACGCTGGCTACGATCGTGCCCACGCCGTACGCGCTGATCAGCACGCCAAATGTCTCCGCGTTGCCTGATAAGACGTCCCGCACGAGCAGCGGGGTCATGACCCCGGACTGTCCGACGTAGGCCACGTTTACGAGCATGAAATAGGTGATGGTCGTCCAGATACACCGAACAGAGAACACGTATCCGAACCCTTCCCGGATGTCGCGGATGAGCGAGGTCGTTGACGCCAGGATCCGGCGGACGGGAGTGGCGAGCATCAGGGTCGCGAAGCTGAAGACGAACGTGAGCGCGTTGATCCCGAACGCGAGCGCTGGACCGCCGAACGCAACAGCGAGACCACCCACCGTCGGCCCAGCGATGCGCGCGAGGCTACGGCCGAGCAGCCGCGCGGCGTTCCCAGCACGAAGTACGTCGCCGGGTACGAGGTCGGCGATGATCGCCGTGTACGCCGGCCGCAGAAAGGCATCCGCGGCGCCGAGCGCAACGGCCGCAACATAGACGTGCTCGATGCGCAGCTGACGGGTGGCTGATAAGAGCGCCACGATCCCGACGACGCATCCGCCCAACACGTCACTCGCGATGATGAGCGTGCGACGCGGGACCCGATCGGCGATCGCGCCGCCGACGAGCAGGAAGGCAATGCTCGCTGCCGTGTCGATCGCTACGGCGATACCCAGCTGGAGTGGCGTTGCCCCTAAGGCGAGAAGTTGGAACGGCATGGCGACGTTCTGCACGTTGTCGCCAAAGCTTGAGACCGTCTGACCTGTCCATAGGAGGCGGAAGTCGCGATGCCGGAGCGGGACGAGCAAGCGCGGCCAGCGATCATCCATTGGCGGGACGGGACGCTATCAGAGCCCTAGTCGCGTTTTCGCGCTCGCCAGATCTCCTCTGACGGCCAGCGCCGCGCCCAGGCCGCGGTCACGTACGAGT
This sequence comes from Chloroflexota bacterium, assembly GCA_005882255.1. GTDB lineage: Bacteria > Chloroflexota > Limnocylindria > P2-11E > P2-11E > CF-39. Next base: position 3,793 of record VBEZ01000018.1, on the reverse strand, counting down.
ACTCGACGTGATCCGTCGCGCCCTCTGGCGCGAACAGCTCGACGAGATCGATGATCTCGAAGCCATTCGCGCGAAGCAGGCGAATGAGATCGCCTGCGCTGGGATGGAACTCGACGCCCGGATCGTCATCGGTCCACTCGAGCCGGTTCATGTCGCGCTGGGCGCGCTGCAAGCTCTCCTGCACCCTCCCGGTGTCGGGCATGCAGAGCATCGAGAGGGTCGAATTCCGGAGGAAGACGAGCTCTCCCCCGCTCCGTAGCAACCGCCCGGCCTCCGGGATCCACTTGTACGGATCGCACCAGATCGAGGCGCCGTATTCGGAGATCGCGACGTCGAAGCTTTCGTCGCGGAGCGGCACGACCTCCGCGTTCGCTTCGACGAGCTCGAGGCCCAGGCCAGTCTTGCGGTTGAGCCGCTGCGCCGTCGCCAGCTGCGCCGGCGTGATGTCGATACCAACGACGCGCCGTGCGCCGGCGCGTTTGAGCCAAGCGCCCACGTACGCCGTGCCGCAGCCGAGCTCGACGACGTCTTTGCCCCTGACGTCGGGCAGGACCTTCGTTGTCGACTCGGGCGTTTGCCACACGCCCCAGGCGATCTCCGCCTGCGCCCACGCCTGCTCGGCGCGACCATCGGTGTAGCGCGCGTTTGACTTCGTCCAGACGTCGCGGTTGATGCGTAGGTAGTCGTCGCCGTCTAGCTTCGCGACGGGAAGATGCCCTCCATGCAGATCGAATACGTGAGGCCGTTCGGCGCGACTGCACGAAGATCCGGCAGCGCGAAGGTGGTCTGGCCGTTACCCCCATAGGTCGTGCCGAGCAGCGCGAACAATGCGGTGTTCTGATTGATCGCCAGCAGCTGACCGTTCGCCGGTGTGCCGTTCGCGACGGAGCCGGCGGTCAGGATGATCTCGCCGAGCGTGCATTCCCGACCGTGACCTGCCGCCGCCCAGTTCGTATTCGTGCCGAAGCCCGTCGCAGTGCCGGCCGGGCCGGTGGCGCCCGTCGGTCCGGTCGCGCCAGTCGGACCCGTCGCGCCAGTGGGTCCAGTGGGTCCGGTGGGGCCAGTCACGCCGCTGGCGCCATCCACGCCGTTCGTGCCGTTCGTGCCGTTCGCGCCCGTTGCACCGGTCGGGCCCGTCGCCCCGGTCGGACCGGTCGGACCGGTCGGACCTGTTGGACCTTGCGCGCCACCCTGCTGACTCCACGTAAGCAGCGTCCAGTTGTTGGGACACGTGTCATTTGATCCGATGATCTTGAGCGTGCCGCTGCTGTTGTTGACGCAGGCGTAGACCACACCGGTCGTGACCGCCGCCGCCAGGCCTACCGTGCCTGCGCCGATGATCGCGGCGACCAGAGTCATGGCCAGGGCGAACCGGCTGACGAGCAGCTTGCGGGCGGAAAACGACAGCGTGCGAGCCAGGAAGAACCTCATCACACCCTCCTCAATGAATCGCGCTCCGCGAGCGGTCGCGGCAGCGACGGAGCATAGCCCCCGGCTTCGCGGGTAGCGTTGTCATGTGACAGCGACCTCGACGATCCCGACCGGTGCTGCCGGACCCTCGACCGCGAAGCGTCGCTGGCTGCGAGTTGGTTCGTTCGCCGCGTTCGCGGGTGCGCTCGCCGCGCTCGCCGCCGCCGTGGCCGGCGGGATCACCGAGCCCACCGGTATCGCCACCATCACGGCTGTCGCCGCGACGGTCGTCGCGTACGGCTTCGTCCCGCTGGTCGTGACGTTCGCGATGCGCCAGAGCGGGATCTCGAGCTGGTGGGCCGTCGCGGCCGCGCTCCTCGCCGCGGGCACCTGGGGCGCTGCCGGCCTGCTGTTCGCTGCGCCGGCGCTCACGCCGAACGCACCTTCCATCGTCGACGCCATCGTCAGCTCGGCGCCGAGCGCGAGCGCGCTCTGGATCGTCGTGGCGAGCGTGGAGGTCGCCCGCGCGGGGATGCATCGCTGGTCGCTCGTCGTGGTCGCGGCGTTCGTCGCCGTTCTCATCGTCGGATCCGTCCTCATCGAGCTCAGCGGCTTCGACATCCGGAAGGTGCTGGTCCCGTTCGGCTGGGCGGTGTGGATGATCGACGCCGGACGCGCGCAGCGCGTGCGCACGTCGCCGGCGGTCGCGCGGCCACCGGTGGCCGCCCCCATGGCGTCATGCGCGAACTGCGGCGCGCCGCGAAGGACGGACGGCCTCGCGTTCTGCAGCGACTGCGGACTGCCCTACGGCGCCGAGCGGAAATGACGACAGCCCACCGGCCGAAGCCGATGGGCTGTCACTTCGGACTGGTCGGATCGGCGCGAGCTACTCGCCCAGCGTGCCCGCGGCACCCTGCGGATTTCCGCACAGGATGCTGTTGTAGTAGCCGGTGGCGTCGCCGTTCGCGCCGCCGGCCAAGCTGTTGCCCTTGCCGAACGCACCGAAGGCGCCGTGAGCTGCGCAGATCGTGTTCGCGAACGAATGCGCACAGCCATTCGAAGACGCGCCGCAGTAGTCGCCGCCCTCTCCGTCTGCGGCTGCCAGACCGGACATGCCGAGCGTCGCGGCCACCGAGATGACGAGCGTCGCGATGATCCGTCTCATTCCACTCTCCCTCTGACCCGTGGTCAGCGGGGCTTAGCCTAGCTCGCTACCTTTTCTCGTCGCGCGGATCGTTTGGCCGCGCGCGCGATCGGTTTCTTCGCACGCGCGGTTCGCTCCGACCCGGCCGCGCCGCACACGGTCTCGAGAATGAGACGCGTGGTGACGTACGGATCGGCGTTGGCGTTGGGTCGACGATCCTCGATGTAGCCCTGGCGGTCCTTCGCGACCTGCCACGGGATGCGCACCGACGCGCCGCGGTCGCTCACGCCGTAGCGGAACTCCTTGTACGAACACGTCTCGTGAAGCCCGGTGAGGCGCTCCTCGATACCGAAGCCGTAGTTCGCGATATGGAGGTCGTGCCGCGTGCCGAGCGCCTCGGCCGCCGCGATGCACGCGTCGTAGTCACGCCGCATCTCGTTCGTCGAGAAGTTCGTGTGCGCGCCCGCGCCGTTCCAGTCTCCGCGGACCGGCTTCGGATACAGCGTCGCGCTGATCCCGAACGGCTCTCCCACGCGATACAGCAGCCAACGCGCGAGCCACAGCTGATCGGCGACCTCAGGGGCGCCCAGCGGCCCGACCTGGAATTCCCACTGACCAGGCATGACCTCGGCGTTGATGCCCGAGATCTTGAGTCCGGCTTTCAGACAGGCATCGAGGTGCGCCTCGACGACCTCACGGCCGAAGACCTCATCCGCGCCGACGCCGCAGTAGTACCCGCCCTGCGGTGCCGGGAAGCCGCTGTCGGGGAACCCGAGTGGCCGCGAGCCGCGGAAGAGCGTGTAACAAGACGAGGAGGTCATCACCACCGCGGATCGGATCCGGGCAGGTGAACACCGGTTGAAGGACGCAGTCGGAGCGGTCACCCGTCGCCTGCTGCGTGCTCGATCCGTCGAAGCCCCAGATCGGCGGCTTCTCGCCGGTCGGCACGATCTTCGTCTTCGAACGCAGCTTCTGCGTCGGCGTGGTGCCGTCGATCCAGATGTATTCCGCTCGATAAACGCTCATGAGGATCCCTTCTCTCGCGGTTGTTAGGGGCGCTGGCTAACTCATCGGACTGTACCGAATCCCCCACTGGGGTGATGACCGAAGGGCTAACCCGCCGGACTCCTTGTTGCGTCGCCGCGGGTACATAGTGATGAGGTGCGCGAGTCGATCGTCCAGCACGCGGGCTACCGCTTCCGCATCAAGTCCTGCGGTCCGGCGACGGGCCCGCACGCG
>VBEZ01000017.1 GCA_005882255.1 Chloroflexota bacterium | reverse complement strand
CTGGTGGAGATGACGATCCTCAAATTCGGGACCGAGGAGCAGAAGCGGACCTGGCTCCCTCGGCTCTGCAAGGGCGAGGTCCTCGGCTGCTTCGGTCTCACCGAGCCCGCGGTCGGGAGCGACGCGACCCGGCTTCAGGCCACGGCGAAGCGCGACGGCAACGACTGGGTCCTGAACGGCCGCAAGATGTGGATCTCGAACGGCTCGGTGGCCAAGCTCGCGCTCGTGTTCGCGAACGCCGATCCGTCGAAAGGTCACAAGGGCATCACCGCATTCCTCGTCGACCGCGAGAGGAGTCCGTACGGGAGCCAGGCGCTGCACGGGAAGCTCGGCCTGCGTTCATCGGACTCGAGCGAGCTGATCCTCGAGGGCGTGCGCGTTCCCGACGCGATGCGCCTCGGTCCGGTCGGAGACGGCTTCAAGATCGCGATGGCCGCGCTCGACTCCGGTCGGTACTCCGTCGCCGCCGGCGCGGTCGGACAGGCTCAGGCCGCCATCGACGCGTCCGTCGCATACGCGACGCAGCGGCACGCGTTCGGCAAGCCCATCGCCGCGCACCAGCTCGTGCAGGAGCTCATCGCGGACATGGTCGTCGAGACCGAGGCGGCCCGGCTGCTCGTCTACCGCGCCGGGCATCTGAAGAACAAGGGTGTCGCGAGCACGCGCGAGACGAGCATCGCGAAGCTCTACGCCGGCGAGATCGCGCAGCGCGCCTGCGACAACGCGATCCAGATCCATGGTGGCTACGGTTTTTCGGATGAGTTCCCGGTCGAGCGCCTCTGGCGCGATGCGCGCGTGAACCGCCTCTACGAAGGCACGACACAGATCCAGAAGCTCATCATCGGGCGCTTCGCGACCGGCATCGACGCGATCGGATGAACTGGAGCGAGCCGGCGGACTCGGTGCTCGTCGCGCTGGTGCGGATGGTCCCGGAGACGCTGCGCGAGCTCGCGAGCGCATCGGCGCGCGATGAGAGCGAGGCGGTCGCCGAGCAGCGGGGCGCGAGCGAGGTCGAGGTGGATGACGTCGTGCGCGGGTGGATCCGCACCACGCCGCCCGAGCAGCGCAACGGCCTCATCGCGGTGATCGAGAGCCTCGGGCTCGAGCCCGAGCGCTACGCCGAAGAGCTCGAGTCGCCCGAAGGCTGGGACGAGGAGTTCGAGGAGCCGCCCGACTCCGGGATGTAGCTCCCGAAGTAGAGTCCGCGCGTGCCACCGGAACACGAACGCGCCATCGAGCAGCTTCGAGCACGGTACGAACGCGACCCCAACGTCCTTGGCCTCATCGTGATCGGCTCCGTCGCGCGCGGCGACGCCGGCGCGCGCTCTGACGTCGACTGCGTGCTGGTGGTCACTGCGGAGGAATGGAGGCGATTGGAAGCGCGCTCGGCGTTGTCATTCCGTGCGGATGATGTGATGCCCGGTGGACATGTCGGTGGCGGCATCGTCGAGCTCGTATTCCTCCTCGACGCGGCTGACCGAGGACCTGAGCCCACTCGCTACGCATTCTCGAGCGCGCGCATCGTCTTCACACGCGATGAGCGCATCGCGGAGGTCTTGACGCGCATCCCCGTCTACCAGGAGCGCGAGCGGGCCGAGAAGATGAAGAGCTTCGTCAGCCAGCTTCCTGTGCATCTCTCGTATCTGGAGCTCGGCGAGTACAGCGGCAATGCCTGGCTGCTCGCGGAGACCGCCGTCGAGCTCGTCCTCTTCGGCGGACGTTTGATCCTCGCGCACAACAGGATCCTGTTCCCGAACCGAAAGCAATTCATCCGTACCCTGGCCGCCGCAGCTGAGAAACCCGATGGCATCGTCGACCTCGCGCAGGACCTCATGCGCGCTCCGAGCATCGCGCGCGCGAAGCTCTTCTACGACGCCGTCATGGGTTTCCGAGACTGGCCCGTCCCGACCGAAGGCCACTGGGCGCGATTCCAGCTCGACCGCGAGACCAACTGGCGTCGTGGCCCTACCGCCCTCGGGGACTCGTGACCGGCTTATGACTCTTCGGCCGATGGACGCGGAGCCGAGTGCTCGCGCGATGGGCGCGCGATGTGGGCGCGGTGCGGTGAGGCGTCGCCGCGGCCACATCGTCGCGCGGGTTGCGCAGCGTGAGGAATCCGCTCGTTCCGAGCATCCGATGGATCAGCCAGATCCCGAGCGGCAGCATCGCTCGTGCGGTACCGGCATCGATCACGCGCGGGTTGACGAGCCGCAGCTCATGCCCGCGGTACGCGAGCACGGCGCCACGGGCCGCGAGCACGTTGCGGCACCAGTCGGTGTCGGCGCCGTAGATGAGGCCGACGATGACGCCGTCGCTCGTCTGTTCCGCGAAGACCGGCGTGTGGTACGGACGCCCGGTCCGACGACCCACATGGTGCACGACGGAGAGCGCGAGCGGTCCGGCGATGCGAAGGATGACCGGGTTGAGGATCCTGCGGTTGATCAGGGCCACGAGCCGACCACCGCGGCGGCCGGCGTGCCCGGCGAGGAAGTACGCGGCGAGCGTCGCCGCGAGCATGGCGAAGGCGCGGGCGCTGAGAGCTGCCACCACTCCTAGGCTACGCGACGGACTGACGCACGAGAGCTACGCGGCAGCCGGTCGAGCGGCGATCTCCTCGTCGACGTCCGCCGGCCCGGCGGATCGTGCGGGAGCGTACCCAGGGCCGAAGCCGTCCTCGAGGTCGATGAGCCGGGCCTGTTCCGCGATCCAGTTCTCGTTGGGATTCATACGACACGCTCCTCCGCGAGCTTCTCCTGGAACTTCGTCCCGAGGCGGGAGCCGCCGAAGGACTCTCCGACCAGCTGGTGGTACGGCACACCCGAGAAGAAATGGTGGCTCTTGCTCGGCAGGTCCGCGCCCTTCTCCCACTCCTTGCGCTGCAGCTCGATGTACGCCTGCTCCTGCGTCTCGCTCATTCCCTGCAGCAAGGTGGATAGACCGTGCGCCATCGCGTGCTGCGCGCCGAGGGTGATGAACAGGAAGCGGTAGCCGAGATCGCCGAGCTGCGCGAAGGTGATGGGATCGGGATCGTTGAACCATTTGAACGAGCTCGACCAGTTGAACGCGAAGCGCGCCTCGGGGAAGCGGCGGCGAACCTGGTCGGCGAAGCGCTCGACCGGCTCACGCTCCGAAGTCGGGAACTCACACCACAGCAGGTCCGGGATCCCGCTGTCGAGATAACGCAGCGCGCGCTCGATCGCGAGCTCGATGCCGCGGCTCTTCTCGGGCGCGTCGACGGCCGAGACGCCATCGGTGCGCGCGATGACGACGAAGTCGGGACGGCCGAGATCCTCGGCGACCGCGCGCGCCATGCGCAGCTTGCCGATCATCTCGTCCGCCGAGATCAGCGCCTTGCCACCGATGTGGCCGCACCGCTTGGGGAGGACCTGGTCCTCGAGGTGCGCCGCCGCGACGCCCGCGGTCACGTACAGCTCGGTGGTGCGCTGGACGTTGAAGAGATTGCCGTAGCCGCCGTCCATGTCGACGACGACGGGCGGGATCTCGAGGTGCTTCGGCGGCGTGCCCTTCTCCGGATCACCTACGGCCATCGTGAGCTGGAATTTGCGGAGCGCCGAGATCGTGCGGCGAGCGCCGTCGGCGATCTCCGGCCCGCTGTAGAGGTCCATGTCGGTCGTGCCGAGGTGGCCGATGGCGAACGAGTAGCCGCTGAAGTAGACGGCCTTGAAGCCGTAGTACATCGCGAGCTCGGCGCCCTGCGGGTCGTAGACCCCGGGGCCGAAGAGGAACGGCTCGGTGTCGAGGAGCTCGCGCATGCGCGTGCTCGGATCCGTCCAGCGCGACGTGGGGACGACGTAGCCCTCCGGCAAGAGCGCGGAGGGCACGAGCTCGAGCCTGTCGGAAGTCCGCGCCGGTGTCTCAGTTGTCATGGTCGATGTCACACCGGTCGGGGCACCCGCACGCCATCTGCTTCTTCAGCAGCTCGGCGCGTTCGCGCTCGATCGCGATCCGCTCGTCAAGCTCGGTCATTTCGGTCTCCCGTTGTTGTTGCAGCATGCGTGGACAGGCGGGCAGTTTCCGTGCCGCGCCAGCCATCAGTCCAATTGCTAGTTCTGATACGGGCTATAAACTTCGCTGATATGTTGCGATCCGGCTCGGAGTCGTAGATGCCCGAGTCCATGCTCCTGGCTCACCTCGAGTCGTTCGTCGAGGTGGCGCGCACCGGGAACGTCAGCCGCGCCGCCGACGCGCTGTTCCTGACGCAGCCGGCGCTGACCGCACGGCTCAAGTCCCTGGAGAGCGACCTGGGAGTCGAGCTCTTCGTGCGCAGCGCGCGCGGGATGAAGCTCACCGACGCCGGTCGCGCCTTCCTCCCCTACGCGCAGCGCACGCTCGGGCTCGTGACCGAAGGCCGGCAGGTGATCTCCGACCTGCGCGAGGGAGCGACCGGCGAGCTCGTCATCGGCGCGGCGCCCGCCGTCAGCACCTATCTGTTGCCGACGATCCTCAAGACCTTCCGCGCGACCTACCCGAACGTCCGGCTGGGCGTGAAGACCGGCCACACCGAGGAGGTGCTCGAGCTGGTCCTACGCCAGGAGGTGAACATCGGTCTGGGGCGGCCCGTCCGCCATCCCGAGGTCGAGCTCATTCCCGTCTTCGAGGACGAGATGCTGCTCGTCGTGAGCCGACGGCATCCGTTCGCCTCACGCACGAAGGTGCGCATGGACGAGCTCGCGTCGGAGCGGCTGATCCTGTTCGATCGCACCTCCAGCTATCACGAGCTCACGAGCTCGCTGTTCCGTGAGGCGGGCGTCGTGCCGGTCAGCGTGATGGAGCTCGACAACGTCGAGGCCGCGAAGAAGATGGTGCAGCAGGGGCTCGGCGTCGCGCTGCTTCCGCGGATGGCGCTGTCGGCGGAGCTGCGGTCACGTTCGCTGCGGCCGGTGCGCCTCATCGGCGCGCAGCCGGTGCGGCGTCCGATCGTCGCGCTCCGGCGCAAGGACGCGGGCGAGCCGATCGGCCCGGTCGCGGGGTTCCTCCGGACGCTGCGCGAGGCGAAGCTCTAGGTCGGAAGATGCGCGCGCTCGCGGCGCGCGAGCGCGCCGCCGATGGACTCCGGCGACCGCTCGACCGCGACACTGAATTCGCGACGCGCCTCATCGATGTCCCCCGACTCGCGCAGCGCGATCCCCGCGAGATAACCCAGGAATGCCGCGTCGTGCGGTGTTGGCACCGCGCGGCGCATCGCCGCCAGCTTCGCCAGCATGCCGGTCCGATCGCCGCGTCGGGCGTCCGCGATCGCGGCCACCGCCGCCGTCATCGCCGCGACCGTCGCGTTGGGCGCGCCAGCGACATCGCGCACGAGCTCGCCGGCGAGGACGCTGCCACGCTCGCGGTCGCCACCGTTCGCCGCGAGCTCGCTCCACGCGAGCGCGAGCTTCGCCAGCGAGTCGTTCGGCACGAGCGCGGCCACGCGGCGTGCGTCGCCGCCGCGATTGAGCGCGGCATAGGCCGCGACAAGACGTGGCGCGACTCGCGGAGCGCCGAGCCGTTTCATCGCGGTCTCCCAGAGCGCGGCCGCCGACAGCGGATCGCCGGCCGCATAGAGGACGTCGGCGGCGACCTCCTGCACCAACGGGAAGGTGTGAAAGCGCGCCAGCAGCGGTGCCATGAGATCGCGCGCGCGCTTGGTGTCGCCGGCGTCGAGCGCCTCCTCGGTGGCAACGAGCGTCGCGGTGAAACGACGCAGGCGCAGCTGGTACGCGATCGATGCGGCGACGAGCACGACGATCGCTCCCAGCGCGAGGAGCTCGGCGTTCGTGATGGCGCCGAGGACGAGGACGGCGGCCGCGAGAGCGACGAGAGCCAGACCGAGAAGCCACAGCGCCGTGATCGCCGGATGGCCGCCGGGTGTGACCGCTCTCAGCACAGTCCTTTTATCCACAGTTTCCAGGTCTTCCACGCTCCGGGTTTCGGCTTATCCACCGGAATCCGGCGGTTATCCACACCGACCGGCCGCCGCCGACCGTCAGCTGTCCGCTAACAGCGCGCCGGCGATGACGACGCGCTGGATCTCGCTCGTGCCCTCGTAAATGCGGGTGATACGCGCGTCGCGGTAGGCGCGCTCGATCCAGAGCTCGCGCATGTAGCCCATCCCGCCGTGTATCTGCACCGCGGCGTCGGCGACGCGGCCGAGCATCTCGGTCGCGAACAGCTTGGCCATCGCCGCGCGGTCGGTGATACGTTCGCCGCGGTCGGCGCGCGACGCGGCGTCGTACACCATGAGCCGCGCGGCGTGGATCTCGGTCGCGGCGTCGGCGAGCATCCACTGGATCGCCTGGTTCGCGCCGATCGGCGTACCGAACTGCACGCGCGTTTTCGCGTGCTCGACGGACGCCTCGAGGAGGTGCTGCGCGGCGCCGACCGAGTGCGCCGCCAGGCCGAGCCGTCCGAAGTCGAGCGTGCGGAGCGCGATCTTGAAGCCATCGCCCTCGTTCCCGACGCGCTGCGTCACGTCGACGCGCAGACCGCTGAAATAGAGCTGCGCGGTGGTGGATCCGTGAAGGCCCATCTTCTCGTCGTTCGGCCCGATCTCGAGTCCCTTCGCGCCACGCTCGACCACGAATGCGGTGATGCCCTTCGAGCCGGTGGCGGGCGCGGCATTCGCGAAGATGACGAACACATCGGCGATCGGCGCGTTGGTGATGAACGTCTTCGCGCCATCGATGACGTAGGCGTCGCCGTCGCGGCGCGCGGCCGTCTTCAGACTCCCCGCGTCGCTGCCGGCGCCGGGCTCGGAGAGCGCATACGCGCCGACCCGTCGACCGCTGAAGAGATCCGGGAGATAACGGTGGCGCACGTCGTCCGGTCCGCCGACCGAGATCGCGGTGCCGCACAGACCCGCCGATCCACCGACGACGTTCCACAGCGACGCGTTCGCGCGCGCGAGCTGCTCCACGGCGACGCAGTAGCCGAGCTTCCCGAAGCCCTGCCCGCCCAGCGCCTCCTCGTGGCCGATGCCGAAGAGTCCGGCCTCACCCATCTTCGTGATGAGCGCGCGCGGGATGTCGTCCTTCTCCTCGATCTCCTTCGCGCACGGCGCGAGCACGTCGTCGACGAAGCCGCGCACGCTCCGCTGTAGCAGCTGGATGTCGTCGGGGAGCTGGGTGTCCATCTACCGGGAGGGCCGCGCGCCCTCCGCCTCCTTCGCCTTCTGCAGCGTCGCGCGCAGCGCGGCCGGGATACGCGTCGGGCGGAACCTCGAGCGGTCGATCATCACCTGCACCGTCGTCATGTCCGCGCACCGGAGTCCGTCGGCGCGATCGACCGCGTACTCGAACGCCCACGAGGAGTGGCGGATCTCCCCCACGCGGACGTTGATGTCGAACTCGTCGTCGAAGCGTAGCGGCGCGCGATAGCGAACGCTCGCCTCGCCGATCGTGAAGTCGAGGCCGTTCGCGATGATGTCGGCGTACGGCAGGCCCAGCTCGCGCAGATACGCGACGCGTCCGACCTCCGCGTAGACGAGATAGTTGGCGTAGTACACGACGTTCTGGAGGTCCGTTTCGCCGAAGCGCACGCGCTGCCGGTGGCGAAAGGGGAATGCCTCCACGCTCGGCAGGTTAGCCGCTTGGCATGGTCCCTGCTGGCCCCCTCGCCATGACAACCACACAACACGACGACCATCCCACCGAACGCGTCGAGCGTGTCGAACGCTACGAGCAGGTCCGCGAGCGACCGATGACCGCGGCGCCCGCGGCGTCGAACGTCAACGTCGGGACGGGCGCCCCGACATCGGTCTGGACCGCGACGAACGTCGTCACGCTCATCTTCACCGTACTCGAGGTGCTGCTGCTCCTACGATTCTTCTTCAAGCTCGCGGGCGCGAATTCGAACCAGCCGCTCATCGCCGCGCTGTACAACGCGACCGAGCCGCTGGTCCGTCCGTTCCAGGGCATCTTCCCCGTGCCGGAGGGACCGCCGGTGCTCGATATCGCGGCGGTGCTGTCGATCGGGTTCCTGTTCCTCATCGGGCTCCTCATCGTCGCGCTCGTCCGCGCGATCACGAACCCGAAGCGCGTCTAAGCCCTCCGCACTCGCGCGCGGCGTCAGCCTCCTCGGCCGACGTCGCGCGCGACGTCACGCGCATGTCGCGAGATCGCGAACAGGAAGCGCCCGCGTACGAAGTGGAGTCCCTCGACCGCAGTGCGCCCGTGCCGGCCGATCCGGATCTGACCGTTCTCCTTGGGCGCGTCGATCCAGGTGTGATCGGCGCGGAAGCCGGTGGCCCAGATCACCGTGCGCGCCTGCGCGGTGCTGCCGTCGGCGAATCGCACTTCGTCCCCGCGGGCATCCACCGCACGCGTCGCGAGCCGGAGCCCGTGCTCGGCGGCGGCACGGTCGAGATCCGCGTCGAGATAGCCGCCGGCGCGCAGCGGCCACGGGAGCCAGCTGATGTCCGCCGTGCGCTCGTGGAAGACGCGGTCGCGCAGCAGCGCGAGCTTCCACCACGTGGGCGAGCGAAAGCGCCTCGGGGGTAACGGCTTGCGCGTGCCGATCGCGATCGTGGTCGGCCGCTCGCGCGCCACCTCGACCGCGATCTCCCCGCCGGTGTTCGCGGCGCCGACGACGACGACCGGTCCGATGGGGAGGCGGGGATGTCCGGAACCTGGTGGTGCCCGACCGCGATCACGACCGAACGCGCGCTTATGACATCGCCGCCGACGGCGGCCTCGAAGAGCTCACCCGTGCGCCGCAGCGAGCGCACGCGCTCCCCGAGGCGCGTCGGCAAACGCGTCTCGCTGGCGTACCGCTCCTGATAGTCGGCGACCTCGTCCTTGCTCGGGAACGGATCCTCGCCGCGCGGAAATGGCAGGCCGGGGAGCGTGTCGATGTCGCGCGGCGTGAAGAGCCGCAGCGAGTCCCAGCGTGTGCGCCATGTGTCACCCACACGATCGTGCGCATCGAGGAGGAGGACGTCGCGCCCGGCGCGCCTAAGACCGTGCGCCACCGCGAGCCCGCCATGGCCGGCGCCCACGATGAGGACGTCAGCGTCGACGTTACGCCTCGCGAGCGGCGCGCATCGCGCGGAGCCGGGCCCAGGCGAGGACCGCGGCAGTGTGTAAGGCCGGTGCGAGGCCGCGCCGGAAGCCGAGAACGATGGCGATGAGGATCGCGCCGGTGACGATGCCGGGCGCTTCGGTCACGCTCGAAAGCGAGTCCTCGAGCAGCAGGACGATCGCGGCGCCGACGCCCCCGCCCCAGAGGGTCCCCATGCCACCGAGCACGGTCATGAGCACCGCGCTGCCCGACGTCGTCCAGTGCAGCAGCTCGAGCGACGCGAAGCTGTTACCGATGGCGAAGAGCGAACCCGCGAGACCGGCGATGCCGCCGGACAGCACGAACGCGATGAGCTTGTAACGCTGCGTGGGATAACCGAGGGCCTGCGCTCGCGCCTCGTTGTCGCGGATCGACACGAGCACGTGACCAAAGGGCGAGTGGACGATTCGGTACGCGACGAAGAATCCGATGAGCACCAGCGGCAACGCGGCGTAGTAGAAGTCGGAGGTTCGGCCCAGAGAGATCCCGGGCAGGATCTTTGGTACGCCCTGCACGCCGTTCTCGCCGCCGGTGAGGTCCCGCAGCTCGTTCACGACGTAGAAGAGCATCTGCGCGAAAGCGAGCGTCACCATCGCGAAGTAGATCCCGCGGCGGCGTATGGCGAGGTACCCGATCGGTGCGGCGAGCGCCATCGCGACCGCGATCCCACCGAGCGCCGCCAGCGGGAATGGCAGCTGGTACGCCTTCGCAAGCAGCGCCGCCGCGTAGCCGCCCGCGCCCCAGAATGCCGCGTGCCCGAACGACAGCATCCCGCCGTAGCCGAGCAGAAGATCGACCGAGACAGCGAAGAGCGCCCACAGCACGATGCGCAGCGCGAGGGCCGAATAGAGGACGCGTGGGAGAACAAGTGCGATGCCGATGCCGACGACAAGCAGCGCGATGTCGCGTCGCGTCACGCCGCCTCACGCGAGCTGAACAGGCCCGCCGGCCGCACCAGCAGCACGACCGCCATGAGCGCGAAGACGATGACGTTCTCGAACGCCGGGTTGAACACCGCGCCAAGGCTCGCGAGAACTCCGATGAGGAATCCGGCGGTGACCGCTCCGACGATCGAGCCGAGGCCGCCGATCACGACGACCGCGAAGGTCAGGATGATCAGCTCGGAGCCCATGAGCGGCGCGACGTTGCGCATCGGCGCAGCGAGCACGCCCGCGAGCGCGGCGAGCCCGATCCCGATGGCGAACACGGCCGTGACCCACCGGTCGACGTCGATGCCGAGCGCCCGCGTGAGCTCGGCGCGCTCCGTGGCGGCGCGGACCACCATGCCGAGCCGGGTGCGCTCGATGAGGTACCACGTCGCGACGCATATCAGCAGCGAGAACGCGATGACGAAGAGCCGGTAGACCGGATAGCTGACGGGCCCGAGCGACACCGATGCCGAGAGCTCGTCGGGCGTCGGATACGGCTGGCCCTGGATCCCGAAGCGCAGTCGCATCGCATCCTGAAGGAAGAGCGCGAGCCCGAAGGTGAGGAGGAAGTTGTAGAGCGGGTCGAGACCGTAGAGCCGGCGCAGGAGAAGCCGTTCCACGACGACGCCGAGTAATGCGACACCGATGGGCGCGAGCACGAGCGCCGGCCAGAAGCCGATGTCGAACTGTTGCAGCAGGAGGTATGCGGCGAACGCGCCGAGCATGTAGACCGCACCGTGCGCGAAGTTCACGACGCGCAGGACGCCGAAGATGATCGCGAGCCCGAGTGATAGGAGCGCGTAGAACGCGCCGTTGACCAAGCCGTTGAAGAGCTGGATGGAGACGTAGCCGAGGTCCATGTGAGGCTCGTGCGGCGCGCCCCGAACGGGACGCGCCGCACTTCATCGACCTATTTCTTGCAGCCGGCGTCGGCCAGTGGACGTGAGGCCGTCTCCGCGGGGATCGTTCCGAGGACCTTGGAGTAGTCGAACTTCTCCTTGGCCTCAGAGGCCGGCTTCACTTGCGCGAGGAGCGCGTCGTGCATGACCCAGTGGTCCTCGGCGCGGATGTTGCCGTTGCGGATGAAGAAGTCGTTGAACTTGTAACCCTCGAGCTGCTTCACGACCGCGTCGGCGTCGTCGGTACCGGCGCGACGGATCGCCTCCATGTACTGCCACGCCGCGGAGTAGTTCCCGGCGTGCGCGAAGGTCGGGCGGATACCCGTGCGCTTCAGGAACTTGTCGGCGAACGCTTTCGACTGGTCGTCCATGCTCCACACCCATGGCGTCGTGTAGACGACTCCGGCCATCTGGTCCTGACCGATCGCGGTGATGTCGGTGTCGAAGAGCAGGCCGATCGCGAGCTTGATGCCCTGGTCACCCAGCTTGAACTGGTTGTACTGCTTCACGACGTTCACGAGATCGCCGCCGGCCTGCATGACGCCGAGGATCTGCGGCTTCAGCTGACCCGCCTTGACCAGGAGATTCGAGAAGTCACCGCTGGTGTTCGGGAACGGCGAGCCGTCCGACTGGACGACCGTGCCGCCGAACTTCGTGACCGCGCCTCGGAAGGATTTCTCCATGTCCTGACCGAACGCGTAGTTCGGATAGATGATGTACCACTGCTTGCCGAGGTTCTCCGTGACCCATTTGCCGGTGCCGGCGGCGAGCATGTACGTGTCGTACGCGTAGTGGAAGGTGTACTTGTTGCAGCTCACCCCGGTGAGATCGGTGGTCGCCGCGGTGATGTTGATGTACAACTTCTTCTCGTCGTTCGCGACCTTCGCGATCGCGAGGGCGGCCGAGGACGTGGGAACGTCGAGGATGATGTCGGCGTTGTTCCGCTCGTAGAACTCCTGCGCCTTCGAGCTGGCGAGGTCCGGCTTGTTCTGGTGATCCGCGGTGATCACCTCGATCGGCCCGCCGAGCGCGTTCTCGCCGTACTTCGCCTTGAAATCCTCGACCGCCATCTTCACGGCTTCGACGGCGTTCTTGCCGGAAAGATCGGCGTAGACGAGGGATTGATCGTTGATCACCCCGATGACCAGCTTCCCGTCATTCAGCGTTACCTGCGCGGGGCTCGCGGACGCACCGCCCGTCGGCGCGGCCGCGCCACATGCCGCCGTGACGACCGCGGCGATCATCGCGAGCGCGAGCACGCGTTTCATATGTCGGTTCCTCCCTTTCGCTGACGCGATCTAGACGCCCAGGTGCCGGAGCAGCTCGTGTTCGTGCGCGGCGATCTCCGCATTAGCGAACGTCTGGACGACCGTGCCCTCGGCGAGGAGATAGTGGCGGTCCGCCACCGCCATGGCGAATCGCAGGTTCTGCTCGACGAGCAGCATCGTCAAACCGTCGCGTTTCGCCTCGAGCAGAATGTCGCGGAGCTGTTGAACGAGGACCGGCGCGAGACCCTCGGTCGGCTCGTCCAGCAGGACGACCGACGCGCCCATGCGTAGCGCCCGCGCGATCGACAGGGCCTGCTGCTCGCCGCCCGAGAGCTTCGTGCCGGGATGGCGGCGGCGCTCCTTCAGCACGGGGAACGCCTTGAAGACGCGCTCGAGCGGCCAGCGCGTGGGGCCGACCTGCGGCGGCAGCAAGAGATTCTCCTCGACCGTGAGCGACGCGTAGATGCCGCGGTCGTCGGGAACATAGCCGAGCCCGGCGCGGGCGCGCTCGTGCGCGGCGAGACCGCTCAGGTCGCGACCGCCAAGGCGAACCGTACCGCTCATCTGCCGATGCAATCCCATGACACAGCGAAGCGTCGTGCTCTTTCCCGCGCCGTTGCGCCCAACAAGCGTGATGAGCTCGCCCTCCTTCACCTCAAAGCTCACGTCGCGGAGCGCTTGCGCCTGGCCGTAGTGCGCGGTGACGTGCCGCGCTTCAAGCATCGATCTGTCCCAGATACGCGGCGATGACCGCGGGATCGTGCCTGACGTGCTCGTAGCCGCCGTCGGCGATCACGCGGCCTTGTTGCATGACGATCACACGATCGGCAAGCTCCGCGACGACGCCCATGTTGTGCTCGACGAGGAGGACGGTGCGACCGGCACGGACGTGACGGACGAGCGCGATGGTGCGCTGCACGTCCTCGAGGCTCATCCCCGACGTCGGCTCGTCCAGCAGCAGAACCCGCGGCTCGAGCGCGAGCGCGAGCGCGAGCTCCAGGGCACGCTTCTGCCCGTACGGCAGGCTGTCCGCGGTGCGCGCGGCGACCAGGCCGAGGCCGACCTCTTCAAGGATGTCTATCGCTCGTTCGCGATAGCGCGCCACCGCCCGCTCCGGCGTCCAGAAGTGGAGGCTGACGGGGTCTGCGACGTGGAGCGCCAGGACAACGTGCTCGAGCGCGGTGCGGCGGTCGAAGAGGCTCGTTATCTGGAACGAACGCGCGATGCCCATGCGGCTGATGCGGTACGGCGGGAGTCCGGTGACGTCGGCCCCGAACGCGACGATGCTGCCGGAAGAGGGCTTCACGAAGCCGGTGAGCATGTGGAAGAGCGTGGTCTTCCCGGCGCCGTTCGGCCCCACGAGCGCGTGGACCTTCCCATCGTCGAGCGCGAGCGACACCCGGTCGACAGCGCGGAATCCCGCGAAGTCCTTCGTGAGGTCTCGCGTCTCGAGCACGCTCATCGCCGGGCTATCGTAGCCGCGCCGGAAGGACTCACGACGGTTCGCCGGGATCGATGAGCCAGTCGAGATGCAGCCACAACACGCGCGAGTACCGGAAGATGAACGGCACCAGCACGAGGTACGCGGTGTTGCCGATGATCAGCGCGACGACGGCATCGAGGCCACCGACGAGGATGAGCGCGACGACCATCGCGGCGAGGATCGGCACGGCGAGGGCGTAGCTCAGCACCATCGCGCCCGCGAAGTAGCCGGATTCGCGGTCGAACACGAGGCCGCACACCGGGCACGCCGTGTTCATCGAGATGAATCCGCGCCATACGCGACCGGAGAGGCAGCGCGGGCAGCGGAGCGTGAGGACCGCCGCAAGACGGCGCATCAGAAGTACCCGAGCACGACCGCCGCGACGATGATCGAGACGGCCGCGCCGACGATCAGGATGAGCGGCACGAGATAGAAGAGCACCAGCGCGACGACGAGGATGCGCGTCGCCTGACGTTGATCGACCGCGTAGTACGCGCGCACGCCGCGATACGCGATGACGCCCAGCCACACCAGGCACGCGAGTCCCACGAGCTGCGCGATCTGCGCGCCGACGGTGGCGCCCGTTCCGAGAACGAGCGTCGCCGCGTTCGCGGGGATGAGGGTGAGCGCCGCGGCGTAGGCGAAGAACACCAGCAGCGGCAGATACGGACGGCGGATCCCGGCGAGCCGCGCGGACGCTTGCACCGCGCTCGATCCGAGGAGCCAGACGAAGATCGGCGTGACCGCGGTCGCGACGAGGACGGCGTCGAACGAGCGCTGCACGAGGTAGAGCACGACCGCGGTCCGCTCGGTACCCAGGGTTTGAAGCATCGCCGTGACGACGGGATGGCGCGTGGCACCGAGGAACAGATCGTCGATGTACGTTTCGCTGGAGACCCGGACGGCCCCGAGCGCCGACAGGCAGGTGGCGGCGAATACGAGCAGCACCGCGGAAAGAAGCCGGCCGCGCGCGAGCACGACCGGTGCGCCGGCGCTCGGCGACCGCGCGAGCGCGAGGATCGGCTCCCGGCTCAGGTCCACGGCGCGCCGACCGTGATCACGGGTCGCGGCTCAGGTCCAGGCCGCATCGACTGCTCCAGCTATCGCGGCGTCGACCGCCGCGTCGACCTGCGCGCGCCGATCGCCGCTCCACTCCGGCGGATCCGCGTCGTGGAGCTCCGCGGGGATCGGCGCCCCGAGCATGATGAGGAACTCCATCGACCACGCCCGTCGCACCGCGTCGAGCGAGTAGCCGCCGCCGCCCATCGCGACCCACGGCACCGCTGTCGCGGCGAGGCGGCGCACCACGTGTTCGCGGGCCTGCGTGGACACCATCAGGTGCGTCAGCGGATCGTCGAAGTGCGAGTCGATGCCCTGCTGCGTCACCAGCACGTCCGGACGGTAGCGCTCGAGGAGCGGCGGCACGACCGCGTCGAACGCGCGCACGTACGCGACTCCATCGGTGTATGCAGGCAGCGCGACGTTGATGCTGTACCCCGCGCCCTTCCCACGGCCACGTTCGTCCGCCGCGCCCGTGCCCGGGAAGAACGGGCGCCGGAGGTCGGGCATGATCCCGTACTGGTGCAGGCTGATGGTGAGAACCCGGTCGGTGTCGTAGAACGCGGCCTGCACGCCGTCTCCGTGGTGTGCGTCGATGTCGACGTACGCGACCTTCAACCCGCGGTCGGCGAGCAGCCCGCAGACGATGGCCGGATCGTTGTAAATGCAGAAGCCCGATGCGCGCCGCCGCATCGCGTGATGGAGTCCACCCGAGCCGTTGAACGCCACGCGCAGTCGCCCTGACATCACCTCCTCCATCGCGCAGAGCGTCCCGCCGGTCGTCAGCAGCGAGACCTCGTGCATGCCCGCGAACGGTGGCGTGTCCCTCCAGGGGGAGAGTCCCCACTCCGAGTATTCGCCGTCCGGATCGCGGGACGCTTCCATCACCGCCCCGACGTAGTCGCTGTCGTGGATCCGTTCGATCTCGGCCCGCGTCGCCGCGCGTGGGGTGAGCACGCGCGCATCCGGGCGCGCGAACGCACCGAGGCGTTCGAGCGTGTCGTGCACGCCGATGAGACGTTTCGGCTTCAGCGGATGGTCCTCGCGGTAGACGTGCGCGGCGACGCGCGGGTCCCACACGAACCCCGCCGCCGTCACTTCCGCACGCGGTCGAGCGTCACCCAGCTGAACGCGTAGGCATGGCGTTCGTCGGCGGGATGGCGGGTCCGCTCGACCTCGCGCCACTGCGATGGATCGATCTGCGGGAAGTACGTGTCGGCGTCGGCCTCGGTGTCGACCTCGGTGAGGTAGATGCGGTCGGCGAGCGGCAGGTAATCCTCGAATACGCCTGCGCCGCCGAACACGATCACTTCCGGCGCCGCGCCGGCAAGCGTTAGCGCCTCGTCCGCGGTGCGAGCGATGAGGCAGCCATCGCAGCGGAATTCCCGGTCGCGTGTCAGGACGATGCTCGTGCGGCCCGGCAGCGGCCGTCCGATGGATTCCCAGGTGCGGCGGCCCATGATGAGCGGCTTCCCCATCGTCACATCGCGCACGTGCCGCATGTCGTCTGGCAGCCGCCAGGGGAGGCGGTTGTCCTTCCCGATCGCGCGCCTCCGGTCGTATGCGACGACGAACGAGATGGTCACGGACTCATCGTCGACGGCGTAGCCGCCCTCACACCGCCATCTTCGCTTCGATCGGCGGATGGAACTGGTATTGCTCGAGACGCGCGATGGACTCGAGCAGCGGCCCTGGCTTCTCGCCGGCCTTCGCGCGGGCCACGCTGTCGCGATAGCGCGCGACGACGTCGTCGAGACTCCGCAGAGCCGGGTCCAGCGCGAGACGCGGAGACGGGTATGGCTCGCGCGTGAGCTGCTGCCGAGCGCCATCCATGTGATCCCGGTAGATGTGGGCGTCGGCCAGCACGTGCGTGAACTCGTCGGGCACAAGATCGGTGATCTGCGCGACGAGGTGCAGGAGGACCGCGTACTGGGCGATGTTGAACGGCACGCCGAGGAACAGGTCGCAGGAGCGCTGATACATCATCAGCGAGAGCTTTCCGTCCGCGACGAAGAACTGGAACAGCGCGTGGCACGCGGGCAAGGATGTCGCGTCGAGCTCTCCCGGGTTCCAGGCGGTCACGACGTGGCGGCGGCTCGCAGGTCGCTCGCGGATGCCGCGGATGACGTCGGCGAGCTGATCGACGTGCCGGCCGTCCGGCGCGATCCAGTCGCGCCACTGCTGACCGTAGTTCCGCCCGGCGTCGCCTTCGAAGCGCGCCTGGTCGACCCAGTACGGCGCGTAGGCGTTGCCGTCCCAGATACGCGTGCCGAGCGCGTGCAGCTCGTTCACGTCGGAGCTGCCGGCGATGAACCACAGGAGCTCGGCGAGGACGGCGCGGAACGCCAGCCGTTTCGTGGTGACCGCGGGAAAGCCGTCGCTCATGCGGAAGCGCATGACCTCGCCGAAGATCGCGCGCGTCCCGGTGCCGGTCCGGTCGTCGCGGTCGACCCCTCTCTCCAAGGTCTTGCGAAGGATGTCGAGGTACTGGTGCACGCGCTAGCTCCCCTTCCGCCGGTAGACACGGCCGCCGACGCGCAGGTACCGCACCATTCCGTCGGGTCCACGGAGGAACTCGCCGCGCGTGTCCTTGAGCGGACCGTCGAGCAGCGTGAAACGCGCGTCGCTCGTGAACGCGACGCGCGACGGCGGCGGGTCGGGCGGCTTCGGCTGCACGTTGAGCTTGTTGTGCGAGAACGTGCGATAGACGAGACCGGTGTCCGAGAGCTCGAGCTCGGCGTCGGAGAGCTCGGCGCGATAGCGGTCGGCGTACTCCTTGTACCGCGCGGTCTCCAGCTCGATGTAGACGGGCTCCGGCACGTTGAGCTTGAGACGCTGGCGCTGCCACCAGGTGGTCACATCCTGATGGAGGAGCCCGCCACGCGCCGAGTTCGTCTGCACCGTGATCGCCTCGCCGCGGTCCGGCGCGAGCATCAGGACGCCCTGCTGCCCGATGGCGACGCCGCCGTGGTACTGGAGTCGCACGCCGCCGACGCTGCGGATGAACCACGAGACGCCCACCTTGCGATCGAGGTCCGCGTCCGCGAGTGGCGTGCGCATGAGATCGAGCGACTCGCGCGAGAGTAGGCGCGCGCCGTCGGGCGCCCTTCCGTCGCCGAGGTGGAAGCGTGCGTAGCGCATCAGGTCGTTCGCCGTCGAGACGATGCCGCCGACCGGTGTGGCTGCGCGAGGGAAGGCCCACGGCCGCGCAACGGTCGGCTTCTCATCGACGATGACGTGGCCGACCGCGACGCGATGCGTGATCGCTTCACCAGCGGAGAAGCACGAGCGCGTCATCCCGAGGGGCACGAAAAGCAGCTCGCGTGTCGCGGCCTCGTAGGTCTTGCCGGTGACGACCTCGATGAGGCGTCCGAGCAGCGCGAAGCTCGAGTTCGAGTAGTGCCAGATCTCGCCAAGCGGCGTGATCTGCTCGAGCTCGGCCATCGCGGCGACGTAGCGCTCGAGGGCATCGTCTCCGTTGCCGAAGTCGGCGAAGCAGTCCCCGAGCCAGCCACCGGTGTGCGTCACCAGATGGCGGACCGTCGCGCGCTCCTGGGCGGCGGCATCGCGGAGGCGGAACGCGGGGATGTAACGGCGCACCGGTGCGTCGAGATCGAGAGCGCCGCGCTCGATGAGCCGCATGATCACCGTGGCCGTCATCGTCTTGGTGACCGACGCGATCTGGAACAGCGTGTCGCCGTCGACCGGAAGCGGATGCTCGACGCTCGTCACGCCGAACGCCGCGACGTCGAGCTCGTCCGCGCGGAGCATCCCGATCGCGACGCCGGGTACGCGGTAGCGCTCCATGGCGTCGCGCACGAGGGAGTCGAGCGAGGGGTCCACGAGTCGCGATGCTAGGCCGTGCGCGCGCGCCTCGCGGAGGAGGCCGTGATCACGGCGTCGTCCCCGTCACGGTGAGACAGCCCTGGCGCAACGAGACCTGACGGACGGTGAACGGGAATCCGTTCGACAGATCGTCGAAGCTCTTCTCCATCGCGGCGCGGAGACCGTCGAGCAGTCCGGCCGGCAGTGGCGTCGCTGAAAGACTGCGGATGCGCACCACGAGCTTCCCGTCCACCGAGCCGACGCTGACGTCGCTCGCGGCGTTGACGGTGAGCACCGATGCCGTCGCCTGCCCCGACAGATGCGCCCCGGCGGAGTCGATCGTCGCGCGGAGATCGCTCACCGTTGCCGGCACGTCGCTCGGCACGCTCGCGTTCCCCGCCTTCGTGAGATCGGCGTCGGTCACCACGAACGCCACCGGCTGACCCTTGTTGGCCTCGGCAAAGGTGCGCAGCTGCGCGTAGCGATCCTCGAGCGCGCCGCCATCGAAGACGCGACCGGTGCCCTGGGCGCTGCACGCGCTGGTCACCGGCCCGGCGGGCTCGAACTCGGAGATCGTCTGCGGCGTCGTCGCCGCGTACGTGAATCCGGAGCGCACCAGGTCCGTGACGCTCGCGGCGCCCGCCAGGGTGCGCGTTGCTTCACGAGCCGTGCCGCGGAACGCATCGACGGTCAGCGTGGTCGTGGGTGTCGCGGCGGTCTTGCTGAGCAGGACGGCGTAGCGACCTGCCGGTGGCTCGCGCAGCGTCACGGTGTTCCCGCTCGCGACGCAGCCGAAGAGCTCCTGTTTGTTCCGTCCGTTCTCGGTGCCGCACGTCGCGCCGGTCGAGGCCGTGATCGCGAACTCGAGACCGGTGGTTCCGGTCAGTACGAAGCGCGGCGTCGGCGCCTGCGCTGTCGCCGCCGCCGGCGCGGGCTGGTTGGTGGCGATCGTGACCTGCTGGTTCGCGCTCACCGTGACGTTCCCCCCGGCGTTCGCCGTCACGAGCACCTGACCGTCGTCGACCTTGTACGTGGCCGAGCTCGTGCCGTCAGCGTTCGCCGTGACGTTCGTCTCGAACGCCGTGCCGCGCACGGCCGCGATCGAGGACGGCGTCTTGATCTCGAACTTGGAGTCGGGCGTCTTCAGCTTGGACACCGCGGCCCACGACCGGCCGAGGGTCTGCTCGACCAGGAGTTGGATGCCGCCGCTGCCCAGGCGGTTGAGCGTGAGGACCTTCACCAGCGAGCCGGGGTCGACGCTGAGAGTCGACCCGTCGAAGAACGTGAGCACCGCGCGGCCGTCTTTGCTCGAGCGGACGAAGTCGCCGCTCGCGACGACATCACCGTCGAGCGCGGGAGCGAAATCGCTCGAACCCTTCTGCGCGTCGACCGCGGTGTTGAGGACCGCGACCGTTGCCGCGTTGTCGGCGGTGGCGTTCGACCCGCGGGGCAGGTAGAGATACACACTGGCCCCGACGAGCAGTAGCACGATGAGAAGACAGCCCAGACGCTTCACCGGTCGTTCACCCGCCCGGTCGGAAGGCTAGCAGAGGAGCTCAGCGGCGACAGGTCACTGACGTCTCAGGTGGTCTGTGCGCGCTCCCAATCTTCGCGGAGCACTTCGCCGTGCCACACGTCCTGCCACCGACCACCGGTGAAGAAATGCTCGCGGCTGATCCCGATCGTGCGATAGCCGTTCTTCTCGAGCGCGCGCCGGCTCGCTTCGTTCGGGACGAAGACCTCCGTCATGAGCTTGTGCAGGTTGAGCTCGCGGAAGGCGTAACGCGTGCGAAGGCGCATCGCCTCGGTGGCGTAGCCCTTGCGCCAGTGCTCCTTCGCTCCGATCACGATGCCGGTCGTCGCGTGCGCGTTGATCCAGTCGATCGCGTGGATGCCGGTCGCCCCGATCGTCTCGCCATCCGCCTCGATCATCCAGAACACGGCGTTGTCGGACTCGCCGAACTTCTTCAGCGTGTCGACCTCGTAGTACAGGGCGACCGCGGTGCGCCGTCCGAGGTAACGCGTCACCTCCATGTCGGCGAACCACGGAACGAAGCGCGGCGGATCGCTGTCATCCGCGGGACGCAGCGTGACGTGATCACCGCGCAGAACGGGGCCGAACATGGGCACGCAGAATAGCCAAAGATGGAGCTGCAGTTCCTCGGCGCCGCGACGACCGTCACGGGTCGCAGTTCCTGCTCACGACGTCGCGCGCGAAGGTGCCCTGCTATTACAGAGGACGCTGAGACAACGCGGCCTGCAGCAGCACCTCGTCGCCGCGCTTGTCCGCGACATCGAGCTTCGCGCGAATGCGAGTCAGATGCACCCGCAGCGTGTTCGGCGAAACGCCGAGCCGCGCCGCGAGCGCCGCACGATCGAGTCGCTTGCCCTCGCGCGAGAGCTGCTCCATATCGCGGAGGATGCCGATCTCGCGCCAGGTGAGGCCCATGCTGCGCAGCCCGAAGGTCGCCTCGTCGAGCGCCGAGGCGCCCACGGCCGCGC
>VBEZ01000016.1 GCA_005882255.1 Chloroflexota bacterium | reverse complement strand
CGGAGTGCATCTCGCTCGCGCGGATCGTCCGCGTCTCCTCCGGATCGAAGATCACGATGTCGGCGTCGCCGCCGACGGCGATCTCGCCCTTGCTGCGCAGGCCGGCGATCCTCGCAGGCGACGTCGCGAGCACGTCGACCATCCGCTCCACCGTGAGCCTCGCGCGACGGACCCCTTCCGAATACAACATCGGCAGCAGCGTCTCGAGATTCGCCACACCGGGCGGAACGCGGTCGAACGCGAGCTCGGGGGCCAGCTTGGCGGCGCGCGAGTGCGGGTAGTGATCGGTGCCGACGGTGTCGAGCAGGCCGCTTCGCAGCGCGTCCCACATCGCGTCGACGTCGTCGCGCTCGCGCAGCGGCGGCTGTCCCACCCACAGCGCCGCGTCAGGGCGCTCGAATCGGTCGAGCGTCAGATAGAGGTACAGCGGTCGCGTCTCGCCGAACACGCGCAGCCCGCGCGCTTTCGCGTCGGCCAGGGCCGCGAGCGCGACGCGCGACGAGAGATGCACGAGGTAGAGGGAGGCGCCGGTCTTCGCGGCGAGCTGCGTCGCGGAGCGGATCGCGACGTCCTCGGCCTCGGGTGGACGGCTCTCCGGGAAGTAGCGCACGCCGTCGTGGCCGGCGGCGTGCAGCGCGGCGGTGGCGCGCGCGACGACGGCGTGGTCCTCGGCGTGCACAGCCACGAGCATCCCCGCGGCCGCGGCGGCGCGGAGAAGTCGGACGTAGTCGGTGATCCGCTCGTCGAAGCGCGGCGCGACCATGAACACCTTGAGCCCGGTGTGTCCG
This sequence comes from Chloroflexota bacterium, assembly GCA_005882255.1. Classification (GTDB taxonomy): domain Bacteria; phylum Chloroflexota; class Limnocylindria; order P2-11E; family P2-11E; genus CF-39. Next base: position 8,048 of record VBEZ01000016.1, on the reverse strand, counting down.
TCGCGCGCCAGCGAGGGAAGCTCGCCGATCACCGCGTCGCTCGGGTCGGTGACGACGACGTGGAAGGCGTAGTCCGCGAGCGACATGGCGGCGTCGCGCAGACCGCGCTCGATGCCGGCGCGGAGCGTCCCCTCCTGGTAGACCATCGAGCACACCGTCGTCACACCGCCAGCGATCGCGGCCCGAGTGCCGTGCGCGAAGTCATCGAGCGGCGTGACGGTCGGCGTGCTCGCGAGGTGCGTGTGCAGATCGACGCAGCCCGGCAGCACGAGCGCTCCCGTGGCGTCGATATCGCGTGCCGCACGCGGGACGTCGCCGATCGTGGCGATCCGTCCATCCCGCACGCCCACGTCGGCGCGCGAGCTGCCGCCGGCCGTCACGACCGTTCCCCCGCGGACCGCCAGGTCGATCAGTCCGCGTCGTCCTCGAGGCTCGCCAGGCGCTCGGCCTCGTCCTGCTCGGCGAGCGCGTCGATCAGGTCGTCGATGTCACCGTCCATGCGCCGCTCGAGATTCGACAGGTTGTAGCCGAGCCGCTTGTCGGTGAGGCGATCCTGCGGGAAGTTATAGGTGCGCATCTTCTCGGAGCGCTCGCCGCGGCCGATCTGGGCGCGGCGGGCCGTCCCGGTCTCCAGCTCGCGCCGCTCCTGCTCGCGCGCCAGGAGCCGCGCACGCAGTACCGCCATGGCCTTCGCGCGGTTCTTCAGCTGCGATCGCTCGTCCTGACAGGTGACGACCTCGCCGCTCGGGAGGTGGGTGATCCGCACCGCGGAGTCGGTCGTGTTGACGCCCTGGCCGCCCTTGCCGCCGGCGCGATACACGTCGATCTTGAGATCGCTCTCGGGGATCTGGATGTCGATCTCCTCGGCCTCCGGGAGGACGGCGACGGTCGCGGTCGAGGTGTGGATGCGCCCTTGGGCCTCGGTCACGGGAACGCGCTGCACCCGGTGCACGCCCGACTCGAACTTGAGCTTGCTGTAGGCGCCCTTGCCGGCGATGCGGAAGATGATCTCTTTGAAACCGCCCTTCTCGGCATCGCTCTGCGACAGCACCTCGACCTTCCAGCGATGGCGCTCGGCGTAGCGCGCGTACATCCGGTAGAGATCGAGTGCGAAGAGCGCGGCCTCTTCCCCGCCCTCGCCGGCGCGGATCTCGACGATGACGTTCTTCTCGTCGAGCGGGTCGCGCGGGACGAGCAGGGCCCGCAGCCTCGCGAGCACCTCCGCGCTCTGGCGCGATGCGGTGGCGACATCCTCGCGTGCGATGTCGCGCAGGTCCGTGTCGTCGGAGTCGACGAGCTGACGCGCTTCCTCGAGACGTGCTTCGGCGTCGCGCAGCGCGCGCACGGTGTCGACGACCGGCTGCAGCTGCGCGAGCTCCTGGCCGACCTCGCGGATGCGCTCGTGGCTCGCGGTCGTTTCGGGATCGGCCATCAGCCGGGCGAGCTCGTCGTAGCGCTCCTCGACCTTCGCGAGGCGCCGGCGGAGTCCGGGTGTGAGCGGATCGCTCAAGGCCGGCTCGGCGCGGGCGCCCGGCCCGCGACCTCGGCATCGCCGGCGAGCGCCTCCTGCAGCGACGCGACCGCGACCTCGATCATGCCCGCATCGGGCCGCCGCGTGGTGATCCGCTGCAGCAGCAGACCGGGCGCGACGAAGACACGCATCAGCGGATTGGCCTCGTGCGCGGCGCCGAAGCGCAGGACCTCGTAAGAGATCGACGCGACCGGCACGATGAGCAGCAGACGCGCCACGAGATCCACGACGATGTTCGTTCGCGGCAGGAACGCGAACAGCGCGATCGACACGACCACGACGAACAGGAGGAACGCCGTGCCACAGCGCGGATGCGCGGTCGGGTACGGCTCGATGCGTGCGGGTGTGAGCTCCTCGTCGTGCTCGAACGCGTGGATCGTCATGTGTTCCGCGCCGTGGTACATGAACACGCGGCGGATGTCCGGCGCGAGCGAGATCGCGGCGAGATAGCCGAGGAACAGCACCATCCGGAGCAGACCTTCGGCGATGTTCAGCAGCAGCGACGATTCGATGAGCTGTCGCGCCGCCTGCGTCGCGAGGTACGGGATGCCGACGAAGAACGCGAGCGCCGCGACGATCGCGACGACGAAGATCGCCGCATTGCTGCCGCTGCCCATGGTGCCTTCGCCCTCCGCGAGCTGCAGGTCGGCCGAACGCATGAGCATCCGCGTTCCGTACGAGAGCGATTCCCACAGCACGACGAGCCCCCGCACGAACGGCGCGCGCGCGACGCGCGATCGCAGGAGCAGCGAGCGCAGCGGCTCGCGGTAGCGAAAGATCTCGCCGGTCGGGAGGCGGCACGCGAGCGCGACCGTGCTCCGGCCCCGGATCATCACGCCCTCGATGACGGCCTGGCCGCCGTAGGCGGTGGGTGCCTTCACCGTCCGGTCGCCGTCTCGCTGGGACGGGCGGCGCGCCGCGGTACCTCGTGGCAGCTGCGGCAGCGGGCTTCGTACGCCTCTTTCGCGCCGATGACGATGATCGGCTCGTCGTAGAACGCCGGCACGCCGTCGACGATCCGCTGCGTTCTCGTCGCGGATTCGCCGCACACCACGCAGATCGCCTCGAGCTTGTCGACCTTCTCGGCGAGGGCGAGCAGCGTCGGCACCGGGCCGAACGGCTCGCCGCGGAAGTCGAGGTCGAGTCCGGCGCAGATGACGCGACGGCCGCTCGCGACGAGCTTGCGGACGACGCCGACGATGGCGTGGTCGAAGAACTGGACCTCGTCGATGCCGACGACCGTCGTGTCCGGCGCGATGAGCTGCAGGATCTCCTCGCCCACGAGCACCGGACGCGCCTCGAACGAATCTCCGTCGTGCGAGCGCACGAGCTCCACGCCGAAGCGATCGTCGACGGCGGGTTTGAATACCTGCACCGCACGGCGAGCGATGACGGCGCGCTTCACGCGGCGGATGAGCTCCTCGCTCTTTCCGCTGAACATCGAGCCGACGATCACCTCGAGCCCGGCCTGGCTCGAGGCATTTATCGGCGGCAGCTAACGGCCCGGAGCGGCCTCCGCCTTCGCGGCCGGCTGCTCCGCCTGCTTGGTCCCGTACCGCTTGTTGAAGCGATCGACGCGACCTTGGATGTCCAGGATGTGCTGCTTTCCGGTGAAGAACGGGTGGCACTTCGCGCAGACCTCGACGTGAAGCTCGGGCTTCGTCGATCCGGTCGTGAACGTGTTGCCACAGGCGCACTGCACCTTGGCCTGCATGTACTTGGGGTGGATCTTTTCCTTCATGGGGTCCTTCTCTCTATGCCGCCGGGATGATGTTGACTTTGCGCCGGTCGTCGCGCGCGGGGGTGTATTTCACTTCGCCCGCGACGAGCGCGAAGAGCGTGTGGTCTTTGCCGACGCCGACGTTCTCGCCAGCCAGCAGGCGGGTTCCCCGCTGACGGACAAGCACCGTACCTGCTTGAACACGCGAGCCGGCGAATTCCTTCACGCCGAGCCGCTGGCCGGCGGAGTCGCGGCCGTTGCGGGTGGAACCTGCGCCCTTCTTGTGTGCCATTCCTACGCCTCGATCTTCGTGATCCGGAGCGTCGTCTCCGACTGGCGGTGCCCGCGTCCGCGGCGCTGGCGGGTCTTGTTCTTGTAACGGAGGACGTGGATCTTCGGGCCCTTGCCGTGGGCGACGATCTCCGCCGTCACTTTCGCGCCGCCGAGCGCCGGCTTACCGGCCTTCACGTCGTCGCCATCCGCGATGACGAGGATGTCGCCGAGCGTGACGGTCTCACCGACCTTGCCTGCGAGGCTGTCGACGCTGACGAGGGCTCCCTCTTCGACGCGGTATTGCTTGCCGCCGCTGCGGACGATGGCGTACATCGGAAACTCGGACCACCCGGACAGAAAAAGTCGCCGCGCACCGTGCGCGACGTGGGAAAAGTATCTCATACCGGACGGCCGGGTCGCCCCGACCGTCCGGCATCAGACCGAGCGACTAGGCGCGGGCGCGCGCGGAGACGGCCGCCGGCGCGCCCATCAGGCGCATGAGATAGGTGGCGATGCCGAGCAGGGCGGACAGGCCCATGATCGGAGCGACGAACGAGACCGGGTGCGTGAAGGGCTTCGCGCCCTCGCCCGAGCCCACGGTGAGCAGCACCGCGATGAACGCGGCGGCGCCGAGGTTGAGGCCCCAGAAGATGACATGGTCGGCCCACGGCCAGATGCGCGGACGATCCGCGGTGGTCATGAGGATCGCGCCGAACAGGACGTTCGTCATCACGCCGATGAAGTACGAGTGATCGAGCGCGTGCATCAGACCCAGCGAGACCTTGCTGATGTCACCCTGAGCCGCGACGAACTGCTGCACGAGGATCGCCTGGAGGATGACCGCGAGCGCCAGGAAGCCGACCGCGACGGCGACGTGCCGCGTACCGGTGGCGGCCATCCAGGGCGCCGCGATCGCGGTGCGTCCGAAACGGACCGCGACGATGACGATGCCGGCGATGGTCAATAGGGTCGCGACCCCGGGGAGCGCCTGCGCGAGTTGCGGTCCGAGGAACGACGCCAACAGGAGACTGAATGCGAGCACGAGGCCACCGACGAACAGGAGATAGACCTGGACCAGACCGAGCATGCTCCGCTTGCCGGCGCCACCAGCGAGCTGCCACTCCGCGAAGCCCGCCGCGACGAGCACGAGGTAGCCGCCGATCTGCGCCGTCGCGTGAGCGCCGATGAGATCGACGGACGTCGGGATCGCGTTACCCGTAGCGAGGAGCACCTGGACGATGACCCCCAGCGTCGAGCCGATCACGAGCGTCGTGAGCCCGAGGACGACCGAAAGCTTCGGGATGTCGAGGCGTCGGATCCCGGCCCAGCCTCCGGCACGCGTGTACACGAACCACCACCAGTACACGATGACCGCGAGCTCCGAGAGTCCGAAGACGCCACGCAGGATGAAGACGCCTGACCAGAAGGCCATGACGTAGGCGGCCGTTGACAGCGCGCTGAGCATCACCGGCGCGAACAGATCTTCGCGTTCGCGCGCGAAGATCCAGATCGCGATGCCGATCACGCCCATCGTGATCCAGCCGAGTGTCCCGGAATGGAGATGCGTGAGCAGCGTGTTGCGATCGAGCGCACCGAAGAGCTGCGTCGCGTTCGCAAGACCGAGAAGCGCCGTGAGCGTGAAGATGATGAGGCCGTACTGGAACGCCTGGGTGACCTCAGCGCGTGCGCCCCGCGCTGTTCCTCCCATGTTCGGTGCCTGCATGAATCCCTCCTCCGCGTACTGGGCGGAGGGTAGGCCTAGCGCGCGCGGGAGTCGAGGGCGACGACCTGCACGTTCTCCGGCAGCGAGCTGCGGGTCACCGACAGCTTCGGGACCGGGGTGAGTTCTTTCACGCCGAGCTCGTGTAAGAGGCGCTCGAACGGGCTGTCCTTTTTCTGAACATCGGGGTCGTAGGACATGGGGACGACGACCTTCGGCTCGAGCTGGTGGACGATCTCGGCGGCCCTCGCGGCGGAGAGATTCGTGTCCGCGCCGGTGATCGGCACCAGGACGATGTCGATGTCACCGATGCGCTCGAGATCCGCCGTCGGCAGCGCGTGCCCGAGGTCTCCGAGGTGACAGATGAGGAGGTCGTCGAGCCGGATCGCGAACACGGTGTTGCGGCCGCGTGACGCGCCTTTGTCCTCGTCGTGGAACGTGCCGAGGCCGGTGACGAGCACCTCGCGGACCTCGTACTCGCCGGGCCCGCGGAGCACGACCGGCTCCCCGGCCACCGACTTCAGGCTGGAGTGGCCGAGGTGGTCGTGGGAGATGGTCACCAGAGTGGCTTCGGTGCGTGGGATGGCGTGGCCCGACTTGGGATCCGGCGGGTCGCTGAGAACGATGCCTTCACGGCCGCGCATACGGAAGCAAGCGTGTCCCAACCAAGTGAGGTCCATCGGGGGCACCACAATACGCGAAACACCCCGAAAGGCCTCTGGGTAACCGGCTTAAGAGGGGGCCTCGGGCGCCATCGGAGGCCGCCGGCTGACGCGCACCGATCAAGAGATCGTCCAGCGGTGCCTCGCCGGCGATGCCGACGCCTTCTCGACCCTCGTCGAGCGTTACGGAGGTCGCGTGTACAACATCGCGCTACGGATCACGAGCGACCCCGACGCGGCGTCGGACTGCGCACAGGAGGCGTTCATCCGCGCGTACAAGGCACTCCATCAATACGACCCAAGCCTGCCGTTCGGCCCCTGGATCTTCCGCATCGCCACCAACGCGAGCCTCAACCACGTACAGCGCTGGCACGCGCACCAGACGGTGGTCGACGAGCTGCCCGAGTCGGCCGAGCCCGAGGAATCGGGTCCGGAAGCGTCGGCGCTCAGACGGGAGGCCGTCGGCGAGGTCGTCGCGGCGATGGCGGAGCTGCCACCGGCGTACCGCGCGGCCCTCACACTTCGTCACATGCAGCAGCTGTCCTATCAAGAGGTGGCCGACACTCTCGGCATCCCGCTCGGTACCGTGAAGACGCATCTGCACCGTGCGCGCGCCGCGCTCAAGGCCCGCCTCGCGGCGCGACGGAGGGAGACACAGTCGTGAACGAGCTGCGCGGACCGTCCGACCTCGCGCCCGAAGAGCGCGAGCTGCACCACGTCCTGGCGGCGGTCCCACCGCAGGCGTTGCCGCTCGGTTTCCGTGACTCGGTCATGCGCCGCGTCGTCGAGCGACGCGTCGGTTGGGAGTGGCTCGTCGCCGCCCTGCTCGCGCTCCCGAGCCTCGCCTACCTCGCGCGTCAGCTGGCCGAGAGCGGCGAGGACGTCGCGGCCGCGCTGACGAACGTCGTCGGCGCGGCGTCGAGTGGCGCGTCGAACGCGTCGTTCTTCATCGACGGTCTCACCGTGCTCGCCGTCGCGCTCGTCGGCATCGCGTGCGTGTTCGCGGCGCACGCGCTCATGGCGAGCACGCCCCGCAGCCGCAGGCTGGTCCGTTGACGCGGCGCGACATCGTCATCGTCCTCGGCACGCTCGTGGTCGCGGTGGGCCTGAGCGCGATCCTGTTCGTCGGCGCCGCGGCGACCTCGCCGGCATCGGGTCTCGAACCAGTGTCGCGCCCGCGCGTCTTCTTCGATCCGCGGAACAGCCTGCCGCCGGGGCGCACGATCGTCGACGCGCAGCAGCGCGTCGCGGCTCCGTTCCAGGCGATCGTCCCGCTCCAACGTGGCGTCTCCGACACGGCGCGCGACGCCGCGGGTCTCTTCCTGGTGCTCCTGCTCACCGCGTCGACGCTGGTGCTCGCGAACGATCAGGTCGTCGCCGTCTACCGCGCGTGCCTCGGCGGCTGGCGATCGCAGGCGCGCGTGCTCGCGGCCGGTGTCGTCGTCCTCGGTCTGGCGATCTCCACCGCCGCGCTCGGTTGGGTGGTGTTCCTGAACTTCGTGACCGGCGCGTTACCGGGCTCGCCGTTCGGCGCGCCGGCCGCGCTGCAGGTAGGGCTCACCGCGTTCGCGGTGCTGTGCGTCTTCGCGCTGCTCGCGCTGCTCGTCGGTTTCGCAGCGACATCGTGGCGGCTCGGTGACGCGCTGCTGCGCACGCGCGCGCTGTCGCGCTTCCAGGCCCAGGTCCCCGCGCCGGTCGTCGCGCTCGGTGGCGCGACGATCCTCTTCGTCGTCTGGCAGATCCCCGCGCTCGGCGCGATCGCGCTTGCCGGGGTCGTCGCCTACGCGCTCGGCGCGGTCGTGACCGCGCGTCTCATCAAGGAAGGGGTGACCACATGACCGCTGTGAGCTTGCCGGTGACGGCCGTGAGAGGCATGGTCGCGACCTGGCCGGGTCGCATCCTGGCGATCGTCCTGGCCGCGGTCGTCGTCGGCGGCGGGGTCATGGTCCTCCGTGGCAACACGGGCACCCCGGCGGTCACGTACCGCACGGCGGAGGCCGCGAGGGCGAGCCTCGCGCAGACGGTCGCGATCTCAGGCTCGGTCAACCCCGCGGGGCAGGCGCGCCTCAACTTCCGCAGCGCCGGTCGTCTCTCCGCGATATCCGTGACGGTCGGCCAGCAGGTCACCACCGGCCAGGAGCT
>VBEZ01000015.1 GCA_005882255.1 Chloroflexota bacterium | reverse complement strand
GCCGAGCGCCGCCGCATCTTCGGCGACGTCGTTCGAGAGGAGTGCGAAGTCCGCCCAGCCCCCACCGCGCTCGGCGACCGGCGCCCAGCTGTGCTTTCCGCGGGCCGCGGCGAGGTCGTGAAATGCGATGAGCTCGAGATAGCTGCCATCTTGAAAGCCGACGAGCGCGTTGTGCGTAAGGCCGCCGGCGTGCTCGCCGCCCGGCGTGACCGTGAAGCCGCGAGCGCGATGGTCGGCGACCGCGGTGTCGAGATCGAGGACGACGAGCACGACGTGATCGAGGCCGCGGATCATGAGCGGGTCTGCTAGTTGATGCGCTCGATGATCGCCGCGATGCCCTGACCGCCGCCGATGCAGAGCGACGCGAGCCCGTACTTGCCGCTGCGCTCGCGCAGCTCGTACGCGAGCGTCAGCGCGAGACGAGCGCCGGATGCGCCGAGCGGATGCCCGAGCGCGATGGCGCCGCCGTTCACGTTCGTCTTGTTCCGGTCGAGTCCAAGATCCTTCTCGACCGCGAGGTACTGGGTCGCGAATGCTTCGTTGATCTCGACGAGGTCCATGTCGCTGACCGTGAGGCCCGCGCGGCCCAGCGCCTGACGCGACGAGGGTGCGGGACCGATGCCCATGATGTCAGGATCGACGCCGCACACGCCGCCTGAGACGATGCGCGCGATCGGCTTCAGGCCGGCCTTCGCCGCGGCCTCCGCCGACGCGACGACCATCGCCGCCGCGCCGTCGTTGATGCCCGACGCGTTCCCGGCGGTGACCGTGCCGTCCTTCTCGAAGCGCGCGACGAGCTTCGCGAGTCCTTGGAGCGTCGTGTCGGGACGGATGTGCTCGTCCTTCTCCACGATCACGTTGCCCTTCTTCTGCTTCACCTCGACCGGCACGATCTCCTTGGAGAACCGGCAGTCCTCGCGCGCTTTCGCCGCGAGGCGATGGCTGCGCTCCGCGAATTCGTCGGCCGCGTCGCGCGTGATGCCGTACTTGCGACCGAGATTCTCCGCAGTGTTCGCCATGCCGAGTCCGTTGTACGAGTCGACGAGCGCGACCCAGAGGTAGTCCTCGAGCTTCTGCTCCCCGAGTGGGAGTCCCCAGCGTGCGCCGCGGATCTGATGCGGCGCCATGCTCATGTTCTCGGCGCCGCCGGCGAGGACGAACTCGGCCTGACCGAGCTGGATCTCCTGCGCGGCGAGGAGGATCGCCTGCAGGCCCGAGCCACAGAGACGGTTGATCGTCAGCGCCGGCGCCTCCTTCGGCACGCCGGCCTTCAGACCGATATGACGCGCCAGGTAGACCGCGTCGCCGGACGTCTGGAGCACGTTGCCGAAGATGATCTGATCGATCCGCTTGGGATCGACCTTCGAACGCTCGAGCGCGGCCTTCGCCGCGATCACGCCGAGGTCCGTCGCGGAGGTGTCGCGCAGCGCGCCGCCGAACGTGCCGAACGGGGTGCGCGCGCCGTCGATGAGGACGATGTCTTTCATGCCTTCATTGTCCCACTCGCCAGTCGGCGGCTCGATAGGAAGCCGATATCGAGCGACGAATGCCCTGTCATCGTGAGGTCCGCGAGGATCTCGCCGATCGCGCTTGCGAACTTGAAGCCGTGACCGGAGCACGCCGATGCGTACGTGACCGGCCCCTCGCGGTCGATGATGAAGTGCCGGTCGGAGCTGTTGGTGTAGAGACACACCTGCGCGCGGCGACGTTCGCCATCCCCGAGCGGCATGCGGCGGCGCAGAAACGCGCGGACCCGCTCCTCGTCCCGCGCGCTCGGCTCGCGGTCTACCGTGTCGGGATCGACGCGGTCGCCGAAGTGCAGACCCGCCAGCTTGAGACCGCTCGTCGCGTCGTACGGGAATCCGTAGTAGAAGCGGTCGGTGTCCTCGACGATGTAGACCGGCAGCTTCGCGAACGCGTCGAGCTCGCGCAGCGGCTCGAACCAGAAGAGCACGCTGCGCTCGACCCAGAGATGCGGCGCGAGCCGCGGCAGCAGACGAGGCAGCCAGGAGCCGGCCGCGATGACGAGACGCCGCGCGCGGTAACTGCCCTGGGCCGAGGTCACGCGCACGCCGTCGCCGTCCCGCTCCCAGCGCTCGATCGGCTCGGTGAAGCGCAGCGTCGCGCCGTGCCGCTCGGCCAGGCGCAGATGCGCCTCCACCGATCGCTCGGGTGCGAGCCAACCCGCCTGCGCGTCCGCGACGCCGACCCAGTCGCGATCGATGTCGAAGACGGGATAGCGTCGCCGGAGCTCCGCGTTGTCGATGAGCTCGTGGGCGAGACCGTGCGTTCGCGCGCTGGCGAGCGATCCCGCCACGAGCTCGCCGTCGGGCGGCCCCATATACAGACCGCCGGTCTGCGTGAGCAGCGTCTCTCCACTGTCGCGCTCGAGCTCGCGCCACAGCTCCCACGCGCGCTTGAGGAGCGGCACGTAGCTCGGATGTTCGTAGTACGAGAGCCGGATGATGCGCGACAGGCCGCCGAACGACGCGAGCGTCTGGCCGCGCGCGAAGCGATCGAATCCGAGAACGCTCTGCCCGCGCTTCGCGAGGTGATACGCCGCGGCGCTGCCGTGCGCGCCGAGACCGGCAACGATCGCGTCGTACAGCGGCTCGCTCATCGTCGTGTCAGCCGGCGACGGCCATCGCGACGATGTTGGCGACCTCCTCGGTCTTCTGGCTCCCGGCCTCGACGCCTTTGATCCGCCCGCTCTGCAGTCCCCCGCGCACGGCGTCTTCGATGGCACGGCTCGCGTCGCTTTGGCCGAGGTACTCGAGCATGAGCGCGACGGCGCCGATCGATCCGATCGGACTCGCGACGCCCTTGCCCGCGTACTTCGGCGCGGACCCATGGACCGGCTCGAACATCGAGACCTGGCCGGGGTGGATGTTCCCCGAGGCCGCGACGCCGAGGCCGCCGCAGATCGCGGCGCCGAGGTCGGTGAGGATGTCCCCGAACAGATTCGTCGTCACGATCGTGTCGAACTGTTCCGGCTTCAGGACCAGCCACATGCAGGCGGCGTCGACGTACATCGCGTCGCGCGTGACCTCGCGGTAGTCCTCGCCGATCTCGTCGAAGATCCGGCGCCAGAGCTCCTGCACCGGGATCGCGTTCGCCTTGTCGACGAGCGTCAGATGCCGATTCGGCCGCGTGCGCGCGAGCTCGAACGCGTAGCGGACGATGCGCTCGATGCCCGGGCGCGTGAAGCGCATCGGCACCTCGGCCACCTCGTCCTTGCCGGCGCCGGTGACCCAGCCGGTCTGCCCGTACACGTCCTCGGTGTTCTCGCGCACGACGACGAGATCGATGTCTTCCGCGCGCTTGCCCTTGAGCGGCACGAGGCGATCGTCGTACGCGACGATAGGACGGAGGTTCACGAACAGGTCGAGGCGCCGGCGCATGCCGAGGATGACGTCGCGCTCCACTACCCCGCGCGGGGCGCGCGGATCGCCGATCGCGCCGAACAGGACGGCGTCGAACGCACGCAGGCCGTCGATGTCCTCGGGCGTGATGCGGCTGGCCGAATCTACATAACGCGCCGACGACCAGCGCAATTCCTCGCGTACCGTGGAAAAGTCGAAACGCCGCTCGGCCGCGTCCAGGACGCGGAGCGCCGCGCGCGTGACCTCGGGGCCGATACCGTCGCCGCCGATTACGGCAAGTCGGAATGAGGCGCTCATCGGACGTCAGCAATCCTCGCAGAACCGTTGACGTGGCGCAGACGGACGATTAATTTCAACGCAGATGTCTTACCGCTGCGCCGCCATGGCCATGCCCGAGGCCCATTGCACTTGCGTCTGTGCGATGGGCGACCACGGTTTGGGAGGCGGCAGCTAGCTCGCATACCCGTTCTCAGCGTTTCAGCACCGGCCTCCCACACGGGAGGCCTTTCGTTTTCCTGGGAGGTAAGAGAGATGAGCGACACGAGATATCTGGCGATCGCGTTCTCGAGCCGGATCGCCAATGGTAACCTGCGGACCGCGGTGACCGCGGCCGCGCCGCCCGACGCGAAGGTCGTGCGCACGCGGTCGGATGTTGTCGCGGCGGTCTTCGAGGTCGAGGAAGACGTCGACGCGCGCAGCGAGGGGGAGCGGCTGCGCCGTCGCGTCTCTAAGGACGCGGACGACGACGAGCTGTCGGTCGCCGTCTCGGGTCCGAAGCGCGGCGCCACCGGCGCGCACCTCGCGCTCCTGCAGGCCGAGCAGGCGGTCTCGCTCGCGCGGACGAACGGCGGCAAAGCGAAGACGACACATTTCGAAGACCTCGGGTCGTATCGCTTCGTCCTCGGTCAGCCGGAGAGCGACATCGAGGCCTTCGCCGAGCGCGTGCTCGGCCCGCTCGCCGACGACGACCGCTACGCCGATCTCGTCCGCACGCTCGAGGCCTATCTCAAGCTGCACGGCAGCGTGAACGGCGTCGCGCGCGAGCTGTACCTGCACCGCAACACGGTGCGCCAGCGGCTACGTCGCATCGGTCAGCTGACGGGCGCGAAGCTGAGCAGCTCGGACGACCGTCTCGCGTTGCAGCTCGCGCTCCTCGGACGCCAGGCGCTGGAGCGCATCGCGAGCTAGTTTCGGCGACGTGACGACAGGGCAGGGCTCGAGCTGGCTCTTCGACGAGTTCGCGCACGCGGGCGACGAGCATCTCGATCCGGCGTACGTCGCGACGTATGACCGCAAGGCGGGAACGGATCCGACCGCGGATGTCGCTCTGCTACGCGATCTTGGCTTGGACGCACGCGCCACGCTTGTCGATCTTGGCGCGGGGACGGGCACCTTCGCCCTGGCCGCGGCGCAGTTCTCCGGAAGCGTCATTGCGGTCGACGTTTCGACCGCGATGCTGGCAAGCCTTCGTGCCAAGGTGGAGCGCCTCGGCTCGAGCAACGTGACGTGCGTGCGTGCTGGGTTCCTGACCTACCAACACCCGCCAGGGACCGCGGACTTCGTCTACTCGCGTAACGCGCTTCATCACCTACCGGACTTCTGGAAGGCCCTCGCGCTCGAACGCATCGCCGCGATGCTTCGCTCCGGCGGCGCACTGCTGCTTCGGGATCTGGTGTTCTCGTTCGCGCCCGGCGACGCCGCGAGCACGATCGAGGCTTGGCTGGCCGCGGCCCCGACGACCGCGGATCGCGGTTGGACCCGGGTGGAGCTCGAGACCCACCTCCGCGAGGAATACAGCACCTACAGCTGGCTGCTCGAATCGATGCTGGAGCGCTCGGGGTTCGAGATCACGAACGTGAGTCATAGCCCCTCGAGGGTCTTCAGCGCCTACACCGCCGTGAAGCGCTAGGAGATCCTGGGCGCGACCTCCTTGTACGCGTCGACGAGCACCCCGAGACTCGCCGGGTTCGCGACGGCGCCCTCGCTGACCGCGGCCGCGAGCGGCTGACCCATGAGCAGCCGCTTCACCGGGACCTCGAGCTTCTTGCCATTCAGCGTCTTCGGGATCTCGGGCACGGCGAGGATGCGATCCGGCGCGTGGCGTGGCGACAGCTCGCGTCCTCGACCACCAGGCTGTCCTGTATCTCCGGCAGCTGCTCGACGATCCGGTAGAACTCGCTCGTTCCCATACGCACGCCGCCGCGATTCAGAGTCGCATCGGAGCGTCCGTAGATGACCGATGAGCCGTCGGTGTTGAAGCGGATCCAGTCGCCGTGGCGCCACACACCGGGGAACACTTCGAAATAGCTCGCGCGATATCTCGCACCATCGGGATCGTTCCAGAGATACACCGGCATCGACGGCAGCGGTCGCGTGATCACGAGCTCGCCGACCTCACCGACGACCGGCTTCCCGTCCGCGGAGTATGCCTCGACCTTCGCGCCGAGCGCCGCGCACTGAAGTTCCCCGGCGCGGACCGGCAGCAGCGGGCACGACTGCACGAACGCGGTGCACAGGTCGGTGCCGCCGCTCACGCTCCCGACCGGGAGGGGTCGTCCAAGCGCGTCGACGATCCAGGTGAAACCCTGAGGTGGCAGTGGCGCGCCGGTCGAGCCGACCGCGCGCACGCGGCTCAGCGCAGCGTGGTCCAGAGCGACGTTCGCCTTCATGCAGGCCTGGATGAACGCGGCCGACGTCCCGAAGTACGTGACGCCCGCGTCCGCGGCGAAACGCCAAAGCGTGCCCATGTCCGGATGCGCGGGGCTGCCGTCGAACAGCACCGCCGTTCCCCCGAGCGGGAGGATGCCGAGCACGTAGTTCCACATCATCCAGCCCGTTGTCGTGAACCAGAAGAAGCGGTCGTCGGCTCCCAGATCCTGATGCAGCGCGATCGACTTCAGGTGCTCGAGCAGGATCCCGCCCTGACTGTGGACGAGTCCCTTCGGCAGACCGGTGGTGCCCGAGGTGTAAAGGACCCAGAGCGGATGCTCGAACGGCAGCTGCGCGAACTCGAGCGGCGCCGACTCGGATGCGAGCTCCGCCCACGACATCCTGTTCTCGGTCCGCGCGGGCGTCGCGTCGGGTCGCAGGTACGGAAGCACGACCGTCACGCTGAGGCTCGATAGCGCGCTCTCGATGTCCGCGAGCTCGCGCGCGCGGTCGAAGTCGCGCCCGCCGTAGCGGTACCCATCCACCGCGATGAGGACCTTCGGTTCGAACTGGCTGAAGCGGTCGACCACCGCGCGCGTTCCGAAGTCCGGCGCGCAGCTCGACCAGATCGCGCCGAGGCTGGAGGTCGCGAGCAGCGCGACGACGGCCTCGGGGATGTTCGGCAGATACGCGACGACGCGGTCGCCGCGCGTGACGCCGAGTCGTACGAGTCCGGCACGGACGGCGGCGACCTGTCGCGCGAGCTCGGCGTATGTCACGGTCGTCGTGTTCTCGAGTCCCCGCGTCTCGGAGCGCGCGATGAGCGCGGGATGATCCTCGTACGGCCGGCTCGCGTGGATACCGAAGTACTGCCAGATCGACGCCCAGAACGCGTCGAGATCGGTGACGGACCAGCGCCAGACGTCCTGATAGCTCGCAAAGGTCAGACCGCGGTGTCGCGCGAGCCACTCTAGATAGCGCGTGATGTTCGCGCGGTCGATCGTGTCTTCGCTCGGACGCCAGATCGTCTCGATGCGTCCATCGTATGCGGATAGCATCGTCGGATGCGACAGCGCGAGCTCGCGACACTCTTCGACTTCAACTACTGGGCGCATCGGCGGATCCTCACGACAGCCGCTCGGCTGACCGATCCGCAGTTCACGCTGCGCTCGGTGATCGTCGGCCGCGACCTGCGTGCCACGCTCGTGCATACGCTCGATGTCGAGTGCAGCTGGCGCCTCCGGTTACAGCGCCGTCCCGAGGAGGAGTGGCGCAAGACCCTCGCGATAGCCGACTACCGCAACGTCGCGGCGCTGGCCGATCACTGGAAGCGAGACGAAGCCGAGATGCGCGCGTGGGTCGCGACACTCGACGACACCACGCTCGCGCGCAGCGCCGATCTCGATCCGAGGGAGCAGTACCCGGTCTGGTACTACCTGGTCCACCTGGTCACGCACAGCCAGCAGCACCGCTCGGAGGCGGCGCAGCTGCTCACGCAGCTCGGACAGTCTCCGGGCGATCTCGACTTCCTCGAGTACGCGGACTGGGCGCGCGGCTCCGGCTAGTACGCGTTCCTTTGCGGCCGCTTCTGTTCGAAGCAATCGGAGCAGTAGACCGGCTTGTCGCCGCGCGGCTGGAACGGAACGCGCGCTTCCTTGCCGCAGTTGCTGCAAACCGCGCTGAACATCTCGCGCTGACCACCGCCGTATCCGCCACCACCACTGCCGCCGCCACCACCGCCGCCGGCGCGACGCGCCGCGCGGTCAGCCGGGCAACGGCTCGGCGCGTTCTGCAGTCCACGCGAGGCGTAGAACTCTTGCTCGCCGGCCGTCCAGATGAACTCCTGCCCGCAGTCGCGGCAGGTCAAGGTCTTGTCCTGGAAACTCACGTGATCAGCCCTCCCCTTAGAAAGAGCGTCAGTGTACGGACCGTGTGCAACCTGCCCGACGGCCGGGCCTCGCGGTTGACGCGGCCGCGCGCTCGTCGCTACGGTCAACGGACGATGGCTCAGCGGATCTCGATGGCCATGCCGATGGCCCCCATGGCGGGGCCTGCTACGCGTTTGGGAGGCTGAGCCCGAGCCCGTCTGCGTTCCATCGGTATCTCGAGGCCTCCCGTTCGGGAGGCCTTTTTGATTTTGAGAGGAGAACGGACATGACGACGACGCTCGAGGAGATCACCGCGCTACGCGGGCTTCGCTGTCGCGCCTGCGGCGCGCTGCAACCGGCCGACGAACGCTACATATGCGGCGAGTGCCTTGGGCCGATCGAGCCGGAGTACGACCTCGACATCTTCGACGCCGAGACGCTGCGCGTCGACATCGAACGCGGACCGGCGTCGCTCTGGCGGTACGCGCCGCTCCTCCCGGTCGCACCTCCGACCAGCCATTGGCCGGTGGGCTGGACCCCACTTATCGAGGCGCACCGCCTCGGTGACGCGCTCGGGATCGAGCGCCTGTATCTGAAAGACGACACGCGCAATCCGACGCTGTCGTTCAAGGACCGCCCCGTGGCGGTCGCCCTCGCGCGCGCGCTCGAGTTAGGGCTCGACACGATCGCGTGCGCGTCGACCGGCAATCTCGCCGGGGCCGTCGCCGCGGCGGCCGCACGGAACGGCCTGCGCGCGTTCGTGTTCGTGCCGGCGGACATCGAGCCTGAGAAGATCGCGAGCGCGGCGGCGTACGGCGCCACCGTCGTGCGCGTGAATGGTCCGTATGACGCGGTGAACCGGCTGTGCGGCCGGCTCGCCGACGAGTACGGCTGGGGCTTCGTGAACTTCACGCTGCGTCCGTACTACGCGGAGGGCAGCAAGACCGTCCTGTTCGAATGCGCCGAGCAGCTCGGGTGGACGCTCCCGCATCACATCGTCGTGCCGGTCGGATCGGGCGCGCTGCTCACGCGTCAGGCGACCGCTGCGAATCAGCTCCGCGCGACGGGCCTCGTCCCCGAATCGCATTTCCACATCCATGCGGCGCAGCCCGCCGGCTGCGCGCCCGTGTCTGACGCGGTGCTCGACAACTGGCGACCGGTCGAGCCGGTCCGCCGGCCGGAAACTTTGGCGAAGTCGCTCGCGATCGGCGCGCCCGCCGACGGCGACGGCTCGGTGAAGATCGTCCGCGAAACGCGCGGGAGCGCCGCGTCCGTCAGCGACGATGAGATCCGGGAAGCGGCGAGCTTGCTCGCGACGACGGAGGGCGTGCTGGTCGAGCCAGCCGGCGGCGTGGTCGTGGCGACCGCGAAGCAGCTCGCCTCGCGCGGCGTCTTCCATGCCGGCGAGACGGTCGTCCTGTATCTCACGGGGAACGGCTATAAGGGCGGTCCCGAGGAGACCGCGCTCGGACCGGTCATCGCTGCCGACGCGGACGCGTTCCGCCTCGCGTACGAGGAGGTGCTCGCGTGAGCGTCACCGTTCGCCTTCCCACGCCGCTTCGCTCCGCCGTCGGTGGCGAGCGGACCATCGAGGTCGATGCGAACGACCTCGCATCGCTCCAGCGCGAGATCGCCGCGCGCTATCCCGAGCTGGGAGCGCGCGTGCTCCGTGACGGCGCCTTCGGCCGGTTCGTGACCGTGTTCGTCGACGGCGAGGACGCCCGCTTCCTAGAACAGAACGCCGATCTCAGCACGGCAAAGGTCGTCGAGATCCTGCCGGCGATGTCGGGTGGCTGACCATAGGATTCGCCGCTGGCGATGGACGATCGCTTTCAACTGCAGCGGTTTGTCGATGCGCAGCGGTCCGTATACGAGACGGCGGTGCGTGAGCTGCGGGCTGGCCGTAAGCGCAGTCACTGGATGTGGTTCATCTTTCCGCAGATCTCGGGGCTCGGGCACAGCGTGACCTCGCAGACGTTCGCGCTGTCGTCGCTCGCCGAAGCCGCCGCCTACCTTGCGCATCCCGTGCTGGGCCAACGGCTGCGCGAGTGCGCGGCGCTGCTCGCGAGCATTGAGGGACGTTCGGTCGACGAAATCTTCGGCCACCCGGACGACCTGAAATTCCATTCGTCGATGACGCTCTTTGCTCATGCGGCGCCTGAGGAACCGGTCTTTGCCGCGTGCCTGCAGAAGTACTTTGGCGGTCAACCCGATCCGCAGACCCTGTCGCGTCTGTAGGGCTCGGTCGGGCGGCGCTCGACCGCCTCCGGCGCTCAAAATGGCCGCCCATTCCCGGATCGTGGAAAACACGGGGCTGACTGATACGCCCCGCATGCCCGAAAACATTGACCCGCTGTGCGCGACGCACTAGCCTGACGACCTCGTGTCACAGCCGATCATCGTCATCGTCCCGGTCGACCTTCTCGTCCTTGAGAAGGCGCACCAGACGTTGGGAGGCGAAGCGACCTAGCCGCACCGCACAAGCGAAGACCCGAAAGCCTCCCAGAAAGGGAGGCTTTTTCTGTTAAGGGGGCACGTACGAGCGACGCGCGGTACCTGGCGATCGCGTTCGCAAGCCGCCACTCCGGGGCGGCCGCGAAGCTGCGCGCCGCCGTCGCGGCGGCCGTGCCGGAGGACGCGCGTGTCGTACGCACCGCGAGCGGATTCGTCACCGCGGTCATCGCGGCGGCCGCACCGATCGACGCGCGCAGCGAAGGGGAGCGGCTGCGCGCGCGGGTCGCCGCCGAGGTCGCCGACGCCGAGCTCTCCGCGGGCGTCGCGGGTCCGAAGCCCGGGTCGTCGGGCGCGCACTTCGCGCTCGTCCAGGCGGAGCAGGCACTTGGCCTTGGACGAACGAACGGCGGCATCGGGCACACCACGCACTTCGACGACCTGGGTCCGTACCGCTTCGTCCTCGGTCAGCCGGCGAGCGAGATCCGCGCGTTCTCCGATCAGATCCTCGGACCGCTCGCGGCCGACGAGCGCAACGCCGATCTGGTGCAGACCCTCGACGCATACCTGCGCCTGCAGGGAAGCGTGAACGGCGTGGCGCGCGAGCTCTTCCTGCACCGCAACACCGTGCGCCATCGCCTGCGCCGCATCGCGAAGCTGACCGGCGCCGATCTCACCGACGCCGATTCACTCCTCGCGCTGCGCCTCGCGATCCTCGGGCGTCAGGCGCTGGTGCGGCTCGCGTCGTGACGCAGTGGATAGTGCGCGATGCACAACGCACCCCATCGGGGGTTGACCAGCCCGTGGTCTGGCAAGAACACTGGTCGGACATGGAATTCGCCCGCTTCCTTCTCGCCCTTATTGGCATCGTCCTCGTTGAGAGGGCGTACGTCCGTTCGGGGGGATAGCGGCTAAGGGCTAACAAGCAAGACCAAGCACAAAGGGCCTCCCGAAAAAGGGAGGCCTTCTTCATTTCGGCGAAGAAAGGGGAGACGACCGTGGCAGTGACCGTCGAGCGCCAGCCGCGTGACCGCGCGACGCCCTGGCTCGAAACAAGCGGCAACCAGGTGCTCATCGACGTCCTGCGCTCCTGGGGCGTCACTTTCTTCGCGGGCGTGAACGGCGGCGGTGTGGTGCACGTCGCGAAGCACCTCGAGCCGTACACCGATCTCGCGCAGTCGCGCGACGGCATCTCGCGCATGCTCACGATGGGCGAGTACGTCGCCGGCTTCGCGCCGCTCGGTCACTGGTACGCGACGGGCCGCGTCGCGGGTTGCGTAACGACCACGGGTGCCGCGACGAAGCTCGGCGGCAGCGGGATGACCGACGCGAAGCTGCACAACATCCCGGCCGTCTACCTCATCGCGCTGAACTCGACGATGTCGATCGGCAACGCGCCGCTGCAAGACGTGTCGGAGCACGGGATGAACGTCGTCCCGCAGCTCGAGGCCGAGCTGGGCGAGGGCTGTGTCGTCATCGACAGCGTCCACTCGCTCGAGGACGGCCTGCGACAAGCGCAGCGCGTGCTGAAGCGATCGAAGCCCGTCGCGATCGCGTTCCACCCCGACGTGCTCTCGCGACCCGCGGACGCGTCGGTGCCGTGGACCTCGAAGCCGCGCACGTTCGCGGCGCGTGATGTCTCAGACTTCCTCGAGGAGTTCCCGCGTGTCGCGCGCGGCAAGCGCGTGCTCGTCTACGTCGGCGGCGAGGCCGCGTTCGCTCCCGGCATCCGCGAGCTCACGACGCGTCTCTCCGAGCTTCTGCACGCGCCGACGGTGTGGTCGGTGAACGGCGCGAACGCGATCTCGTCGTCGAATCGCTATGGCTTCGGGTACATCTCGTTCGGCGGGAACGACGTCGCGATGGACCTCTGGAAGGGCGTCACGCAGGACGACGTCGTGATCACGCTCGGCTTCGATGCCGGCGAGTACTCGCTCAACCTGGGAAAGATCAACGCTGGCCACGTCTGGCACTTCACCGATCTGCGCGACGCGTACGGCCACAAGCAGGGCGAGTTCCGTCACCGCGTGGGCCACGAATACCGCCTGGTGCGCGGCGACATCGGCTTCGTGCTGGAGGAGATCCTGAGGCGCCTGCCGTCCGCGCTGGGCGAGCGGCCCGAGGTCGTGCCGGCGCCGGCATCGCTCAACAAGCGCGAGATCTCGCGCGAGACGCGACCCGGCACGGTCGACGCGATGGAGTTCTACGGTCGCCTGCACAACGCCTGGCGTCCGAACTCGATCGGCTTCGACGACGTCTGCACCGCGTACAAGGACCGGCAATACGTCGCGCAGCGGCCGAGCGAGAACATCCGCTTCTTCACGACACACGACGGCTCGGCGATGGGTGGCGCCTTCGGGCTCGGCGTCGGCGCGAAAGCCGGAGACCCATCGCTGAACACCTTCGTGTTCACCGGCGACGGGTGCTGGCGTCTCTTCGGCGGCGCGCTCGCGGACTGCGCGAATATGGACCTGCGCGTCTTCGTCGTGAACAACGGCGTCTACGGCATCGTCGACAAGGGCCTCGAGGTCATCATCCCCGACGTCCCGAAGCGCCAGTACCACTCGAAGCTTCCGCAGATCGACTTCGTGAAAGCCGCGGAAGCGCACGGCTGGGACGGCGTGCGCGTCGCGCCGGATCTCTCGAACCTCAGCGACATCGTCGATGCGTGCTACCAGCAGAAGGGTCGCTCGCTGCTCGTCGAGGTCCCGATCGACGCGGATCAGATGCTCGGTCTCAACCCGCGGCTCAATAACCTGACGACCAAGACCTATCTCTAAGAGGAGGACGACGATGGCCACCGTGTACTACGACAAGGACGCCGACCCGAGGGCGCTGCGCGGCAAGACCATCGCCGTCATCGGGTACGGCAGCCAGGGTCACGCGCACGCGCAGAACCTCCGCGACAGCGGGCACGACGTGGTCGTCGGGCTGCAGGGCGGCAGCAAGAGCTGGGCGAAGGCGGAGGAGGACGGTTTCAGCGTGCGCGAGACGGCCGATGCCGCACGCAACGCAGACGTCGTCGCGCTGCTCGTGCCCGACCAGCATCACCGCGAGGCGTACGCGAAGATCGCGCCGTTCATGGGCAAGGGCCGCACGCTCCTCGTCGCACACGCGTTCTCGGTCCACTTCGGCGAGGTGAAGCCCGACGCCCAGACCGACGTCGTGATGATCGCGCCGAAGGCGCCCGGTCACCGCATGCGCGAGGTCTTCAAGGAAGGCAAGGGCGTCCCGGCCCTGCTCGCGGTGTACCAGGACGTCTCCGGCAAGGCTGAGCAGACCGCGCTCGCGTACGCACACGCCGTCGGCGCGACGCGTGCCGGCGTCATCAAGACGACCTTCGCCGAAGAGGTCGAGACCGACTGGTTCGGCGAGCAGGTCATCCTCTGCGGCGGCATCAGCGAGCTGATGAAGGCGAGCTTCGACACGCTCGTCGACGCGGGCTACCAGCCCGAGGTCGCGTACTTCGAGTGCGTGAACGAGATGAAGCTCATCGTCGACCTCATCTACGAGGGCGGGCTGTCGTACATGCGGTACTCCGTCTCCGACACCGCCGAGTACGGCGACTACACCGTCGGCCCGCGGATCATCGATGCGCGCGTGCGCGCGGAGATGAAGAAGGTCCTGAGCGACATCCGCGACGGCACCCATGCGAAGAAGTGGATCGCCGAGTACCGGAACGGCGCGCCGAACCTCTACGCGCAGCGCGCCAAGGAGCAGGAGCAGCCGCTCGAGCAGGTCGGCCGCCGGCTGCGCCAGATGATGCCGTGGCTTCCCAGGCGCGAGGTCCCGACGCGCACCGCTGCGCGTCCCGAGCCGGCGCGTAAGCCGGAGCCCGTCGCCGCCGCGGACTAAAGGAGGACGAGATGCGACAGATCGAGATCTTCGACACGACCCTGCGCGATGGTGAGCAGGCGCCGGGTGCGGCCCTTACCGCCGCAGCGAAGCTCGAGGTCGCACGCGCCCTTGCGGAGCTCGGTGTGGACGTCATCGAGGCCGGCTTCCCCGCCGCCTCCGACGGCGAGGCCGCCGCGGTGCGGAAGATCGCGCAGGACGTCACGGGCGTGACGATGGCCGCGCTCGCGCGCGCGAACGATGCCGATGTCGACGCGGCCGCGAAAGCGCTCGCGCCTGCGCAGCGCAAGCGCATCCACGTGTTCATCGGGACGAGCGACATCCACCTCGAGCGGAAGCTGCGCATCACCCCGCACGAGTGCCTGCTCCGCGTCGAGCGCGCAGTGCGACGCGCGATGGAGCACGCGGACGAGATCGAGTTCTCCGCCGAGGACGCGACGCGAACGGACATCCACTTCCTCGGCACCGTCTACCAGGTCGCCGCCGCCGCGGGCGCACGGATCATGAACGTCCCCGACACCGTCGGGTACGCGCAGCCCGATGAGTTCGCCCGCACGGTGCTCGCGATCCGCGGTGCGCTGACCGCGTACAACGGTGGCATCCGCGTGTCGGTCCACTGCCACAACGATCTCGGTCTCGCGGTCGCGAACACCCTTGCCGCGATCGAGGTCGGCGCGTCGCAGGCGCACGTCACGATGAACGGGATCGGCGAGCGCGGCGGCAACGCGTCGCTCGAGGAGACCGTCATGGCGCTGCGGTGCCGTGCCGACTGGTATGGCGCCGACACCCGCGTCCACACCGAGCGGATCGTCCCCACCAGCCGGCTCGTCTCGGAACGGACCGGCATACCGGTGCAGCCGAACAAGGCCGTGGTCGGCGCGAACGCGTTCGCGCACGCGTCGGGGATCCACCAGGACGGCGTGATCAAGGATCCGCGGACCTACGAGATCATGACCCCGCAGTCGGTCGGCTGGGAGGCGCGACGCATCGTCGTCTCGAAGCTGTCCGGTCGCGCTGGTCTCGCTGCGCGACTGGCGGAACTGGGCGTTCCCCTTCACGGCGAGGAGCTCGACAACGCCTACCGCCTTGCGATGCGCCGGGCCGACGAGGTGCACGAGCTCGACGAACGCGACCTCATCACGATCGCGGCGGAGGCACGTCGGAAGGCCGTCCTCGCACCAGCGACGCTGCCGGCTGCCTCATGAGGGTTACGCGACAGTGAATCGATACGTCCCCGACGGGTGCAAGACCTCGTAAGCGTCGCCGTCGAGCGGGCGAAAGGCCACCTTCAGTCGCGGCATCGCGCGCGCGACAAGCGGAAGGGATCGCACAGTCTCGAATAGGCGGACGGGCGAGGCTGTGTGGACGAAGATGTTCATTTCGCCCTGCCCCAGGTCGTGCCCATCGACGTTGCCAAGGTCACCGATCGCGGACTCCAGCTCTTCCTCGAGGGCGATCATCTCTTCGAAGTCGAGTTCAGACGAGCCGCGGAGCTGGAATACGAGCTGATAGACGCCGGGCATTAGCGTCATGATGGCGCAGTGACCGATACCCGCTCTCGCAGCCGCGTCATGATCGACGGCCCGAACCGCGCCGGAGCCCGTTCGATGATGCGCGCCGTCGGCTACGGCGACGAGGACTTCAAACGCCCGCTGATCGGGGTCGCGCACTCGTGGATCGAGATCATGCCCTGCAACATCAACCAGCGAGAGCTCGCGGGGTGGGTCAAGGAGGGCATCCGCGAGGCGGGCGGCACGCCGGTCGAGATGAACACGATCGCCGTAAGTGACGGCATCGCGATGGGCACCGAGGGCATGAA
>VBEZ01000238.1 GCA_005882255.1 Chloroflexota bacterium | reverse complement strand
TCGGCCTCGTGTACGTGCTCACCGAGGGCGGGCCCGGCGGAAAGACGATGGTGCCGGCGCTCTTCGCGTACAACGAGGGCTTCAAGTACGGGCACTTCGGATACGCCGCCGCGATGGGCAACGTCATGGTCATCGTCGTTCTCGCGCTCCTTTACATCTACCTGCGGCAGGGCCGGCGAGGCGTCGAATGATCCATCGCCGCTCGCGTCGCGCCACGGTCCTGCAGTACGCCGCGCTGTTCGGCTTCATCGTGTTCCTCTCGTTCCCGCTGCTCTGGATGCTGTCGACGTCGTTCAAGGGTCCGCGCGAGCTCGTCGCGCTCATCCCCTCCCTCATTCCCGTCCGTCCGACCCTCGAGAACTACGGGACCGCGTTCGGCGAGCAGGACCTGGTGCAGAGCGCGGCGAACAGCATCCAGCTCTCGCTGGGCAACGCGATCCTCACCGTGCTCGTCGCGCTGCCCGCGGCCTACGGGCTCGCGCGCTACGCGACGATCCTGCGGAAGGCCACGATGGGCTGGATCCTGGTGAGCCAGATCTTCCCGCTCATCCTCATCATCATTCCGCTCTTCCTCGTCCTGAAGACACTGCATCTTCTCGACAGCCTCAGCGGTCTCCTGATCGTGTATCTGGTGTGGAGCCTCCCCTTCACGCTCTGGATGCTGCAGACCTACGTGAAGGCGATCCCACTCGAGCTCGAGGAGGCCGCGTCCATCGACGGTGCCGGACGCCTCCGCATCCTCCGCGCGATCGTGCTGCCGCTGCTGGCTCCCGGGATCGTCGTGGCCGCGCTCTTCGCGTTCATCTCCGCGTGGAACGAGTTCTTCTTCGCGCTGGTGGTGCTGCAGAACCAGGAGCACTTCACGCTCCCATTGACACTCGCGCGCTTCATCGGGAGCGAGGGGGTCGTTCGTCTCGGCCCGCTCGCGGCCGCGTCACTCGTCGCGACCCTGCCGAGCCTGGTGTTCTTCACCGTCATCCAGAGGCATCTGCGCTCAGGTCTACTTGCGGGAGGTGTGAAGGGCTGACGACCATCGCGGGGGGAAATGAAACTCTTCGGAAGAAAGAAGGCGGACCTTGAACAAGCAACTTAGAGCCTCGGTCGCGGCGCTGGCCGTTGCGATCCTGACGGCCGCCTGCGGCTCGAACACACCGGCGGGCGCGAGCCCGACGGCGAGCGTCGCGCCGACGCAGGCCGCGCCGGTCACGCTCCAATTCGCGAGCTACGCCTGGCAGAAGGCGACGGTCGACGCGCACAACAAGATCGTGTCCGACTGGAACGCCGCGCACCCGAACATCACCGTGAAGATCGTCACGGTCGACGTGAACTCCGTGCACGACAAGCTCCTCACGACCTTCCAGGGCGGCACCGCCGCGGACATCGTGCACGACGAGTCCGCGGACATCGGCGGGTTCTCAGGTCAGGGCTTCCTCGCCGACCTCACGCCGCTCATCCCCGGCGATCTCAAGGCCGACATCCCGCAGGGCGTGTGGGACACGGTGACCTTCGGCGGGAAGATCACCGGCGTGCCGACGATCCTGCAGACCTACAGCGTCTTCGTGAACAAGAAGATGCTGGCCGACGCGAGCGTCACGCTCCCGACGGCGGCGAGCCCGTGGACCTGGGACAAATTCGCGCAGGTCTCCAAGCAGCTCACGACCGCGGACCACTTCGGAGTCGGCTGGGGCCTCAAGTCACCGGCCGCGACGGTCATGAGCATGTCGCTCAACTTCAACGGCCTGTTCTTCTACAACGAGGGCGGAAAGAACGTCGTCAAGTTCGGCGCCGCCGAGCAACAGGTCCTGAAGCGCATCTACGACCTCGCCTACAACGACAAGTCGCTCTCGCAGACGACGCTCGGGCAGAGCGGCCCGGACATCCTGCCCGGCTTCTTCGCGGGGAAGTACGCGATGATCGTCGGCGGGAACTACGTCGCGCAGCAGATGGTCGAGCAGGCACCGGCCGGATTCGACTGGGCGATGCTGCCGCTGCTCAAGGGCGACCGCGACCGTCGCGATCGGCGACTGGCTCATCCCGGTCAGCACCTCCGCCGGCAAGTCGGTCACGACGATCACCGGCGGAAAGAACAGCTGGGACGTGAACGTCGCGTCAGCGCCTTCGCTGAAGCTCGCTCCGT
>VBEZ01000014.1 GCA_005882255.1 Chloroflexota bacterium | reverse complement strand
GCGTCCAGCGCCGGATGAGGGAGGACAAAAAGCGTCCCGAGCGAACTGCCTCCGTGCCCTGCCACTGCATCGATGCTCAGCAGCCTGGCCGTGGAGCCGATCCTCGATATCCTCTCGGACCGCCTTTGATGCTATCTCCGGTTGCGCTCCCGGGGACCGGTGCCCTTGATGGAATCTCGGACCCGTTCCCTTTGACAGTCCCCTCGGGACGAGAGGAAATCTACTTGGCGAGGCGCCGGGGAGACAACCCACTTCTCCACGGACCGAGGGCGAAGTCGTCCACAAACGCGGCGCGTTTTTCAACAGGTCGTCGACAGCAAGAAAAATCCCGAGGCTCCGGCGCCGGGAGATCGCTCCCCCAGACGCAAGCTCCCCGGGAATGGCGAGCAATCTGACGCGACGGGCGCCGGTCGAAAAGACCCTTCTCCACAATGACGGAGCCGCGTTGTCCACGGGCTCGCCGGAATTTCCACCTTCCGTCCACAAGCGGCTGTCGCACATACCATCGAAATCGTGTCCGACCCCATCCTCGACCCGCTCAATCCCGAGCAGCGCGCTGCCGTCACCCACGGCGAAGGGCCGCTGCTCATCCTGGCCGGCGCCGGTTCGGGGAAGACGCGCGTTCTCACGCACCGCATCGCCTACCTGATCCGCGACCTCGGTGTCGCCCCGCGGTCGATCCTCGCCGTCACCTTCACCAACAAGGCGGCCCGGGAGATGAAGGAACGGCTTGAACGCCTCCTCGGTGAGGGTCAGCTGAAGGATCTGACGGTGGGAACGTTCCACGCCTTCTGTGCTCGCCTGCTACGGCGCGATGGCCCGCTGGTCGGCGTCGACCGCGCGTTCGCCATCTACGACGAGGGCGACCAGCGCGCGCTCATCCGCCAGGCGATGACCGAGCAGGGCGTCAGCGAGCGCATCTTCTCGCCGGGCGCGATCGGCGCCGTGATCTCGGCCGCCAAGAACGAGCTCAAAGGTCCGGCGGACATGGCGAGCGTCCCGCGTAACCAACTCGACCGGATCGCCTCGCTCGTCTGGCAGCGCTACGACGCGTTGCTGCGCGAGAACAACGCGGTCGACTTCGATGATCTCCTGCTCCTGGTCTGCCGGCTCTTCGAGACGAACGACCAGGCTCTCGAGAAATGGCAGGAGCGCTACCAGCACATCCTGGTCGACGAATACCAGGACACCAACCGAGCGCAGTACGTGCTGCTCCGATACCTCGCCGGTTTCCGCCAGAACCTGGCGGTCGTCGGCGACGACGACCAGAGCGTCTTCAGCTGGCGCGGCGCGGACGTCCGCAACATCCTCGATTTCGAGCGCGACTACCCGAACGCGAAGGTCGTGAAGCTCGAGCAGAACTACCGCAGCACGCAGAAGATCCTCGACGCCGCGTGGTCGGTGGTGCGCAACAACGCCGACCGGAAAGAGAAGAAGCTCTGGACCAAGCGGGAGGGTGGCCCGGCCGTCGTCGTGGTCGAGACGTACGACGAGCACCACGAGGCCGAGGCGATCGCGCGCGAGATCGAGCGGCTGCAACGCCTGGGTGAAGTGAAGAACAACCGCGACGTCGCGGTGCTCTACCGCACGAACGCGCAGTCGCGCGCGATCGAGGATGTGTTCCGCTCCTTCGGCCTCGCCTATCAGGTCGTAGGCGGTGTGTCTTTCTATCAACGGCGTGAGGTGAAGGACACGCTGGCCTACTTCCGCATCATCCGTAACCCGCTCGACAGCGTCGCTCTCGCACGCGTGATCAACACGCCCCCACGGGGGATCGGAGACAAGACGCGCGCGAGACTCATGGCGTTCGCGCGCGCGAACGAGCTGACCCCGACGGACGCGCTGCTGCGCGCCGACGAGATCGCGGACATCCCGAAGCGCCAGCAGACCGCATTGACCGCGTTCGGGCGGCTCGTCGCGAGGCTGCGCGACGAGGCGTCCAAGCGCCAGCTGCCCGATCTGCTCGACGAGGTCATCGACGCGACCGGCTACGGCACGTATCTGAAGGACGGGACCGAGGAGGGGGAGGAACGCCACGCCAACGTGCTCGAGCTTCGGAGCCTCGCCGAGGAGTTCCTCACGCTCCCGCAGGAGGAGCAGCTGCCCGCGTTCCTGGAGCAGGTCGCGCTCGTTTCGGACCAGGACGAATTCGCCGAGGCCAAGCCGGTCGCCACGCTCATCACGCTGCACGCGGTGAAGGGGCTCGAGTTCCCCATCGTCTTCCTCACCGGGATGGAGGACGGGGTGTTCCCGCACGCGCGCTCGCTCGAGGACGAGAAGCGGATCGAGGAGGAGCGCCGTCTAGCGTACGTGGGGATCACGCGCGCGAAAGACCGCGCGTTCCTCACGTTCGCGCGCCGCCGGATGCTGTTCGGAAGGACCAACGAGAACCCGCCGTCGCGTTTCCTGCTCGAGCTGCCGACCGAGGGCATCGAGCATCGCGGCAAGGTCGAGACGGAGGAGCGCGACGTGTGGGCCGACCTCGACTGGGACCGCGACCGCGAGCGCTACGAGGAGCGCAAGGCCGCCCGACGTGACGCCGCGCTCGCCGGTCTTTCCGGAGCGTGGACCGGGCGCGCGGAAGCGCCGCGCAAGCGGAACCTGGCGGGCGATACGAAGTTCCGCGCGGGCGACCACGTGCGGCATCCCTCGCTGGGGGCCGGCGTCGTCGTCTCGAGTCAGGTGCGCAGCGATGACGAGGAGGTCACCGTGGCGTTCCCCGAGAAGGGCGTGAAGAAGCTGATGGCGTCGTTCGCCAAGCTGGCGAAGGCTTAGCGCGGGGCGTTAGGGCCCGCGGGCGACGACCTGCACGAAGACGCGCTCAACGGGCTCGGCACACAGCACCGGACGCGCGTCGGCTGGAAAGTCGAGCAAGAACGGTCCCGCGGGTAGCGCGATCTCGACCGCGAGCAGTGGCGTCGTTCGCCTCGCGCAGCTGTATGAGGGCTCACCGCCGTGGCCGCTCCAGAGCAGCGTGAAGAACGTCGCATCTTTGCCGGCCGCGATGCGCACCGGCACCCACCGCACTGGATCGGGCCACTCGTCCACGAAGCTCAGCCGGTCGCCCCGCTGATCCACGAAGCGGACGACCGGATGTTCGGGAACTGCGCAGGGATCGCGGCCGGCCGGCGCAAGCCTGAACGACCCGCCATAGCTACCCGCTGCGGCGCCCCAGTGCTCGAACGATCCGGTCAGGTCCTGTGGTCTGCACGGGCTGAGCGCGACCGGCACCGCACCCGGGCTAGATGTGGGGTCGAGCGAGCGGGCCGCGAGCGATGCCGTCGCGGCCTGCGGAGATGGATCGTTGGTTGCAACGGTGTGTGGCGGGATTCGGCAGCTGCAGGCCGCAACGATCAAGAGCGCCACGACAACCCGCCGCATCGTTCGAAACTATGTTCGGCACATGAGCGCGGCGACCGAGTCGCGGCGCGCAACTACTACAAGGTTGCTACGAGACTCAGCCGCGAGCGCGAGCGAGTCGCATCTCGCGCCGGAACTTCTTCCAGTCCGACGCCTTCACCGAGAACAGCAGGTCGGTCACGATCTGGATGACGCCGAGAGCCGCGAGCAGCAGCACCGCCCACGTGTCGGTGTCGATCGCCAGGGCGTACGGGATGATGAGGAACGGCGTGAGCTTCGTGGCGATCGCTCCGGCCGCGTGCATCCACGCCCGATGGCGCGGCGATGCGCGCAGGTAGGACGCGTAGTCGATCTTGAAGCCCGGCTGCGGTCTCTTCGGTAGGTCGACGAACCAGTCGGTGAAGTCGATGCCGACGAACGTGCCGACCGCAAGATGGGCGAGACCGTGCGTCGTCACGTCGAGCGCCCCCGCGGCGATGAGAACGAGGAGCTCGCGCCACGGATGGTCGACGGCGATCGCGACGCCAAGCAGCAGGAGGCCGCCGAAGAGTCCGAGGTCGAGCGCGATGACACCGAGGCTGACCGGGAACGCCAGACGAACCCGGCGGCGGAACGCCCGACGATCGATGGCTGCGATGCGCGTCGCGTAGCGATCCACGCGCTCGGGGTGCCGCTTCACCGCCGCGACGGCGCGCCAGAAGCCGAGCGTGCGCAGGTCCGGCGTTTCTCCGGCCTGCAGCCGCTCCTCGCACGCGGCGAGCGTGCGGTCGATGCCGAGGTCGTCCACGCCGCGAGCCTACGTCCGGCCGTGCGAGCTAGCGGCGCTGGATGTCGAACTTCCCGGCGCGGACGCGATCGATGCGCACGAGCACGGCGACGCCGTTCTTTTCCGGATCGGTGTCCTTCTCGACCTGGATGACACGTTCCCATACGCGCTCGCGCAGCGCGGGATCGTCGACGATGCGCGCCTCGCCGTAGAAGCGCAGCGTTCGCCGGTCCCGCGTGCTGTTCCTCACCATGACGGCTACCTGTGGATTCGCGCGCACCGCGGCCTCGGTCTCGGCGCGGCCGCGCTCCCACCACGCGAGGTGGTCGGCGTCCCAGACCATGAGGCTGCCCTTGAGCGCGACGTCGGGCCGTCCGTCGTTCGCCGTCGCGACCACCCCGGTGTTCTGACCGCGCTCGCCGTCGGTCCGCGCGTTGTCCACGATCTCGGAGAACTGGAGCAGGTCGATCGCGGTGACCGGAGGGGCGGTGGCCATCGCTGCGACGCTAGCACGGGTGACTGAGCGAGAATCGCAGCATGGCCACACCGTCCACTGAAAAGCGCGCTATGGAGCTGCGCGAGCGGATCGAGAAGGCGAACTACGAGTACCACGTCCTCGATACGCCGACGATCGCCGACGAGGCGTACGACGCGCTCATGCGCGAGCTCCAGGAGCTCGAAGCGAAGCATCCCGAGCTGGTCATGCCGGACTCGCCGACGCAGCGGGTCGGCGCGCCGGCGTCGAATCGCTTCGCGCCGGTCGAGCACGCGCGCCCCATGCTCTCGCTCGCCAACGCGTTCGACGAAACGGAGCTCCGCGCGTTCGATCAGCGCGTCCGGAAGGGACTCGGCCGCGAGGACGTCGGCTACGTCTGCGAGCTGAAGATCGACGGGCTCGCGATCAACCTGACCTACGAGGACGGGAAGTTCGTACAGGGGGCGACGCGCGGCGACGGATTCGTGGGCGAGGACGTCACCGCGAACCTGCGGACGATCAAGTCGATCCCGCTCACCTTCCGCGAAAAGGTCCCGGGCCGCGTCGACGTCCGCGGCGAGGTCTATCTGCCGACCGCCTCGTTCGAGGCGACCAACCGGGAGCGCGCGGAGCGCGGCGAGCCGCTCTTCGCGAATCCGCGCAACGCGGCGGCGGGCGCCGTTCGCCAGCTGGATCCGAGCGCGACCTCGAAGCGCAACCTGGCGATGTGGTCGTACTCCGCCGCAGGGCTCGACGTGAAGTCGCAGCACGAGCTGCTCGAGCGTCTGCGCGAGCTCGGCGTGCGGACGAATCCGCACTGGAAGCCGGCCAAGGACGTCGACGAGGTCCTCGCGTTCATCGCCGCGTGGCGTGACAAGCGGCACGACCTGGACTACGGCACCGACGGCGTCGTCGTGAAGGTCGACCGTATCGAGGATCAGGAGCGCCTCGGTTTCGTGTCGCGCAGCCCGAAATGGGCGATCGCGTTCAAGTTCCCGGCCGAGCAGGCGACGACCACCGTCGAGGACATCAAGGTCTACGTCGGACGGACCGGCGTGTTCACACCGGTCGCCTGGCTCGCGCCGGTCATCGTCGGCGGCACGACGGTCCGCCGCGCGACGCTGCACAACCTCGACGAGGTGCGCCGTCTCGATGTGAGAGTGGGAGATCGCGTCGTCATCCAGCGCGCCGGTGACGTGATACCCGAGGTCGTTCGCGTGGAGCACGAGGCGCGCTCGAAGGACCAGACGTATCCCGAATTCGCGATGCCCGAGCGCTGCCCCGAATGCGGCGGCGCGGTCGAGCACGCCGAGGGCGAGGTCGCGTACCGCTGCGCGAATCCGGAGTGCCCGGCGAAGACGGGACAGCGCATCGGTCATTTCGTGGGCCGGGGCGGCTTCGACATCGAGGGCATGGGTTGGTCTCTAATCACGCAGCTGCAGGAACGCGGCATCGTCACGAATCCCGCGGACGTCTTCTTCATCACCAAGGAGCAGCTCCTGGAGCTCGACCGTTTCGCGGAGAAAAGCGCGACGAACATCTACGACCGCATCCAGAAAGCGCGCCGGCGCCCCCTCGGCCGCATGCTGAACGCGCTCGGCATGCCGCACGTCGGTGAGACCACCGCCGACGATCTGGCACATTGGCTCGCGGAGCGCCTCCCGAAGGACGCGACGTTCGCGGACGTGCTGGGCATCCTTCGTCAGGCGACGGCCGACGAGCTGCAGGCGATCGATGGCGTCGGCGAGGTCGTCGCTCGCGGCATCAGCGAGTACTTCGCGCGACCGGAGGAGCAGCGCTTCCTCGAGCGGCTCGCCGAAGCGGAGCTGCGGCCGGTCCCGCCGGCACCGCGCACGGTCGCGAGCGGTCCGTTCGCGGGGAAGACGGTGGTGTTCACGGGAACGCTGGAGCGGCGCTCGCGTGAAGAGGCCGAGGCGCTCGTGCGGTCACTCGGTGGTAAGACGACGAGTTCGGTGAGCGCGAAAACGGATCTGCTCGTCGCCGGACCGAACGCGGGGAGCAAGCTCGCGAAAGCACATCAGCTGGGTGTCAAAGTGGTAGACGAGGCGACCTTCGACGCTATGCTCCGTTAGGCATTCAAGGAAGGGGTTAAGAGGCACTTTGTACCAGCCGCAAACCCAGACACGACCGTTGGCGCCCGCCACTTCCGCGTCCGCGATGCATCCGGATATGCCGGCGATCCCGCTGCCGCCCGAGCCGCAGACGATCGAGCAGACCGGACTCACGCTCGGTTTCCTCGCGGACCTCGCACTGAAGACGCTCTACCTGCGCGGGCAGATGTCGATGTCCGACATCGCGGGCGCGCTTGGTCTCTCCATCCAGGGCGTGACGGACAAGATCATGGATTTCCTCAAGACCGAGCGTCTGGTGGAGATCCGCGGCGGCGCGGGGATCTCGTCCGCGTCGTACCAGTTCGTCATCGTCGACCGCGGTTCGGAGAAGGCGCAGGAGGCGCTCGCGCGCAGCCAGTACGTCGGCAAGGCGCCGGTGCCGCTCGCGACCTACGTCGCCGCGGTGCAGCGCCAGTCCATCTCGAACATCCACGTCACGCCGGAGGACCTCGCGCGCGCGTTCGCGCACATGGTCATCCCCCGCGAGACGCTCGCGCAGCTCGGGCCGGCCGTGAACTCCGGCAAATCGATCTTCCTGTTCGGCCCACCCGGCAACGGCAAGACGACGATCGGGGAAGTGCTCGTATCGCTCATGCGCGGTGAGGTCGTCTTGCCATACGCGGTCGAGATCGACCAGCAGGTCATCAAGATCTTCGATCAGGTCTACCACCGTCCGGTCATGGAGCAGGCCGCGTCGGATCGGCTGCGGTTCGACCACCGCTGGATCATCAGCAAGCGTCCCATCGTCATGACCGGCGGCGAGCTCACGCTCGAGACGCTCGACCTCATCTACGACGAGACCTCGAAGTTCTACGAGGCGCCGTTCCAGATGAAGGCGAACGGTGGCATCTTCATGGTCGACGACTTCGGACGTCAGCGCGTCTCGCCGAAGGATCTTCTCAACCGGTGGATCGTCCCGCTCGAGAAGCGCGTGGACTACCTGACGCTGCACACCGGCAAGAAGATCGAGATCCCTTTCGACATGCTCATCATCTTCTCGACGAACCTCGATCCCGCCGACCTCGTCGACGAGGCCTTCCTCCGACGCATCCGATACAAGATCGGTATCGAGGCGCCGACGGTCGCGCAGTACGAGGAGATCTTCAAGCGGATGTGCGCGCGGAAGAACATCGAGTACCGCGCCGAGTCGATGTCGCAGATCCTGGCGATCTACCGCACGAAGAACATCGGCCTGCGCTCCTGCCACCCGCGCGACATCATCGAGCAGCTGATCGACACCGCGCGCTTCCTCGGCCAGCCGCCCGCGCTCACGTCGCAGCTCGTCGAGATGGCGTGCGAGTCGTACTTCGTCTCGCTCGATCCGAGCGGCAACCCAAAGGACTGACCGGCCGCCGGACCGCGCACTAGCTAGATGGGACTGGGCGCGCTCACCGACGGCCTCGCGCCGACGCCTCCGATGGGCTGGAACTCGTGGAACCGGTTCGGCCCGTTCGTGTCCGACCAGTTGGTGCGCGAGACCGCTGACGCGCTGATCGAGAGCGGCATGCGCGACGTCGGTTACCGCTACGTCGTCGTCGACGATGCCTGGGAAGGCAGCCTGCGCTCCGACGACGGGAACCTCGAGCCCAACCTCTGGCGCTTCCCGAACATGCACGGCCTCGCGGCGTACCTGCATTCGCGCGAGCTGCGCTACGGCCTCTACACCTGCGCCGGCGACCGGACGTGCCAGGGGTATCCGGGAAGCCGCTCGCGCGAGTTCGTCGACGCGCGCCGCTTCGCCTCGTGGGACGTCGACTTCATGAAGATCGACTGGTGCCACTCGAGCGGACTCGACGCACGCACCGCGTACGCGACGTGGTCCGAGGCGATCCGCGCGACCCGGCGGCCGATGGTGCTGTCGATCTGCGAATGGGGCCGCAACCGGCCATGGGAATGGGCGGGCAGCGTCGGGCACCTCTGGCGGACGTCGGGCGACATCGCCGATCGCTGGGGCAGCGTGATGGCCATCCTCGATCGGCAGGAGGCCCTGGCGCAGTTCGCGGGGCCGGACCACTGGAACGACCCCGACATGCTCGAGGTCGGGAACGAGCGATGCGACGCGTGCGATCCTCGTCGCGCCCGAGGTCATCGCCGTCGATCAGGATCGCCTCGGTCGTCAGGGCCGGCGCGTGAGCCGCGAGCGGGACGTGGAGATCTGGGCGCGCGAGCTGGACGGCGGTGCGCGCGCTGTCGTGCTGCTCAACCGCGGCGAGAACGCCGCGCGCGCCGAGGTGACCTGGGATCTGCTGGGTGGGTCACGGAGGGACACAGCGCTGCTGCGCGATCTCTGGGAACGACAGGACATCGGCCCGCGTCGAGAGGGATACGACCTGACGCTTGCGCCGCACTCGGCGGCGCTACTGAAGGCGACGCGCGACAATTCCGCGCGTGCGTGAGACCGCGAAGGAGCTCGCGACGCTCCAGGCGTTGATCGACCGCAGCCTGAAAAGCACCGGGCCACACATGAAGGGGATCATCCATCCCGGCAAGTACTCATTGAATGCGAAGCAGGTCGTGAAACTGATCGACGGTATGAAGACCATCGCCGTCGCTGCGCCGGCTCCGAACGGCGATCCGCTCGTGGCCCCGATGGACGGCTGGTTCCTGCACGGGAAGTTCTTCTTCAGCTCGTCGGGCGACTCGATCCGCGTCAAAGGCCTGCGCACGCGCCCGCGGGCGAGCATCGCGTACTTCGAAGGCGAGCGCTTCCTCATCAACGCCCACGGTCCCGTCGAGCTCATGTTCAAGGGTCACCCGGACGTCAGCGAGATCGACGCGATCTTCGATAGGCACTACGGCAGCAGCGCGTTCGACTGGAGCGACGAGGGCGTCTACGTGCGGCTCGATGCCGACCGTTTCTTCACGTACTCGCGCACCCCGAACGAGTTCCCCTCCTAACGAACGCGCTCGTCGTACAGGCGAGCGTGGGGCACGAATGCGAGCCACTCGGGTGCGATCGCGCGCCAGATCCGCAGCGCGCGGATCACGAAATGGAAGAAGAAACGCTCCGCCATGCCCCAACGCAGCTCGAAGGCTTCGCGCAGCGTCGGCGGAAGCAGTCCGGCGGTGATGACGTCGGTCGGCCAGTAGAGGGCGTCCGGCACGACCGCGAACGGATGGAGCACCGTGCGCGCCACGCCGCGACTGGTGATGTCGGGCACGGCCGCGGTCGCGAGCATGTCGCGCTCGTATCGCTCGAGGTCGCCGATCGTGCGCGGGAAGAGGTCGTCCGGGACCCCGAGCTCGCGCGCGAAGACCTTGCCCTCGTCCCAGTACCGCTGGCGGTCGGCCGGGGGGAGACGGCCGGCGACGAGCTCGTACCACCGAAGCGACGTGAGCACGAGCGTCACCTGGACCCACAGGAGCAGCTGCGGATCGCGGGCGCGATAGGGGCGTCCGTCCTCGGCGGTGCCCTGCACGCTCACGTGCCGCGCGTCGATCCGCCGTAGAGCGCGTCGCGCGCGCGCGGTCGTTCCGAAGACCGCGTCGAGCGACGTATTCGCGGTCCGGTGGAAGCGCCCGAAGGGATCGCGCCGAAAGTCCGAGTGCTGATCGACACCGGCGGCGACGAGCGGATGCGCCATCTGCAGCAACACGGCGGCGGTGCTGCCGAGAGCGACGAACAGCTCGCGATTGAGGCGCCGCGCCACGGCGTCTCGCGGAAGGATCCCGA
Source organism: Chloroflexota bacterium (assembly GCA_005882255.1). Lineage (GTDB taxonomy): Bacteria > Chloroflexota > Limnocylindria > P2-11E > P2-11E > CF-39. The sequence goes on along the minus strand of VBEZ01000014.1, from coordinate 6,374 downwards.
TGTCCTGCACACTCGCCAGTGTGAGCCTCATCCGGTCGTTCGGATTCGCGTTCGAAGGCGTCTCATACCTGATACGGACGCAGCGGAATGCCCGCATCGAGCTCGCGGTCGGCCTCGTCGTGCTGATCGTCGCCGTGTGGGTCCGCGTCACGGCCGTCGAGTGGGCGGTGCTCGCCCTGACAACGGCGATCGTGCTCGCGCTCGAGGCGCTCAACACCGCCCTGGAGCTCGCCGTCACGCTCGCATCACCAGAGCGTCATCCGCTCGCAAAGGCCGCCAAGGACGTCTCAGCCGCGATGGTGCTCATCGCCGCGATCGGGTCGGTCCTTGTCGGCGTCGCGATCTTCCGTCCCTATCTTGGACTAGTATACTAGCAACATAGGTGGCGGACGATGAGGTGCGGCAGTTCAATGTCTATCTCCCGGTGGAGCTCATCCGCGACGTGAAGCACGTCGCCATCGACCGGGAGATGAGCCTATCGGCGCTCGTTGCCGCCGCGCTGCGCGAATACCTCGTCCGCGAGAAGCGCAAGAAGGGGAGATAGCCATGCCGGCCGAGTCGATCCACCACATCTACATCGAGACACACAACTGGGGCAAGAGCGTCGCTTTCTGGCGCGCGCTCGGATTCCAGCTGAGCGACGATCGTGGCACATCAGGAATGCTTCGTCCCAGCGGCGGCGGGCCGTACATCTATCTCGCGGAAGTTCCCGCGGACCGCAAAGCCGCTGTCGAGCTGTACCTGGCCGCGACCGATGAGACGGCACCGGAGCGTCCGGCCGAAGTCGTCGCGCCGTTCGCGCCGACGCACTGGGGGACGCGCGAGATGGCCGTGCGCGATCCCGACGGGCGCCTCGTCAAGCTGGAGACGCGCGGCTCCCAGCCCGCTCAGTGACCCCCGCCGACCAGCAGCGGCGTGAGCGGCGTCGCCGTCGCCGCGGATCCAAGACGCGGCAAATGGAAGACGTCCTCGATCGTCGCGAGCAGCGAGTAGTGGTCGTATTCCGTCTCGACGCGGATCGGAGTCACGCCCTTCGTGAGCACGATGAGCGGTACGAGATCGCTGCCGCCGCCGCCACCCTCGTCCCAGACGATGAAGAGCGTCCCGCCGGAACGCCACGCCGCTGACGACTCGATCCGCGATACGAGCCCGTCCAGCCAGGTACCCGCGACATCGAGCGCGCAGTCGTGGCCGTCGTGGCAGAGCCCCGGACTGATCCAGACGAAGCTCGGCGTGGCGCCGGCGAGATCGGCATCGAGCCCTTCGATGGGCACGACGTTCGGCGGGCACGCGCCGCCGTAATACGCGAACGGGTCGTGCTTCAGCGCGTATGGATACGGACTTCGGAGGCATCCCGCGTCGGCCGTCATGCCCTCCATATATGCGCGCCAGCTGACACCGGCGGTCGTGAGCTGCGCGCCGAGGTCCGCCGCGTCCGGCAAGGAGTGATAGCCGTCATCGGTGATGCCCCAGGTGTTTCCCGACGTGAGCGCCAGATAGTTCGGCAGGCTGGGCCGCGCGACCGCGTGATAGTTGGTCGCGAGCGCGTTCGCGGATGCCAAACGCGCGATCGGGTCCGATCGAAGGGCGCTGGCGAGGCCGGTGTTCTCCATGACGACGACGAATACATGGGGCGTGACTGCGGCGGGCGTCGGCTGCGGAGTGTCCGTGGGAACGGTGCTCGCCGATGGGACCGGTGACGGCGTCGGGCTCGCGAGAGCGTACGGGGTCGACCGTGGCGCGCCGTTGCCGCCGCAGGCGGTCGCAACCGTCACGAATATTGCGCAGGCCGCGAATGTCGCGAGCGTTCGCCCGGTCTGGATCGCGATGCTCACCACACCACGTTAACGTCGTGCGCTCGCGCCCGGAACGGCTCCTAAACTGGTCCCGTGCCCATCGACCGAGCCACGATCGTTCACGTCGCGGATCTCGCACGCATCGCGCTGACCGAAGAGGAGATCGAACGCTTCACCGGGCAGCTGTCGGTCGTGCTCGACGCCGTCGAGCGGCTCAAGGCGGTCGACACGAGCGAGATCTCGCCGACGGCATCGACGCTCCCCCTCATCGGAGTGCAGCGCGACGACGTCATCCGACCCGGGCTCACGACCGACGAGGCGTTGGCCAACGCGCCCAAAGGCGGACGCGACGGTGAATTCTTCCGCGTGCAGGAGATCCTGGAAACCCGATGAAGGGCCTCCCGCGAACGATCACCGAGGCGGCGGCGCTGCTGCGTCGCCGCGAAACGAACGCGCTCGAGCTCGCGGAGATCGCGCTCCGCGCGGCGCACGCTGACGGCTTCAACACCTGGCTCCTGCTGTCAGACGAACGTGCGAAGGCGCAGGCGCGCGCCGCGGATGAGCGCCTGCGCGCGGGCGACGCGTCGCTCCTCTGCGGGATCCCGTGGGCGTGCAAGGACATCATCGGCACGAAGGGCGTCGCGACGACTGCGGGATCGAAGATCCTTGAGAGCTACGTGCCGCCGTATTCCGCGACCGTCGTGGAGCGCCTCGACGCGGCGGGCGCGGTGATGATGGGGAAGACGAACCTCGACGAGTTCGCGATGGGCAGCTCGAACGAGAACTCCGCCTTCGGTGCGGTGAAGAACCCCTGGCGCGTCGATCGCGTGCCGGGCGGGTCCTCGGGCGGCAGCGCGGTCGCCGTCGCCGCGGGCGAGGCGCTCTTCGCGCTCGGCACCGACACCGGCGGATCGATCCGGCAGCCCGCGGCGCTCACCGGCGTCGTCGGGATGAAGCCGACGTACGGCCGAGTTTCGCGCTACGGCGTCGTCGCGTTCGCGTCATCGCTCGATCAGGTCGGGCCGTTCACGAACAGCGTCGAGGACAGCGCGATCGTGTGCCAGGCGCTCTTCGGCAAGGATCCGAGCGACGCCACCACGATGCCGCTGCCGAGCGAGGATCTCCGGCGCGACCTTGGCCGCGGCGTGAAGGGCATGCGTCTCGGCGTGCCGAAGGAGTTCTTCGTCGCAGGCATGGAGAAGGGCGTCGAGCGCGCGGTCCGCGACGCGCTGAGCGAGCTTGAGCGCCAGGGCGCGGAGCTCGTCGACGTGTCGCTCTCGCTCACCGACCACGGCCTCGCCGTCTACTACCTCATCCAGCCGGCGGAGGCGTCCGCGAACCTGGCTCGCTACGACGGTGTGCGCTACGGGCTCCGCGTCGAGGGGCCGGACCTGCTCGAGACGTACCGGCGCACTCGCGGCAAAGGCTTCGGCCCCGAGGTGAAGCGGCGCATGATCCTCGGCACCTACGCGCTCTCGGCCGGTTACTACGATGCGTACTACGTGAAGGCGCAGAAGGTCCGCACGCTGATCAAGCAGGAGTTCGATCGGGTCTTCGAGAAGGTCGACGCGATCGTGACGCCGACCTCGCCGACCGTCGCGTTCAAGATCGGCCAGAAAGTGAACGACCCGCTCTCGATGTACCTCAACGACATCTTCACGCTGCCGGTGAACATCAGTGGGCTGCCGGGGATCTCACTGCCCTGCGGTCTTTCCGACGGTCTCCCGGTCGGCCTGCAGGTCATCGCGAACTCGTACCAGGAGGCTACGATGTTCCGGGTGGCGGCCGCGTACGAGCGTGCGACGAAACATCACGAGCTGCGTCCGAAGGTCGCGGCATGAAAGCCACCCGGCGGCCGCTGACGAACGCGAAGGTGGCGCGCATCCCGGCGAGCGGGATCCGGCGGTTCTTCGATCTCACCGCCGGGGTCGAAGGCGCTATCTCGCTCGGCGTGGGGGAGCCGGACTTCGTCACGCCGGAGCGTTTCCGCGAAGCGGCGATCCGGTCGATCAAGGACGGCAAGACGAAGTACACGTCGAACTACGGCATCCGGCCGCTGCGCGACGCGATCAGCGCGCATACCGCGAAGCTCCGCGGCGTGAGCTACGACCCGGAGCGCGAGATCATCGTGACCGTCGGCGTGTCGGAAGCCGTGGATCTCGCGATGCGCGCCACGCTGAACGACGGCGACGAGGTCATCCTCGCCGATCCGTCGTACGTCGCGTACGTCCCGGGCATCGTCCTCGCGGGGGGTGTGCCGGTCGCCGTGCCGACCCGGGAGGAGGATGCGTTCCGCCTCAGGCCCGACGACGTCGCCGCCGCGATCACGCCGCGCACGCGCGCGATCCTCCTCGGGTTCCCGAACAACCCGACCGGAGCGGTCCTCGAGAAGGAGGATGTGGCGGGCATCGCGCGGCTCGCCGCCGAGCACGACCTGCTCGTGTACGCCGACGAGATCTACGACCGTCTCGTTTACGGCACCGAGCACCACTCGATCATCTCGCAGCCCGAGATGAAGGAGCGGACGATCTATCTCGCGGGCTTCTCGAAGTCGTACGCGATGACCGGGTGGCGCGTCGGCTATGCGTGCGCGCCCGCGGAGATCGTCGAGCAGATGATGAAGATCCACCAGTACACCGTGATGTGCGTGCCGACGGCCGCGCAGTACGCCGCGCTCGAGGCGCTGCAGAGCGGCGAACTCGAGGTCCTGCGCATGGTCGGTGAGTACGACAAGCGGCGGCAGTACATGTGGCGGCGCTTCAACGACATGGGCCTGCACTGCTTCGAGCCGCGCGGCGCGTTCTACTGCTTTCCGAACATCACCTCGACCGCGATGCCCGACGACGACGTCTTCTGCGAGCAGCTCCTGAAGCACGAGCGCGTCGTCGTCGTGCCGGGCAACGCCTTCGGCGAGCGTGGCCGCGGTCACGTCCGCGCCTGCTACGCGGCGTCGCTGGAGCAGATCGCCGAGGCCTGCGACCGCATCGAGCGCTTCGTCGAGCACGCCGCCTCGTAACGATGGGCACCCGCTTCGAAGATCAGCCCGCCGACCACTGGGCGGGGCCGGAGTCGCTCGACCCCACCCCGGTCTGGAAGCAGTACGTGCTCGTCGCGCTCCTGTTGTTCGGCGGACTCATCGCGGTCTTGGTCGTATCGCTCCTCGCGATCCTGCCGCAGATCGTCACCCCGCCCGCGCTGGTGCCCGGCGATCGGCTCGTCCTGAGCCTCAGCGGTACGAGCGCCGCCGCCGCGGTTCCGCAGCGGATCGGCCCACCGCTCGTGAATGAGGCACGCACCATCTGGCTGACGCGGATGCCTCCCGGCAATTACTTCGCCTTCCCGACACGGTGGGCGCCGCGCGTAGGCGAAGCCGAGTGCTCGGTCGATGTCGACACCACGCCCGGACCGGAGGGGCTGCGCGGATTCATCGCGAACTGCGGACCGGTCCGCGGGACCTACCGGTTCTCGCCCAGCGGCAACTTCTCGCCGACGACGCCGACCGGTACCGGCCGCGATCTCGACCAGTATCTTGTGTCCGTGAGCGACGACCGCGTGATCGTGAATCTGAGCCGTCTGATCCGCGCCGAAGAAAAGGTGCCGGCGCCGTCGCAGCCATGACCGATCGCCCCTACGAGCTCGTCATCGGCATCGAGACGCACGTCGAGCTCGCGACCGAGTCGAAGATGTTCTGCGGCTGCGCGGCGAAGTGGTTCGGCGCGCCGCCGAACTCGCTCGTCTGTCCGGTGTGTCTCGGCCTGCCCGGCGCGCTCCCGGTGCCCAATAGGCGGGCGATCGAGCTCGCGATGGTCGCGGGCCTCGCGCTCAACTGCGAGGTCCCCGCGCGCACGAAGTTCGATCGCAAGAACTACATGTACCCCGACCTGCCCAAGGGCTATCAGATCTCGCAGTACGACCTGCCGCTGAACGTCAAGGGCTGGCTGGAGATCTCGACGTCCGCGGGCGCGAAGCGCATCGGAATCACCCGCGCGCACCTCGAGGAGGACACCGCGAACTCGAAGCACGGTGAGGGCTACGCGCTGATCGACTTCAACCGCTCCGGCGTGCCGCTGCTCGAGATCGTGAGCGAGCCGGACATGACATCCGTTGAGGAGGCCCTCGCGTACGTGCGCGCGCTTCGCGAGGTGCTCGTGTTCAGCGGCGTCTCCGAGGTGCGCTTCGAGCAGGGCGCTGGGCGCTTCGACGTGAACGTGTCGATCCGCTTCACCGAGAACGGCGAGACCCGCTGGCCGCCTCAGAGCGAGATCAAGAACATGAACAGCTACGCCGCGCTCGAGGAGGCCGTGCCGTACGAGGCCGACCGGCTGTGGCGAGAGTGGCAGGCGGGCGGCGAGCTTCGCACGCGCAAGGGCAAGATCACGGTGGGCTGGAGTCCCGAGCGAAAGCAGACGTTCCTCCAGCGGTCGAAGGAGGACGTGCAGGACTACCGGTACTTCCCGGAGCCGGACCTCGTCGCGTTCGCGCCGACCCGCGCGGACGTCGAACGCCTGCGCGCTTCGATCCCCGAGCTGCCGACCGCCCGCCGCGCGCGGTTCACGCGGGAGTACGGGCTGTCCGATT
>VBEZ01000237.1 GCA_005882255.1 Chloroflexota bacterium | reverse complement strand
CGACGCTGACGAACACCACGGCCGATCTTCGCGGCAACGGTGGCTGCATCGAGACCGACAACAATGGAGCCGACTTCACCGCGGGCACGCCCGTGCCGCGGAACACGTCGTCGGCCTTCAACATCTGCACCGCGGATGTCGCGCCGAGCATCACGGCGACGAGCCCCATCGCCGGCGCGAGCGGCGTCTCGCTCGACTCCAACATCACCTTGACGTTCTCCGAGCCGGTGAATGTCTCTGTCGGCTGGTTCTCGATCACCTGTGGCGTGTCCCTCGGACACGCCGCACCCACGGCCGGCGGCCCGACCGTCTTCACGCTCGATCCTGACGCGAATTTTGCGCCCAACGAATCGTGCACGGTCACGGTCGTCGCCGCGAAGGTCGAGGACCAGGACGCGAACGACCCACCGAACACGATGGCGGCGGACTTCGTTTTCAGCTTCCAGACGGCCGACGTGCTCGTGTGCGGCGCCCCGGCGACGCGGATCCACGACATCCAGGGAAGCGGCCTGACCAGCCCGATGGTCGGTTCGGCGGTGACGATCGAGGGCATCGTGGTCGGCGATTACCAGACGCTTCCCTCCGAGTTCGGCGGCTTTTACCTCGAGGAGGAATCCGCCGACGCCGACGCGGATCCGCTGACCTCCGAAGGCATCTTCATCTTCGACAATGGCTTCGGCGTCGACGTGAACGCCGGCGATGTCGTTCGGGCTCGCGGCACGGTCCAGGAGTCCGCCGGTCTCACGCGGATCAGCTCGGTCAACGCGGTCGCGCGGTGCTCGACGGGCGCGACAGTGCCCGCGACTCCGGTCTCGCTGCCGGTGGCGAATATCAACGACCTCGAGCGCTACGAGGGAATGCTCGTCAGGTTCGATCAAACGCTCACGGCGACGGAGGTCTTCAACCTGGGCCGCTTCGGAGAGGTGAGCCTCTCCGGCGTCGGCCGGCTCTCCACGCCGACCGCGGTGACGACGCCGGGAGCCGCGGCGAACGCGCTCGCGCTCCAGAACAACCGGAGCCGGATCATCCTCGACGACGGCAACAACCTGCAGAACATCGATCCGACGCGGTATCCGCAGGGTGGACTCTCCGCGAGCAACACCCTGCGCGTGGGCGACACGCTCCCGGGCCTCACCGGCGTCATGGACTACCGATTTGGCAATTACCGCATTCAGCCCGTCGGACCCATCGCGTTCGACCATGCGAATCCGCGAACAGCGGCGCCCGATGCGGTCGGCGGCAATCTCCGGGTTGCGACGTTCAACGTCCTCAACTTCTTCAACGGCGACGGTCTCGGCGGCGGGTTCCCGACGTCGCGGGGCGCGACCACGGCGTTCGAGTTCGCGCGCCAGCGCGCGAAGGAAGTGAGCGCGCTCAGCGCGCTGAACGCCGACGTCGTCGGCCTGAGCGAGATCGAGAACGACGCTCCACCGAACAGCGCGATCGAGGATCTTGTCGCGGGTCTCAACGCGGCGATGGGCGCCGGCACCTACGCGTTCATCGACACCGGTGTGATCGGGACCGACGCGATCAAGGTCGCATTCATCTACAAGCCATCAGCGGTCACTCCGGTCGGCGCGTACAGGCTGATCACGTCCGCGGTCGATCCACGTTTCATCGATACGCTCAACCGGCCCTCGCTCGCGCAGACATTCCAGCACAACGCTTCCGGCCAGAAGGTCACCCTCGTCGTCAACCATTTGAAGTCCAAGAGCTCGGACTGCAACAGCGTGAACGATCCCGACACGGGTGATGGTCAGGGCAACTGCAGCAAGACGCGGACGGCCGCCGCCGCCGCCCTTCTGTCGTGGATCGCGACGGATCCGACGGGGAGCGGCGATCCCGATTTCATGTTGATCGGCGACATGAACTCGTACGCATTCGAAGATCCGATCACGACTTTCACGAACGGTGGAATGACCAACCTCGTCGCCTCGTATGAAGGCGCGGCTGCCTACTCGTACGTCTTCAACGGCGAGTCGGGGTACCTGGACCACGCGCTTGCGAGCCCAACGCTCGTCCGGCAGGTCACGGGTGAGACCCACTGGCACATCAACCCCGACGAGCCGAATGTGCTCGACTACAACACCGAGTTCAAGACGGCGAATCAGGTCAACACCTTCTACAGCCCGGGACCGTACCGGTCCTCCGATCACGACCCCGTCCTCGTCGGCCTGCACTTCAACCTGCCGCCGACGGCGGACGCGGGCGGTCCGTATTCGGTGGCCGAGGGCGGGAGCGTCTCGGTGAGCGCCACCGGCACCGACCCGGAGAACGACCTGCTGACCTACGCCTGGGACCTGGACAACAACGGCACGTTCGAGACCGCCG
>VBEZ01000013.1 GCA_005882255.1 Chloroflexota bacterium | reverse complement strand
TTCGGTACCTACCGCGGAGACACGACATGGCTCCTCGCGCACAACCTGCCCAGCGCGCGGATCTACACGCTCGACCTCGGCGGACCCGACGTCGCGCAGCATGCCCAGCTAGAGCTCACCGATCCGGAGCTCGTCACCCACTGGGACCGGGGTGAGCGTTTCCGCGGAACGCCCGAGGGAAGGGGCATCACGCAGCTGTTCGGCGACTCGGCGACATTCGATTTTTCGCCGTACGAGCAAAAGATGGACCTCGTCTATATCGACGCGAGCCACAGCTACAGCTATGTCCGCTCGGACACGGAGGCCGCGCTCGGCATGATCTCGGAGCTCGGCACGATCCTGTGGGACGACTACACGGGCTACTCGGGGGTCTTCGCGTATCTCAATGAACTCGCACCCGCGCTTGAAGGGCCGATCTTCCACCTTATGGACACACGCCTCGCGCTGTATAGCCGCTGGCCAGTGGTCGTGACAGAGTGAACGGTCGAGCGCGTCCCGCGCTGCGCGTAGCTGGTCTGCTCGTCGTCGCACTGCTCATCGTCGCGACGGCGGCAGCGCACCCGGCCGCGGCCGCCCCCGGCGACCTCGTCGCCTCCGTGACTGTGCCTGAGCCATACCCGCGGCAGGTCGCGCCCAGCGTCGCGTTCGATGGAAGGAATCTGTACTACACCGAGTACGCCGGATCGGTCCTTTACCGCATCGACGTTCCGGCAGCTGGCGGCTCCGGCGCCGCGACCGGCCAGGTCTCGGTGCCGATACAAGGGGCGCCGTCGGGGATCATGACGCTCGCGTTCGACGCCGGCCGGAACGAGTTCTGGGCCACCGGCGGCGACGGCGTCTCGATCTACCTGCTGACGCGATCGGGGACCGCGACGCTGGTCTTCACGATCGATGAGAGCGACCGACCCGGATTCGTCCCCGGCCCATTCCCGATGGAGACGAAGATCGCGTACGACCGTTCCGACGACACCATCTGGTACAGCCCTGATGCGAACGCGAGGGTCTTCCACTACCTGACGACCGCTGACGCGCTCGGCACGGCCCAGCTCGTGTCGGCAACTCCGTACATCGACGTCTCCGTCGCGCCGAACGATATGACGGCCGAATGCGGATACTCGCAGAGCAGCGGCGTCGCCGTCGGCGGTGCGGACCTCTTCATCAGCGTCGCAGGCTGCGCGTACTACTTCGAATATACGAAGACCGGCCGCAAGGTCGCCCCATACAGGTACAACACCAACAGCGGGACGAGCACGCAGGACCTCGAGTGCGATGACGTGAGCTACGTCGTGCCGGTGTTCTGGATCCGGGACGGCTACGACGGGACGATGCGCGCGTTCGAACAGCCCGCGAGCGGCGCATGCGTGTTCGGCGGGGGAGCGGCAGCCGCGCCACCGCCTCCGACGCCAACTCCCACTCCGACGCCGACGCCGACGCCGACGCCGACGCCCACCCCTACGCCAACCCCGCTCTTGCCGCTGCTGCCGCTGCCGCTGCCCACCCCCGTGATTCCAACGCTGCCGCCGATAGGAGGAGGTCTGTGAAAAAGCTGGTAACGCGAAGGGCCGCGCTCGCGGTCGTCGCCGTCGTCATGGTCTTGTCCCTCGCCGCGGGTCGCGCGCAGCCGGCCGCGGCCGCGCCGGGTGACTTGGTCGCCGACGTTCTCGTGCCCGAGGCCGACCCCGTGTGGGCCAGAGGTCTCGCGCCGAGCGTCGCGTTCGACGGTCGCTACCTGTACTACCTCGACTACGCCGGATCGATCCTTCACCGGATCGACGTTCCACCCGCGGGTAGCGCGATGACTGGGACCGGCCACGTCGACGCACCCGTCGTCGGTGCCCCTTCGGGGATCATGACCATCGCGTACGACGCGGGGCGCGACCTGTTCTGGGCCATCGGGGGCGACGGACTCTCGGTCTACCAGCTGGCCAAGAACGGCACCGCCACGCTGGCGTTCCGCGTCGACCCGGTCGACGACCGTCCCGGCTTTGCGGCCGGGCCGGCACCCACCGAAGTCAAGGTCGCGTACGACCGTGCGGATGACACGCTCTGGTACGCGCCCGATGCCACGGCGCGCGTCTACCACTACCGCACGGCGCCCGATCTTCTCGGCAGCGCCACCTTGGTCTCCGGGTCACCGTACTTCGACGTCAACGTGACGGCGCAGTGTGGCTACAACCAGACCAGCGGCGTTGCGGTCGGTGGCGCCGACCTGTTCATCAGCGTCGCGGGCTGTCCCTACTACTTCGAGTACACGAAGAGCGGCACACAGGTCGCGGCTTACGCCATCAACTTCGCCGGCCAGCAGAGCACGCAGGACGTCGAGTGCGACGACCTCAGCTACAGCGTCGCGGTGTTCTGGATCAAGGACGGCTACGACGGTCACATCCGCGCGTTCGAACAGCCACGCAGTGGCGCCTGCCTCTATGGCGGTGGGCCCGCGGGTAGCGGCCTGCCAGGTAGCGGCCTGCCACCACTCGGTCTGCCGTAGCACCGGCGCGTATGAAGCGGCCCGTCATCGCGGTGGTCCTGGCGCTGCTCGTCACGGGCGCCGTCGCCGGCCGTCCCGCGGCCGCCGAGGACAACCCGATCGTCCTCGAGAACCAGCACGCTGGGTCACTCGGGTGGCTGCCCACGCATCTGGGCGACGATACGAGCGGCCAGATCAAGGGCTATTGGTCCGCGGTGAGCGTGAAGCCGGGCGAGGCCATCACGCTGCGCGTCTCCGTGAATCCGGCACAGAGCTTCTCACTCGACATCTACCGGCTGGGCTGGTACCAGGGCATGGGCGGACGCCTTCGTCTGCACGTCGACTCGCTGATCGGCATCACCCAGGCGGCATGCACACCCGATCCGACGACCGGCATGATCGACTGCGGTTGGATCCCGAGTTACGTGCTGACGGTCCCCAGTGATTGGACCAGCGGTGTGTATCTGGGTCTGCTCACGAACGCGGCGGGCTTCCAGAATTACGTGATCTTCGTGGTGAGGGACGACCGGCCCGCGCCGTTCCTGTACCAGCAGAGCATCAACACGGACGAGGCCTACAACAACTATCCGAACGACGGCGCCACTGGCAAGAGCCTTTACACCTACAACAGCTACGGCCCGAACACCGTGTCTGGCGACGCGCGCGCGGTGAAGGTCTCTTTCGATCGGCCTTACGCGAATTACGGTTTCGCCCAGGTCGACGAGATCGAGTTCATCCGTTGGATCGAGCGAATGGGTTACGACGTGACGTACTCGACCGACGTCGATACCCACACGAACGGCGCCGCGTTACGGAATCACCGGGCCCTGCTTTCCGTTGGCCACGACGAGTATTGGTCCAAGGAGATGCGTGACGCGGCCGAAGGGGCCCGCGACGCTGGCGTGAACCTCGCGTTCTTCTCCTCCGATCCCAGCGAAGTCCAGGTGCGGTTCGAGGCGTCCGCGGCCGGCGTCGCGAACCGCGTCATGGTCTGCTACAAGGACGCCGCGATCGACCCGGTGCAGGGTCCGACGACGACGGTGAAGTGGCGGAACCCGCCGGTCAATCGGCCCGAGCAGACGATGGCCGGGATCCAGGTCGCATCGATGTCGACGACGGGGAACGCCGATTACGTCGTCACCAACAGCTCGCACTGGATCTACACCGGCACGGGATTCCATGACGGCGACCGCGTGCCGGGCATCGTGGGCTATGAGATGGACCGCGTCTTCGATCAGTACCCAGCCCCCAGCGCGACGAGCTTCACGCTGCTCTCGCATTCGCCGTACATCGACTACCGGGGCGTCGCCGAATATGCCAACTCGTCGATTTATCAGGCGCCCAGCGGCGCGTGGGTCTTCGCGTCCGGCACGATGTCATGGAGCTATGCGCTCGATGGCTTCTGGCACGGGCTCGCGGACGCTCGCATCCAGCGGACGACGGCCAATCTCCTTGACGCCTTCCTGTACGGACCGCCGGCGGCGCCGGCGGATCATCTGGTCGCGACGGCACCTGCGGCGGTGGGCGCAGGAGTTCCCTTCACCATCGACGTGACCGCGGCGGACTCGAGCGGCGCCGCTGCCGCCGGATACCGGGGCACGGTGCACTTCAGCAGCACCGACGCGGCAGCCGCGCTTCCTCCTGACTCGACGCTGAACGCGGGACATGGTTCGTTCTCCGCGACGCTCGCCACAAGCGGTCCGCAGACGATCACCGTCTCCGACGCGGCGAACTCCCTCTCGACGACCGTCGCTGTCACCGTGGACGCGAGAGCGACGAGCCTTGGCCTGTCGGCGCCCGCGACCGCGACCGCGGGTGCCGGGTTCAGCGTTTCCGTCACCGCGAAGGATGCCGCGGGCAACACGGTCACCGCATACGGAGCGACGATCCACTTCGGCACGAGCGACACGTCAGCTGGTGTCGTCCTTCCGCCGGACTCGACGCTCCCCGGTGGTCAGGGAACGTTCCCGGTGACCCTGGCGCGCTCGGGCTCGCAGACCGTCACGGTCTCTGACACGAGCGGTCTTACGGCGACCGTGACCGTCGACGTGCGTGCGGCGAGCGCGAACCGACTCGTGCTCGCGACGACGGCGTCACCCGTCGCCGGTGTCAGCTTCCCCTTCACCGTGATGGCGCAGGACCAGTTCGGAAACACCGACACGGCATACGCGGGCACCGTGCGGTTCACGAGCACCGACACCTCAGCGGGTGTCGTTCTTCCGCCGAACCCGACGCTCGCGAGCGGCCAGGCGATGCTGCAGGCGACGCTCACGAAGTCGGGAGCGCAGACCATCACCGCGACGGACGCAGCGACCGCCTCGATCGCCGGCGACCTCAGAGTCACCGTGGCGCCCGGAGCGGCCGCGACCATGAGCTTGGACGCGCCGGGGAGCGCGAAAGTTGGTCAATCGTTCAACATCACGGTGACGCTCAAGGACCCGTTCGGTAACGTCGCGACGGGCTACCGAGGCACCGTCCACTTCACGACAAGCGATCCCTTGCCGACGGCTGTTGTCCCAACGGATCACACCTTCACGATCGCGGACGCCGGCACCTCCAGCTTCTCCGCCACGCTCTGGACGCCTCCGAGCCAGACCATCACCGTCAAAGACACGACGAACGCGGCCCTCACGGATACGCGGCGCATCGCCCTCAGCTTGCTTCTCTGATCCTCTACCGGCCTGCTCAGTCGCTCGGCCGCGCCGCACGCACTGTCATCAGCGGACCGTGCGTGGTCTTTATGCTCCGCGCTCCCCAGAGACGGCGGGGTAAGTCGGCGGTGGGACAAGCGAGGGCGATGGTGGATGGCGGCAGCGGCCCGCGTGGGCAGCGCTTCGAGATCCTGTTGGTCGACGACGACCAGGTCCTCGTGGTTGACAACAATCGCGTAACAAGAGCCCGTTGTAACGCGCACGTTCTGTGCAGAGCCTTTTCGTAATGGCATTGTTCCCAGGGTTAACGGACAGCGGCCGCTGTGCTTTGGTCTCATTAGTTCCGCCGCTATGGTGTAATCCTAGGCTCGCCGTGTCACTCAACTATTCTCATCGGTGGGGGGAGCTGTGATCAAGATTCTGCTCGTCGAAGACGATCCTGACATCCTCGACCTGACGTCGTACGTCCTCCGACGTGAGCGTTTTGTCGTGACCGAGGCGACAGACGGCGCCCAGGCCCTACGACGATGGAAGACCGACAGGCCGGACCTCGTCATCATGGATCTCGGGCTGCCTGGCCTTGATGGGTTCGAAGTGCTGCGCCGCATCCGCGAGGAGGATCAGACGCCCATCCTTATCATCACCGGGCGGAAAGACGCGCACGACATCCTGCGTGCCTTCAACCTCGGCACCGACGACTTCGTTCCGAAGCCATTCGAATTCCGCGAGCTGATCGCGCGAGTACGCGCCATCCTCCGGCGGACGCAAGCCGCTCACGCGGAGACCGTGGAGCCGAGCGTTCAGCTCGATGGGCTCACGCTCGATCCCGTCCCGTACGAGGTCACTTGGCGCAACGAATCCGTGCGGCTCACGCCAACAGAGTTCCGCATCCTCTATCTGCTCGTCACGAACGCAGGGCACGTCGTCCCCGCGAGCCGGCTCTACACCTACGTGTGGGGCAGCGACGGGGCGGATGCGAACGCGCTCCGGTCGCATATCAGCCACCTGCGTCGCAAGCTCGAGATCGGCGGGTCGTCCCCCGGCACGATCTCGTCGATCCCCGCGGTGGGTTACATCTTCCGCAGCGCGGAGCGTGCCGATGCCGCGGCGATGTCTGGTCCGATGAGCGCGGCATCACGGGAGGCTGGCTCCGCGGCCTGACAGACACCGCCGCCGCTACGCGCGGAGCGCCGGATGGCGCTGCGTAGCGACGAGCAGCACGAGCGCGACGAGCGCAAGCGCCGCGGGCGCGAAGGTGGGCGCGGGCCCGACCGCTTTGCTGAACGCCGACCACCAGCGCTCCGCCTCGCTCATGGTCGCCCAGAGGCGCTCGTAGCGCTGGTCGAGCGGACCCGCGACGTAGTTCTCGTTGATGTGCAGCGCGACGCCGACCGCGGCCGCGATCATGACCGCGACCGCGAGGATCCGCGCGCGCCGGACGGCCGCCGCGGTCGGGCGTCGCATCAGCAGCAGCGCCGCATACGCGAGCGCGATCAGAGCGAACCACGGAACGAGGCGGATGGCGGTGCCCCAGTGCCGCTCGACGAGCAGCTCCGCCGTGAGGCCACAGATCGCGATGACGACGAGCCCGACGAGGCTGCGGCGCAGGACCGACGCATCGTCGGATGCCGCGGCCCCGCCCGGCATCATGGCAGGCTGAGCGCCGCCAGGATCCGGCTCAGCGTGTCGGCCGATGGGTTGTACTTCGCGAGCTGGCTCTTCAGCTTCGCGAAGGAGAGATCGTCGTTCGGGTATGGCCGGTACTCCTGCACTTCGATGACCCAGCGCGAGGCGTTCGGCACGCCCGCGGCCTCGAGCGCCGCCTGCAGCTGCGCCGCCGTCGCGTTGTTGGCCGAGGCCTTCGTGGTCGACGCGGCCGCCGGGGCCCCCGTGGCGCCAGGAGTGGACAGCACGACCGGGGACGCGGCCGTCGCGTTGGGCGCGGGAGCGGCCGCGGCACCGCCGCACGCGACGAGGGCGGCGGTCGCGACGATGAGTGCGGTGAACAGGTGTCTCATAACGACGTTCTCCATGAGTGGGATGAGAGAAGCAGACCATCTCGCCGCGCCGGCTGCATGAAATCCGCTTAAGACGTGATCTCGGCCGAGGCGCGTGGCACGCGGCGAGCCTAACCCACGACCGACAGCCACAATTGGGGAATGACCGAGGCCTTCGCGCTCGTCCTCCACTCCCATTTGCCCTACGCCCGCGGCGCGGGCCGCTGGCCGCACGGCGAGGAGTGGGTGCACGAGGCGATCCTCGGTACGTACCTTCCGCTGCTCGGCCTGCTCCACGACCTGCGGGAGAGCGGCGTCCCGTACCAGATGACGATCGGGCTCACGCCCACGCTCATCGAGCAGCTCGCCGATCGCGATATCGACGCGCGGTTCATCGAGTACTGCGACGATCAGATCCACCGCGCCGATACCGACATTCGTCGCTTTGTCGACGACGGCAACACCGAGCGTGGCTCGATCGCGCGCTTCTACGCATCGCTGTATCGCACCCATCGCGACGCGTACCTGCGGCGGTTCGATCGCGATCTCGTCGGAGCGTTCGCGTCCCTCGCCCGCACCGGCCACGTCGAGATCCTGACGTCGGCCGCCACCCACGGCTACCTGCCGCTTCTCGATCGCGCGTCGGTGCACGCGCAGCTCGCGGTCGGCGCTCGCACCACGCGGCGATTGCTCGGCGTCGAGCCGCGGGGCATCTGGCTGCCGGAGTGCGCGTACGCGCCGGGGCTCGAGGACATCCTCGAGACGCACGGCCTGACGCATTTCTTCACCGACGCCGCGCTCCTCGGCGGGAAGCGTCTCGTCAGAGAGGGACACGCCTTCGAGCGCGAGCGCAGTGGCAGCGGGCTCGCAGCGCCGCTCATCGCGGCCGCCGACGACACGCTGCGTCCGTATCTCGTGCGTGAGTCGAACGTCGTCGCGATCGCGCGGCACGACCAGGTTTCCGGACAGGTCTGGTCGGCGATGATGGGCTACCCCGGTGAGGCGGCGTATCGCGAGTTCCATCGGAAGGACGACCGCAGCGGCCTGCGGTACTGGCGCGTCACGGACACGAAGACCGGTCTCGGCGCGAAGGAGCCGTACTCGCCGGGCGCCGCGGCAGAGCGCGTGCGCGCACACGCCGTGCACTTCGTCGGCCTCGTCCGCGAGACGCTCGCTGCCCATCGCGAGGAGCGCGGCAGCGACGCGCTCCTGACGGTGACGTTCGACAGCGAGCTCTTCGGCCACTGGTGGTTCGAGGGGATCGACTGGCTCGGTCAGGTGCTGCGCGAGCTCGCGGCGGGTGGTCCACCGACGCTGGGCGTCGCGGACTACCTGCGGCGCAACGGGACCACCGAGCGCATCGATCTGGTCGAGGGCTCGTGGGGGAAGAACAACGATCACTCGACGTGGTCGAACGAACGCACCGCGTGGATGTGGACCGATCTCGCGCGCATGGCGCGCGAGATGGGCGACCTGCGCGCGGCGCGCCCGACCGATCCGCTGCGCGCGCGCGCGGCGCGCCAGGCGGCGCGCGAGCTCCTGCTCGCACAGTCGAGCGACTGGCCGTTCCTCGTCACGACCGGGCAGGCCGAGCGCGCGGACAATCCCTTCCCGGACGCGACGCCCGAAGACTTCACGCCGCAGCGCGGCGCGGTGACCGCGCGGGCCTAGCCTTTCTTCGGAGCCTCGCCCTTCGGTGCGGGCGCACCGGACTTTCCGGGCCCACCGGACTTCGCCGCCGGCGCACCCGGCTTCGCGGCGGGCGCACCCGGCTTCGCCGCTGGCGCACCCGGCTTCGCGCCCGCGGCGGCACCCGGCTTTCCCGCGGCGGCACCCGGCGTCGCGGCGCCGGCTGCGGCGGGCGCGGCGCCTTCGACCGGCGCCTCCGCGCCCTCCGCCGGGACCTCGCCCTCGACGGGCACGGCCGCCGCGGCCACCGGCTCTTCCTCGATGTGCACCGGCACGGCTTTCACCACCAGCTCGTCGTCGTCATCGAGCACGCGGACGATCGTCTTGTCGACGACGAGATCGCGGATGTAGAGCGCATCGTCGATCTCGGCGAGCGGCGACAGATCCACTTCGATCGCGTGTGGCATGTCCTGCGGGAAGGCCTCGACGTTCACGTGGTCGCGGGCATGGACGAGCACCGCGCCGAGCGTCTTCACCGCGGGCGACTCGTGCACGAAGTGCAGCGGCACCTCGGCGTGCGTCTTCTCGGTGAGGCTCACGCGCTGGAAGTCGACATGAAGGAGGCGGCCGGTGAGCGTGTCGCGCGCGACGCCGTGGATCAGCGCGGGGATCGCGTCGCCGTCGAGGCCCTCGAGCGATAACAACGTGGTGTTGCCCCAGCGGCGGTAGGAGCGCTCGAAAGCGCGGAGGTCGGTCTGGACCGAGGCCGAGTCCTTGCGCCCACCGAAGACGACGCCCGGAAGCACGCCGTCACGGCGAAGCTGAGCGACCTTCTTGCCCACCACCTGGCGGGGTCGGACATCGAGCTTCTGGGCTTCAGCCAAGACGGAACTCCCCTAACGAATGCGTGTGAAGTCCCAAGTATCTCAGGGCGGCGTCCCAGGTCATCACCCGCTCGAAGTCCTCGACCAGGCGGACCTCCTTGATGAGCGGCGTGGTGGTCGGCTTGAGCGACGCCGCTCCGCTGTAGGTCTTGGCACCAGTGCTCGGGCTCACGGTCGATGCGTTCTGGAAGCGAATGCCGAACAGGGCGTTTCCGTCGATCGGCACGCTCTGGCCGCTCGCCCCCGACAGCGAGGTGGCGACCGCGACGCGGTAGGGAGGCATGCCATACACCCCGGGTGCGGTGCTCGGCCCGAACTCGAAGACGAGGCGGTCGAAACCGGGGTTGTGCGCGATCCGGATGGCCGTCAGCTGCGCCTGGTTCCCGACCGCCCCGCCGGTCAGGTCCGGGCAGGCGCTCGCCGGCGTGCTGCCGGGGCTCGCCGCGGCGGTCGGCGTGGGCGGGGCCGGCGTTGGCGAGGCCGTCGTCGGCGCGGCGCTCGCGGTCCCCCGGGCGGTCGGCGCGCTCGTCGCCGGCGCCGGGCTGGGCTGGCTGGCGCTCGGGCTCGACCGTGGCAGAACGACCCGCTCTGGACCACAAGCGCTCACCACGACGACGGCGATGGCAATGAGGAGGGCGCCGTAGAGCAGGAGACGGCCGAACAACGCCTCGATCGTGACGTATCCCGGATGCTCTGTCGAGTTCACTGACAAACGCGCGAGCCCTTCGTACGCAGAGCGTACGAAACGGGCGTCAACAAGGGTTCTACGCTAAAATGACCCTAATTGGCCGACCGGCTGCGCGTGGCGCTGGTCTTTCACCAGCACCAACCCGCGGGGAACTTCCCGTCTGTCTTCTCAGAGGTGACCGAGCGCGCGTATGCGCCGCTCGTGGCCGCCCTCTATCGCCATCCCGAAGTGAAAGCGAGCCTCCACTTCTCCGGACCGCTCCTCGACTGGCTCGAGGCGAACCGGCCCGACGTCATCGGCGACCTGTCCGACCTCGTGCGGCGCGGTCAGATCGAGCTCCTCTCGGGCGGCTACTACGAGCCGGTGCTCGTGGGCGTGCCGCGGCGGGACGGCGTCGGGCAGATCCGCGCGCTCACCGACCGGGTCAATGCGATCTTCGGGCAGCGGCCGCTCGGCGCATGGCTCACCGAGCGCGTGTGGGAACCGCACCTCCCGTCGCTCCTCGCTGAGGCCGGCGTCGCGTACACCGTCCTCGACGACGAGCATTTCCTGCGCGCTGGTCTCAAGCGGGACGAGACCGGCGAGTCGTACATCACCGAGGACCAGGGCCTGCCGGTGATCGTGTTCCCCGGCAGCATGAAGCTGCGCTATCTCATCCCGTTCCGCGACGTGAGCGCGACGATCAAAGAGCTGCGCGAGCGGCATGCGGCCGGCGCGCGCCTCGTCGTGTACGCGGACGACGGCGAGAAGTTCGGCGCGTGGCCGGGTACGTACCAGCGCGTTCACAAAGACGGCTGGCTCGAGCAGTTCTTCACCGCGCTCGCGCAGGCGGACTTCATCCAGACCGCGACGCTCGAGGACGCCTGGATCTTCCAGAAGCCGGCGCGACGCATCTACATTCCTGGCGGCGCTTATCCGGAGATGAGCGCGTGGGCGCTGGACGCGGCCGCGTCCCGCCGGCTGCAGCAGGCGCGACACAAGCTCGGCGAGGATCTGGAGTCGCTCGTGACCGCGCCGCTCTGGCGCAACTTCTTCTCGAAGTACCCCGAGGCGAACGCGCTCCACAAGCGGATGCTCATCGTGTCGGAAGAGCTCGCGCGTCGCAGCATCCTCGATTCGTCGATGGAAGTGCGACAGGCGCAGCAGAACCTGTGGCGCGCGCAGGGCAACGACGTCTACTGGCACGGCGTGTTCGGCGGCATCTACTTCCCGCATCTGCGTTCCGACGCGTACGCGTCGCTGCTCAAAGCGGAGCGCATCCTGTCGGAGCGGCGCGTCGCCGCCGGTGAGGCACGCGACTACGACGTCGACGGTTATGACGAGTACATCTTCCGCGGCAACGCCGGGGCGGTGTTCGTGCACGTGCAGGGTGGCGCCGTCATCGAGTGGGATATCTACGCGTCCGCGACGAATCTCGTGGACACGCTGGCGCGACGGCCGGAGGCCGAGCACGAGGAGCTACGCCGGGCGGAGAAGGCCGGCAAGATCCTCGTCGGCAAGGCCGCCGAGAAAGAGACGAAGTCGATCCACGACGCGGTGCGCGCGAAGGAGCGCGGACTCTCGAAGCTGCTTGAATACGATCCCGCCCGCCGCGGTCTCTTCCAGGACAGCTTCACCATGCGTAAGGGCGAGCCGACCAATCTCCATGCCGTCTACTACACGCTCACGCCGCAGCGCGAAGCACGCACGGTGAGCCTCACGCTCGAGCCGCCGGCCCGCACGCTCGCGGCGGCGGGGGGCCTCGGGATCCGCAAGGACATCCGCATCGCTGACGAAGGCCTCGCGGCCGGCGTGCGCTACCGCCTGCGCAATGACGGCGACGAGGCGATCGAGCTGTCGTTCACCAGTGCGTCGAACCTCGGGCTCCTCGGCGAGAACGAGGCCGCTGACGTCATCACCGTCGGGACGCGCAAGACCACCGCGGGGAAGCCGATCGAGGTGCGCAACGTCACCGAGGTGCAGGTGCACTCGGAGTCGAAGCACTTCGACCTCACGCTCGCGATCGATCCGCCCGCGCTCGTGATCACGAAGCCGATCTACGCCGTGACCAACTCCGAGTCGGGCTTCGAGCGTATCTATCAGCAGCTCGAGATCGGCATGACCTGGAACGTCGTGATCGAGCCCGACAGCCACGTCGACCTCGAGATCCGTGGTACCGCTCTCGGCCAGATGGTCGAACCGGAGGTCATGCGTCCGACCGCGCGCCGCCGCAAGGCGACGACGCCCACCGGCGAAACTCCGGCCCGTCCCCGGCGGTAGACCCTCCGCCGATGTACGAGCCCGCGCCGCCATCCGTTTCGTACGAACCGCGACCCCGGTCGAGCGGTCCGAGCGGCGCGGCGCTGCTCTTGGTCGGAGTCATCCTCGGCGGTGTCGCGGGCGGCGCGACGGCCACGCTCCTCGAGGGACGCACGCCGGCCGAGCTGGTCCCAACGCCGGTCCCCACCGCGCTCGCGACGACCGCCCCCGTGGTGGTGCCCGCGGGCGTCGACCCGATCGTCGATGTCGCGAAGGAGATGCTGCCCTCGGTCGTGACCGTCGTGAACCGCCTGCCGTCCGGTCAGCAGCAGTCGAGTGGGTCGGGGTTCGTCGTCGACGCGCGCGGCTACGTCGTCACGAACAACCACGTCGTCGAGAACGTGCGCGGCGGTGGCGCCGGCGCATCCTTCGACGTCATCTTCAGCGACAACCAAACGCAGAAGGCGACGCTCGTCGGTCGCGATCCCGACACCGACATCGCCGTGCTGCAGATCCCCGCGCGTGCGAACCTGAGGGTCGCGCCGCTCGCGAACAGCGACGACGTGCCGGTCGGCGCGACCGTCGTCGCGATCGGCAGCCCGCTGGGAGAATTCCAGAACACCGTCACCGTCGGCGTCGTGTCGGGCAAGGGCCGTCGCGTGCAGGAAACGCAGACCGTCTTCCTCGACGATCTCATCCAGACCGACGCCGCGATCAACCCCGGGAACTCCGGGGGCCCGCTCATCTGGGCCGCGGTGAAACAGGTCGTCGGGATGAACACGCTGATCGCCGATCCAAATCAGGCGCAGGGGCTGGGCTTCGCGATCTCGGCGAATACGATCCGCACCGTTTCGGACGAGCTCATCAAGAACGGAAAGATCGAGCGCGGCTTCATCGGCATCCAGTACGCGCCGCTCTCACCGCGCGCCGCGGTCGCTCTCGGTCTGCCCTCGGCCGCCGCCATCCAGATCTCCGCGGTGGTGGCGGGCTCGCCCGCGGCGGCGGCCGGTTTGCGCGTGGGTGACGTCGTGACCAAGCTGAACGACCAGCCGATCGACCAAGAGCATCCGCTGCAGTCGCTGATGGTGAAGTTCCGGCCGGGCGACAAAGTGCGCCTCGCCATCCTCCGCGACAGCGCGACGCAGACCGTCGAAGTGACACTGGGCCGAGCGACCGCGGGGTGACGCTCGGAAGGCGCGACGCCTTCCTCTACCTCGCGGCCGCAACGCTCGGAAGCTTCGGTCTGGGCGTCGCGGCGTTCTATCTGAACTTCCTCTACCGCTCGCTCGGCTACGACGGAGTCGCGCTCGGCGCGCTCGTCGGCGCGGCCGCCCTCGGCGTCGTCATCGGCGCGGTGCCCGCCGCCACCATCGCGCGCGGCCGCTCGCGGCGCACGGTCATCCTGAGCGGCGGCGTCCTCGCGGCGTTCGGCCTCGCCGGCCTGGTGCTCTTCGCCGCGTTCGTCCCGCTGTTCCTGTCCG
Source organism: Chloroflexota bacterium (assembly GCA_005882255.1). Taxonomy (GTDB): domain Bacteria; phylum Chloroflexota; class Limnocylindria; order P2-11E; family P2-11E; genus CF-39. The sequence continues at coordinate 2,340 of VBEZ01000013.1, read as the reverse complement.
CGACGCTGTTCGGTCTCGGCGGCATCCTCGCGTCGTCCTCGGGCGCGGCGCTCCTCGCCGATGCGACCGCGGCGGGCGCGCGCTCGTCGCGCTTCGGGCAGCAGATCGCGCTTGGCACGATGGCCGCCTTCTTCGCGAGCGCGCTGGCGGGCGTGCTCGCCACTCCGGTCGCGGCATTCCTGCACGCCGATCCCAACGACACGATCGTGCTACGCGCGCTCGTCGCAGGTGGCGGCGTTTGCGCGGCGCTGTCGGCGATCCCGATCCTGTTCATCGGGAACGTCCCGGTCGCCGGCCCCACGCTCGACGCGCCGCGCCGCTACGGTCTGCTCGCGCGGTTCCTCGCCGTCGAGGTGGTCTTTGGCCTCGGCGCCGGAAGCTTTCTGCCGTTCACGAACCTGTTCTTCGCCGAGCGCTTCGGCGTTCCGTTCGCGGCGCTCGGCGTGCTCCTCGGCGTGATCGCCGTCGCCGGCAGCCTCGGCGCGCTCGCGCACGGCCGGTTCCTCGCGCGGCGTTTCGGCGCCGTGCCCGCGGTCGTCGGCGTCGTGCTCGGGTCGGTGCCGTTCGCGCTCGTCGCGGCGTTCGCGTCCGATCTGCCCGTCGTGATCGCGGCGCTCGCGCTGCGCGCCTGGCTCATGTACGGGTCGAGTGCGACCTGGAACGCGATCACGTTCTCGTCCTTCACGCCGCGCGAGCGTGCCGGGGTGAACGCCATCGCCGCGCTCGCCTGGAACGCCGGGTCGGGCGTCGGCGCGGTGATCTCGGGCGCGATCCGCGGCGCGGTCGGCCCGGGCGGCTACACGGTGAACCTGCTGACGCTCGTCGTCTTCTACACCGCGGCGGCGGCGCTGATCCAGGTGTTTTTCCGCCAGCACGTTCCGAGTGGCGACGTTGGCGCGGTCGTGCTGCCGGCCCCAGACTCACGCGCGTGACCACTCCCGCGCGCGACCTCGTGGCCGCGGCATTTTCCGAGTCTCTCGCGCGCGCCGCGCGCCAGCACGGCTGGCAGGGCTGGGAGAGGGAGGCGATCGAGGTCGAGGTCCCGGCCAACGCCGAGCACGGCGACTACGCGACGAGTGTCGCGATGCGTCTCGCCAAGACGCTGCGGAGGCCGCCGCGCGAGATCGCCGGCGCGATCAAGGATCAGCTCGATCTTCGCCCGCCGCTCGCGTCGGCCGAGGTGGCCGGCAACGGTTTCGTGAACGTCCGCCTCGATGTCGCCTGGTTGCGCGGGCAGGTCGACGCGATCATCGCCGACGGCGCGGACTACGGCCGCTCGGAGACGCTGCGCGGAAGGCGCATCCAGGTCGAGTTCGTCTCCGCCAACCCGACCGGCCCGCTCACGCTCGCGAACGCGCGCGGCGGCCCGCTGGGCGACGTGCTCTCGTCCGTGCTGCGGTTCGCGGGCGCCGAGGTGCAGCGCGAGTACTACGTCGAGGACGGCGGCACGCAGGTGAAGCGCTTCGGCGAGTCGGTCGCGATCCGCTACCGGCAGCTCTTCGGCGAAGAGGTCGAGGTCCCCCAGGACGCGTATCCGGGCGAGTACGTGACCGAGATCGCGGCGCAGATCAAGGAGAAGCACGGCGACATCTATCGCGCGCTCTCGCTCGAGGAGCAGGGGCGCGTGTTCGCGCCGATGGCCATCGACTGGGTCGTCGCCGACGCGCAGCGCGTGACGCGGAAGTTCGGCATCACCTTCGACAGCTGGTTCAAGCAGTCGTCGTTCCTCGAATCGGGCTACTTCACGAAGACGCTGGAAGAGCTCCGAGGCCGCGGCTGTCTCGTCGACCGCGACGGCGCGGTGTGGTTCGAAACGCCAGAGGCGCGCGCGCTCGACCGCGAGGGTGAGGAGGGCTGGGTCGTCATCCGTTCGAACGGCGATCCGACCTATCTCGGTACGGACATCGCGTACCACCGCCTCTGTCTCGAGGAGCGCGGCATCGACCTCAAGATCAACGTGTGGGGCGCGAACACGCATTACCACCTGCTGCAGATGAAGATCGCGCTGCCCGCGCTCGGGATCGCCGAGGACCGCTGGAGCGTCGTGCTCTACCAGTACGTCCGCTTCCTCCACGAGGGCGTGCTGCAGCGGATGGGCCGGCGCACCGGTCTGTTCCTGATGCTCGAAGACGTGCTCGAGGCCGTTGGCAAGGACGCGACGCGCTTCCTGTTACTGCAGCGCGGCGCCGACAGCCAGCTCGACTTCGATTTCGAGCTCGCGGTGCAGCAGTCGAACGACAACCCCGTGTACTACGTGCAGTACGCGCACGCACGGATCGCGAGCATCTTCCGCACCGCGGCGGAGCGCGGCATCACGCCGGACGGCGCCGATCTCGCCGC
>VBEZ01000012.1 GCA_005882255.1 Chloroflexota bacterium | reverse complement strand
TTTGCCGGATCCGGGTGGTACACGAAGTACAGCGGACGCCGGATCGGGTAGGTGCCGTTCGCCAGGGTCTCCCGGGTCGCGGCGATGCTGTCGATCGTGAGCAGCCCCACGTCGGCGGTGCTGAACGCCTTCGCGTTCATCGTCATCATCCCGATCGCGTCCTTGAACGAACCGATGGCCTTCAGTGTCTCATCGATCTGGAACACCTCGACCGCGTCCTTGGTGTAGGCCGGCTTGGTCGAGCCGAAGAAGTACGACTCGAAGGCCGCGCGGGTCGAGGACTCGGGCTCGCGCAGCAGCACGCGGATCTTGCCCGGCGCGCCGCCGACGTCCTTCCAGTCCGAGATCTGGCCGGTGAAGATCTTCGCGACCTGATCCTTGGTGAGCGCCTTGACCGGGTTCGTCGCGTTCACGCCGACGCCCGTGCCCGAGGCACCGATGGCCACGCTCTCGACGGTGCCCTTCTCAGGGGCCTTCAGGTCCCGGCTGATGAAGCCGAGGTCCACGGTCCCGCTCACGGTGAGGGACACGCCGGCGTCGGAGCCGACGTCGTCGAAGCCCTGCCAGACCACGGTCGGGTGGACGGCTGAGAATCCTGAGGTCAGCGCCTTGACGGCGTCGAGCGCGCCACCGCCTCCCTTGGTGACGTAGGTCCCGGCCAGTGGATCGGCGGTCGGTTTCGTCGCGATCGGGCTGGCACCACCACAGCTCGTGGCGAAGACCGCCGCCAGCGCCAGATAGAGGCATTTGCGCAGAAGCGTCATGTTTCCCTGTCCTCCAGGCCGGCGCACGCCGGTTAAGCCAATTGGGGGAAGTGTGGCTCCGCTAACTGGCCTGTCTATCCCTCTAACGGGGAGTGGAGCCGCCGAAACGCCCTGATGAGGCCCTATACCTCAGTTGGTCTAGCCGCCGGACGTGGGCGTTTGGCCGGGAGCCGGTGCAGAAGCCGTTCGGAGGAGGCCCTGATCTCCTCGACGGCGGCGTCGAACGCCTGGGCATTGGCGGGCGCCGGAGCCCGGAAACCGCTGATCTTGCGGACGAACTGGAGCGCTGCGGCCCGGACCTCGTCGTCCGTGGCGGGCGCCGTGCCCCTGAGTGTCTTGATGCTGCGACACATACACAGAAACGATACGACGGGTCCGGCCGGACCGGGCGCCTGAGTAGCATCCGCGCGTGCTGTTCCTCACCAAGCGCGAGGTCGAATCGCTCCTCGATCCCGACGCCCTGCGCGGCGCAGTGGCGGCCGCGCTATCCGAGCTGTCCGCGGGACGCGCGTCGATGCCCACGCGGATCGCTGCCCTGGTCGCCGAACGCGACGCGCTCCTCGCGGCCATGCCGGCCTATCTGCCGAGCGCGGGCGCGCTCACGACGAAGCTCGTCTCGCTCTTTCCGCGAAACACCGATCGGCCCACGCATCAGGCCGTGATCCTCGCGTTCGATCCCCTCACCGGCTCCCCGGCCGCGCTCATGGACGGCGAGGCGATCACGGCCGCGCGCACCGCCGCCGGTTCCGCGCTTGCCACCGACCTCCTCGCGCGCAAAGACGCGGCGACGCTTGCGGTGCTCGGCACCGGCGTGCAGGCGCGTGCTCACCTGCGCGCCTTGCCGCGCGTGCGTCACTTCCGCGAGATCGTCATCGGCGCACGCGACATGTCGAGGGCCTCGGCGCTCGCGCGCGAGACCTCGTCGCAGACCGGGGTGTCGGTGCGCGCGGCGTCCTTCTCCGACGCGGTACGTGCGGCCGACGTCGTGTGCGCGTGCACGCACAGCGCGGACCCGGTCGTGCGCCGGGACTGGCTTCGGCCCGGCACGCATGTGAACTCGGTCGGCTACAACACCGCGGGCCGCGAGGTCGACGGCGAGACCGTCGCCGCTTCGCTCGTCGTGGTGGAATCGCGCGCCGCCGCGCTCGCGCCGCCGCCGGGCGGCTCGAACGATCTGCTGTGGCCGATCCGCGACGGGCTGATCGCCCCGACGCACGTGCACGCCGAGCTCGGCGAGCTCGTGACCGGCTCGCGGACGGGACGCGCCGACGCGACGCAGCTCACGCTGTACAAATCGGTCGGCGTCGCGGTCGAGGATGCGGCGGCCGCCGCGCTGGTCCTCCGGCTCGCGCGCGAACGCGGCGTTGGGAAAATGATCGACCTCTGAAGCCGCGCAGTCGTGGGAGACAGCGGGCGCGTCGCGAACGAGAGTCGCGGACGCGCGCACCGACCCCGCGGCGCCACAGGGCAGCGCGGCCGCGTTTTCGAGAGAGCGACGCGCCCGGTGTCTCCCTAGAGCGGGGCTCGCCTCAGTACTCGTCGCCGGTCCCCTTGCGCGGGCCCTCCAGCAGCTGGCCGACACCGCGCTGCTCGCCACGCAGCGCATCGAGCACGCGCAGCGCCTCATCGATGGTGAGCCCGCGCCGGAAGTCATCGAGTGCTGGGCGCAGCTCCGGCGATGGCTGCGCGTTCGGATCGGTCGAGTTCGTCGGATCGCTCGTCGGCTCCTGCGGCTGACCGGGATTCTGACCTGGCTGCGGCGGCGTGCCGGCTGTCGGCTTACCACTCTGCGCCGGTCCCTGAGCACCCGGATTCGGACTGCCGGCCTGTCCCTGTCCAGGACCGGACTGCTGGCCCGGCTGCGCCGGCCGGCCCGAGAGGATGCGCTGGACGATCTCGAGGTTGAACTTCGCGTCGCGATCGGTCGGATCGACGCGCAGCGCTTCGCGGTACGCGTCGCGCGCGTCCTCGTATCGGCCCATGCGGAAGAGCGTGTTCCCGCGGTCGTACTGCGCGATGGCGCGGAGCGAAAGGTCCTTTCCCTCGATCGCCTTGCCGTACTCGGCGAGGGCGCGCGGATACTCGCCCATCTTGTGGAGCGCGTTCGCCGCGTTGACGGCGAGCTCGGGCGAATCCGGGTGGTCCTGTTGCAGATCGCGATAGGCCGCGAGCGCTCCGGTGTAATCGCCGGCCGCGAAGAGGCCGTTCGCGGTCTCGTTCGAAAGCGCGGCGTCGCCGCAGGCGACCGCCCACAGCGCGGCCGAGCCGATCGCGATCCCCAGGATGCGGCGGCCACGACGCGCGACCGGCCGGCCGAGACCGCGCGGCGTGGGCATCGCGCGTCGCTCCGAGATGAGCCACTCCAGGAGCAGCAGCGCGAAGGCGAAAGCGACGAACGGCGCGGAACGCTCGTCCGGCACCGCGCCGGCGTCGTCGAGCGGCTCGATCGCCTCCATCGTGCGCAGCTCGCGGGCGAGATCCCCGATCACTCCGTCGTCGCCGACGTAATGGAAATAGCTGCCACCGCCCTCGTCGGCGACCGACCGAAGCGTCTCCTCGACGAGGTGGGTCACGATCGGCACACCTCCGGCGTCGCGCAGGTACCCGGTGAACTTCCCGTCGTTCGCGTCGTAGGTGGGGATCTGGCCCCCGGCGGTAGTTCCGACGCCGACCGCGTAGATGCGCGCGCCTTTCAGCTCGCCGGCTCCGGGCACGTCGCTGTTGGTGATCTCGCCGTCGGACACGAGCACGATCGCGCGTTGCCGCAGTGGATCGAGATCGGCCGGGAACGCGCCGAGCGACGACTCGAGGCCCGAGCGAAGCGACGATCCCTGCTGCAGCTTCACGCCGCGTCCGGAGTTATCGAGGACCTCGCCGAGGATGCGCGGATCGGTCGTCGGCGGATACCGCACCGTGCCCTGACCCGCGAAGAGCACGAGCGCGACGCGGCTGCCGACCATCTGCCGTCCGAGCTCCTCGGCAAAATGACGTGCCGCACGGAGCCGGTCGGGCTCGACGTCGCGCGCGGCCATGCTCTGCGACACGTCGACCGCGAGCACGATGTCGACGCCGAGCCTGCGCGCGGCGCGCGCGCGCAGGTCGACGTACGGACCGGCGAGCGCGATGACGAGGCTCGCGAGCGCGACGAGGACCAGCGCCGACTTCAACAACCAGCGGGCGCCACTGCGCGAGACCAGCGGTGTCGCGCCGCCGAACGATCGCAGCGCGCGGATCCGCGCGAAGTGCGCCAGCGTCACGAGCGCGGCGATCAGCGGGACAGCCAGGAGGAGCAGCAACAGCTCCGGCCGCGCGAAGCCAAGCGCCGAAAGGTTCACGGCGTCCTCCGGAAGACCGTGAGTGCCAGCAGGAACTGCAGCGCGAGCAGCGCGGCGCCGGCCGCGGCGAACGGCAGCGACGCGTCCTCGGTCGAGATGAACGCGCGCGTGCCGACGCGCGCCTTCTCGAGCGTCTCGATCTCGCGGTACACATCGCGCAGGGCGGTCTCGTCGGATGCGCGGAAGTAGAGGCCGCCGGTCGTCTCGCTCATGCGCTTCATGAGCGCCTCGTCGACCTCGGCGCGCGAGCGCGCCGCGACGGCGCCGATCGTATAGAGGCGCACGCCGAGCAGCTTCGCGATCTGCGCCGCGTCGGTCGGCTGCACATCGCCGGCGTTGTTCTGGCCGTCGGTGAGAAGGATCGCGACCTTGCCGCGGGCCGCGGACTCGCGCAGCAGATTGAGACCCGTCGCGAGACCGGTGCCGATCGCTGTCCCATCGCGCAGCGGACGGCCGGCGGTGACCGGCTGGACGAGACGCTGCGCGGCCGCGTAGTCCAGCGTGAGCGGGCTGAGCACCATCGACTCGGCACTGAAGATGACGATGCCGACGCGATCGTTCTTGAGTCCGTCCAGGAAGTCGTTCACCACGCGCTTGACGACATCGATCCGCGGCTGGCCGCCAAGATCGGGCGTGGTCATCGACGACGAGGTGTCGATGACGATGACGATGTCGATCCCCTCGGCGGGAACGTCGAACGCAGCCTGCACGACCGAAGGAGCGGCGAGCGCCACGATCAGCGCGGTCGCGGCCGCGACGCGCAGCGGCAGCAGCAGCCAGCGCAGGCGCACCCGCCAGCTGCCGCGGGCTCGCGGCACGAGCCCGAGCGACGAGAACAGCACGCCGCCGCCGCGACCGCGCTCGCGGCGCAGCTCAAGCGCCGCGGCGAGGACGACGAGCGCGAGCAGCGCGAGCGCCCACGGCGCCTCGAACCGGATCTCCGTGCCGAGGATGCGCGCGCTCATTGCGGCCGGAGGGCGGCGATCTCGTACTCCTCGGCCGTTGCCGCGCGCCGCACGACCTCGAGCGCCGCACGCACCGCGTTGTGCGCGTGCGCGGGATACGGGATCGCATGCCGGAAGCGGACCTCATCGCCCTCACGCAGGATCTCGTAGATCGCGGTGGCCTGCGCTCGGTCGACGCCCGCACGCTCGAGCGCCGCGCGAAGCTCGCGACTGGTGCGACCGGGATCGATCCCGAAGCGCTGGACCGCGTACTGGCGCAGGCTCGCGGTGAGGAGCGCGTAATGCTCGGCCGTCTTCCCTTTTTCCGGAAGATGCTGCTCCGCGAGCGCGTCGAGCTCGCGTAGCGTGCGCTGGACCGGCGTGAGTCGCTCCGCCGCGGGAAGCCGTTCGCGCCGGCGCAGCAGCATCCAGAAGATCACACCGGCCAGCGCGGTGAACGCGGCCACGGCCAGAACGCCCAGCGCGATGCGTCCGAGCTTCGCGGCCAGAGCCTCGGGCAGGTCGAGCTGCGGCTTCAGCGGCTTCACGTCCGTCATGTCCTCGCCGTCCTTGATGACCGATGCGACATGGAGGATCAGCGGCGCGGTCAGCGACACGCCGGTCGCGCCATTCGGTCCGGCATACGGGATCGAGATCGGCGGCACGCTGACGTCGCCGACGACCCACGCCGTGACCCGATAGCGGAAGGTCCAGCGCGTGATGGCGCCGGGGCGCGTCGAGCTGCCGGACGGGAGGACCTCGAGCACCTCGAGGTCGCCGACGGTGTGCGCGAGCGTCGGGTCGCTGACCTGGTACCCCACCTCGGCGTCGGCGAATACGGTCAGGAAGGCGTTGTCCCCGATGGTGATCGTCGTCCGGTCGAGTGCCGCGGCCGCGTTCACCGGATCCGCGGCCGCGGCGGCGCCCGCGATAGCCAGCGACAAGGCGAGGGCCAGCGCGACGACGAGCCGCACTAGTTGCGCCGCGTCCGCGCGTTGAACAGCGCCATGAGCGCGGGAACGAAAGGACGATCGGTGTACAGGTCGACGCTGTCGATCTTCATGCGCGCGAGAGCCTGCCGACGCTCGGTGCGCCGACGTCGAGCGGCGCTCGCGTAATCGTCGCGCAGCCGTCCGTCGGCCGTGTCCACGTACGCGATCCGGCCCGTTTCAGCATCCTCGAGCGCCACGACGCCCACGTTCGGAAGCTCGAGCTCGCGCGGGTCGTTCAGGACGAGCGCGACGACGTCGTGCTTCCGGCCGAGCATCCGCACCGCCGGGTCGTCGACCAGACCGACGTCCAGGAAATCGGATATGAGGAACACGACGCTGCGCTTCTTCGTGATGTTGGTGAGGAAGCGGGCCGCGTCGGTCATCTCGGTCCGTACGCGGCGCGGTGGCGCGAACAGGAGCTCGCGGATCACCCGGAGAAGATGTTCGCGTCCGCGGCGGGAGGGCATCCACTCCTGGAGTCCCTCGGCGAAGCGGAGGAGCCCTACGCGGTCGTGGCTGCGCATCGCGGTCATCGCGAGCAACGCGGCGACCTCGGCGGCGAGATCGCGCTTGCTCTGATCGACCGACCCGAACCACGACGATGCGGAGACGTCGACCGCGAGCAGGATGTTGAGCTCGCGGTCCTCACGGAACTTCTTGATGAACGGCGTGCCCATCCGCGCCGTGACGTTCCAGTCGATGCTGCGGATGTCGTCGCCCGGTTCGTACTCGCGCACCTCTTCGAATTCGAGCCCCGACCCACGGAAGACACTTCGATACGTGCCGAGCAGCGCTTCGTCGGCGAGGATGCGCGCCTTGATCTCGACCTGACGGATGCGCCGGAGCACGCCGGCTGGAAGGGCCTGATCGCCCCGGACCGGGTCGTGAACGCGTGTTGCCGCGATCACGGTCAGGGAAGCGGGACCTTGTCCAGCACCTTCGCGATGACGGACTCGGGCGTGATCTCCTCCGCCTCGGCCTGGTAGGTCACGATGAGACGATGGCGCATCACGTCCGGCGCGACGGCCTTCACGTCGTCCGGAAGGACGTAGTCGCGCCCTTCGAGGAACGCGTTCGCGCGCGCGGCCAGCGAGATGAAGATCGACGCCCGCGGTGACACGCCGTACGCGATCATCGGTCGCAGCTCGTTCAGGCCGAACTGATCGGGCTCGCGCGTCGCGAACACGATGCGCACGACGTAGTCCTTGAGCGAGTCCTCCATGTGGATCTGCTTTACCGCGGCCCGCGCGTCGAGCACCGCTTTCGGCGAAGCGACACGGCGGACCTGCGGGATCTCGCCGATCGTCTGGCGATCCATGATCTCGCGTTCTTCCTGCTGCGACGGATAGCCGATGACGACCTTCATCATGAAGCGATCGACCTGCGCCTCCGGGAGCCGGTACGTTCCTTCGTGCTCGATCGGATTCTGGGTGGCGAGCACCATGAACAGCTCACCGAGCGGGTGCGTGGTCCCGCCGATGCTGACCTGTTTCTCCTGCATCGCCTCGAGGAGCGCGCTCTGCACCTTGGGTGGCGCCCGGTTGACCTCGTCCGCGAGGAGGATGTCGGTGAAGATCGGGCCCAGGCGCGGCCGGAAGGTCTGGTCGGCCGGGTTGTAGATCATCGTGCCGTTGAGGTCCGCCGGCAGCAGGTCCGGCGTGAACTGCACGCGCTTGAAGCTCGCCTCGATCGTGTCGGAGAGCGTCTTCACCGCAAGCGTCTTCGCAAGGCCGGGCACGCCTTCGATGAGCAGATGACCGTTGCAGAGGAGCCCGAGCAGCAGCCGGTTCACGAGATAGTCCTGGCCGACGATCACCTTGCGGATCTCGTGTAGGACCGGTGCGATGAAGTCACCGCGCCGCAGGACCGCGTCGTTCGAGGTCGGCGGCCGATACGTCTTCATCGCTCGCACAGCGTACTGGCTGGGTGTGTCGTCCACCAGGAACGTCGACCGGATCACGCCCTCGCCGCGACCGGGCCGCTCGCCCCAGGCGCCGTACGCGTCATGGGCTCTCCGGTCGGGATCGCTCAGCAGCGGGAACTTGAGCTTGAACTTCTCCTGGAACGCGCGGTGCGACGCGGCATCGTCGCGCGAGACGCCGATCACCGGTATCCCGAGCGTCTGGAACGCCGTCAGGTTGTCGTTGAATTGGCAGGCCTCGACGGTGCAACCCGGTGTGTCGTCCTTCGGGTAGAAGTACACGACGTAATTCTTGCCACGCATCGCGTCGGTCGAGACGAGCTTCCCGTTCTCGTCGGTCAGCGCGAACGCGGGCGCGGCGTCGCCGGAATGGAGCTCCATGGATGTTCTCCCCTCGCGTGACTGCGTCTAAGTCTAAGAGGCGGCCGCGCTGCGCGGCGCGAGGCCGACGCGAAGGTCGCGAGCCATGACGAAGCGAGCGGCGCGACGTCGAGGTCAACGCGAAGGTCGCGAGCGATGACGAAGCGCCGTTCCTCGAGCGAGCGTCTGCGCTCAGCCGGCCCGAGCGGCGCACGTGCGGTGAAGGGCGGGCCGGCGTAGCCAGCAGCGAGCGAGAGGAGCGGCGCTTCGTCCAGCTCGCGAGCTTCGCTCAGGTACTAGTGGGTCGGAAGCTCCGCGTGCCGTCCGATGAAGGGAAGCGACTCTCCGAGGACGAGGAACACCGGCACGATGCGGCTCTGAAGGAGCTCGGGCCGGACGGTCTGCTCGTAGAACGCGAGTGTCGCGTCGAACTTCGCGAGCTGATCCGCCGCGACCGGTGAGCTCGTGGCCGCCGTCGCCATGGCCTTGAGCACCGCGGGGTCCGCGAACAATCCGAGCGACGGATTCGCGGCCGCGAGCGCCTGGACCGCCGCGATGTCCTGAACGTCGATGGTCGCCTTGCCATGGAGTGGCGAGAGCCAGCCATCGAGCGCGAGCGTGCCGAGGACCGCGACGTACACGGCCACCGCGGCCATCGCCGTGCCGAGCGGGATGCCGACGATCTGATCGACCCGCCGCAACACGGCGACCTTGTAGACCAGTCCCACCAGCACGGCGCCGATACGTCCGAGGATCGTGCCACCGAGAAAGAGCGCGACCGCGCCGACACCGAGGCCGGCGGTGCCGCTCGGAACGATGCCGTTCAGCGGGCCCGCGTAGAGGGCGGCGATCGAGAGCACGGCTCCGCCGAGCGCGATGAGCGGGAGCACGAATCCCTTGCGCCAGCCGGCGATCGCCCCGAAGACGAGCGCGCCGACGATCACGATGTCTGCCATGCGCCGCGAGTCTACGTGTCAAGATGCGAGCGGATGTCTCGGATCGGGATCGCGCTTGGCGCCGTGCACGACCGCCCTTTCGCTGAGGTCGTCACATTCGCGCGCGCGGCCGAAGAGTGCCGTTACGAAGCTCTGTTCGTGCCGGAGGCCTGGGGTCGCGACGCGTTCGTAACGCTCGGCGCGCTCGCACGCGTAACGGAACGCATCGGGCTCGGCACCGGGATCGTCAACATCTACAGCCGCACACCCGCGCTGCTCGCGATGGCAGCGCTCACGCTCGACGAGATCTCTGGCGGGCGCGCGGTGCTCGGCCTCGGTACGTCGGGACAGCGTGTCGTCGAGGGCTGGCACGGTGTGCCCATGGCGCGACCGCTGCGCCGACTGCGCGAGACGACCGAGGCGGTGCGCGGGATCGTGAGTGGATCTCGTCGCGGCTACACCGGCGAGACGCTGCGTATCGCGCCTGGCTTCGCGGTCGCGCTCGCCCGGCCGCGCGAGGGCATCCCCATCTATCACGCGAGTCTCACGCCGCGCGGGATCCGGCAGTGCGCGGAGGTGGCCGACGGCTGGCTCCCGTACTTCGCGAGTCCGGAGACGCTCCGCGCGGACCTCGCGATGATCGAGGACACGCTGCGCGGCGCGGGTCGCGAACGCGCGTCGTTCACGGTCGCGCCGTTCCTTCCGGTCATCGTGAGCGACGACGACGCGATCGCGCGCGCGGTCCTGAGGCGCCATCTCGCCTTCTACATCGGCGGCATGGGCCGCTTCTATCGCGAGACCGTCGCGCGTCACGGATTCGGCGGCGCGGCGGCGGAGATCCTGCGTCTCTGGGAGGCGCGTCAGCGTGACGCCGCCGCTGACGCGGTCAGCGACGAGCTGCTCGACGCGTTCGCGATCGTCGGCGACGCGCGCCGTTGTCGCGCGCGGCTGGACGACTACCGCGCGGCCGGTGCGGACCTACCGATCCTGGCGCTGCCCGGCGACATCGCGCTCGCGGATGCTGAACGGACGGTGCGCGCGCTCGGCGCTCCGGAGCGCTAGCGCCAGGCCGCCACGATGGCCGCCATGATCATCTGGCCGATCAGTCCATGCGCGGCGTCGATCGCGAAGAGGCTCCACGGGCGTTTCGTGATCACGGTGTTCGCGGCGAAGGCCGCACCGAAGAATCCCACGCCGACGAGTGCGCCGAGGACGAGGCCGTCGGAGAGCGTCGACGCGCCAAGCGAACGCGCGAGGACCGCGAGCGTCCAGGCGTTGAGGAATGCCGCGAGGATCGAGACGACGAACTCCGGGCCGGGCCGCAGCGGCTCGTTCGGTCGGCCGATGAGCGCCATCCAACGCGCGCCGAATACCTGAGGCAGGGCGGGATGCTAAAGCCTGTTCGCGAAGCTAGGCGCCGGTCAGCGACTTCTTCGAGAGAGTTTCGTCGAGCAGCGCGGCGACGCGTTGCCGCGCGAGCTGCTCCGCCTCGTCCCACCACTGCACCAGGCGCTGCTCCTGCTCGCGTTGGCGCTCGCCAAGCTGGAACTCGAATTCCTTGAGCTGACCCAACAGACGGTCGCTGAAGCGCTGCTCCTCGGACGCGAGCTCGGCCTCGATCCGCACGCGCTCCGACCGGCGCCAGGTCTCGAGCCGCTCGGCTTCCTCGCGGCGTCGTCCCTCGAACTCGGCGTGCAGCCTCACCTCGGCCGCCTCATAGCGCCGCCTCGTCTCGACCAGCTCCACGGTGAGCGCGCTGTTGAGACGCTCGGCGAGATTCCGCGGCTGCTCGGCCGACCAGAGTCGATCCGATTCCTCGCGTCGCCGCGCCATCGCTTCGCGTTCGAGGCGAAGCTCCTCGGCCAGACGCCGCTCGGCTTCGGCGCGCTGAAGCTCCATGGACTGCATGAGCTCGGCTCGCCGCGTGCGCATCTCGGCATCGAGGCGCTCGAATCCCTCCGCTCGACGGCGGGCGAGCTCGGAGGCGAGAGCTCCTGCGGTCGCGTCGATGACCTCGGTGGGTGTCTCTTCGGTCACCGCGTGTGGCAGAGGCTCGGGATCCAGATCCTGGGCGGTGACCATGCGCGGCGCTTGGGTCGCCGCGTTCGTCACGCCACCTTCTTCATTCCATACCAGCTCGCCGCGTGCCGGCACCTGATCCGGCCCGCGCCGAAGAAGCGATGAGAGCGTGTCCTGCGAAGGCGTGTCGTTGTCCATCCCCGACTCCCGTCAATTCCTGTCATAGGTGTACCGCCAGCGTGACTTCTGGCGCATCACCTCTGCGGGGGTTCGAGACCTGACTGGGACTATTCGACCGGGTGGTCGCCGCCCTCGTCACTGTGGCCGTTTTCCTGCGCCGACCGGCCGCTCGGCACGAGCTCCCGTCCGTAGGAAAGGCTCTTGCCCTTCTTGTGACGCTCGCGGCGATCGCCGGCCGCGACCGTGACGAGATTGCGCGCGCCGAGCGTCATCCGCGTGTTGCCCTCGAAGACGGCGCCTTTGTCGATCACGAGGGACGGTGAGTAGATGTCGGCCTCGACGTGCGCGGTCGCCCGCAGCACGATCGAGTCGCTGGCACTGATGTTCCCGGTGAGGTTGCCCCTGATCTCGACGGAGCCGCAGTTGATCGTGGCCGAGACCTTGGCGCCATCGCCGATGACCAGAAGGTCCGTGGTCGTGATCTCGCCGGTGAACGTGCCGTCGATCCGGACCTGACCCTCGAAGTGCAGCTTGCCCTCGAAGACCGAACCGGCGCCCAACATGGCGTTCAGCGACGCGGTCGAGCCTGACTGCCCAAGATCACGCATGGATACCTCCTGTCGCGCTTACGAAGAACGCGCCAGGATCACGAGCGCTACGGGCTGACTAGGCCTTTTGGCCCGGCCGGCGGCCGCCACGCAGGAGGTTCGCGTAGATCCCCGGCGTGGAACTCGCGATCGGTACCGCGCCGACGGCCTTGGCGTAGAAGTCCGCGGGACCGACGCCGCCGATGATCGCGTAGGCGTAGCCCTCGGCGGCCATGGCCCGGAGCGTCACGAGGAGCAGGGCCGTGCCGATCCCCTGCCTTCGCTCGCGCTCGAGCACGCCGGTCGGCCCGAAGAACGCCTTCGCCGTGGTGTCGTAGCACGCGAAACCGAGGACCTCTTGGCCGCGTTGCGCTCGGAAGCAGGAGATCGGCTGGCGGGCGAAGCCGACCTCGCATTCGCTCGCCCAGCCATCACCGAACTGCTGGCGTACCCAGGACACGACGACATGTCGTTCGGGCGCGAGGGCACGACGAACCTCGATACCGGCGCCGCGGAGCGCCATGACGCGTGACGTTTCGTCCGGCAGGTCATAGAGACGGACGAGCATGTCGTGCATGCCCTCGGATCGCGGCGATCGCGACTTAGCTCCGTCCACGCTCGCTCAGATAGTGATGCCACAACAGCCGTGCCGCGACCGCGCGGTGCGGGCGCCACGAACGAGACCGCCACGCGAGCGCATCCGGCGACGGTCGGGCCCTCAGCTTCCAGAGGTCACGCACGGCCTCCAGCAGCGCGAGATCGGCGGCGGGGAACACATCCGCGCGCCGCAGCGCGAAGAGGAGATAGCACTGAGCGGTCCACGGCCCGACGCCGCGCAGCGCATCGAGTGCGGCGTCCGCATCGACGTCGGACAGCGTCGCGAGGGCGGCGAGATCGACCGTCTTATCTTCCACCTGCACAGCGAGCGCGGCGAGATACGAGGACTTCTGTCGCGTGACGCCGAGCGCGCGCAGACCGGATTCACCCAAGCGTGCGACGTTCGCCGGCGTCGGCGTCCCGGTCGCGTTCGCGATGCGCTCGTACATCGCGCGTCCCTGGGCGAGCGAGACCTGCTGCTCCAGCATGAGCAACACCAGGGTCTGGAAGCCGGGCTCGCGTGGCCAGAGTGGTGGTGACCCGTGTCGCTTCACGATGTGCGCGAAGCGCGGCTCGGCGCGGGCGAGCACACGTACGGCTCGGGCCAGCGTGGGCTCGTCCAGGCGCAGCGGTGCCCGGCTCAAGCCGCCTTCTGCTTCAGGAGGTCGAGGATCTCGTTCTGACCATGAAGGATGTCGATCTGCAGCTTCGACAGCTCGTGCAGCGCGGTGAGCGTCTCGTGGTCTGCCTCGGCGCGGGCGTCCTGCGCCTTCGAGATCACGCTCTGCCCGACGAGGATGATCGGCAGCAGGACGAGCTGCAGGAAGTTCGAGGAGAGCCAGTTGACGAGCACCGTCGGCGAGCCTTGCGCGAGGGCCGCCGGCAGCGCGACGAGCGCGATGAGCGTGAAGGCGTAGGCGCAGTACATGGTCCCGACGACCTTCGTCACGAGCACGGCCACCGCGGCGTTGAAGCCGCCGATCGCCGTGGTGCCGTGCACCTGCCGCTGGATCTCGACGTTCCTGATGTGCCGGGGGATGAACAGCAGTGGCGTCTTCCTCGCCTCGTCCATCGCGCGTTCGTGGGTCTTCCTGTCGGTCGATCTGTCGGCGGTCATGGGGTCTCCTTCGGTGTGGTCGCTGCATCGTCGCTTGGGCGGCAGCAGCGGTGATTGTCAGCCACGGGTTCCCTGAGGCCGAAGGACCGCCCTAGGGTTTCGTCGACACCGTGACCGTGGCGAAGATGCCGAGGTCGGGCAGCGGACCGCGCCCGTCGATCTGCGGTCTAAGAGGCAGCTTGTACGCGCCGACTTCGGCGGAGGCACGCACGTGGATGACGAACCAACCGACCTGACCCGGTCCGACGAACGGCGTCGACTGCACCGCCGCATTGGTCCCGTCGGGGAGCGCCAGCGACGCCTGGGCGCCGTCGATCCCCTTGTACCAGCCCACCGAACCGGTGTTGCGGAGCGCGACGACCCACTCGACCGGCCCGTTCGGCCGCGCGGTCGGATACGCGCCTTGCGTTTCGAAGGTGGCGCCGTATGCGCTGAGGGGCGGAAGCTCGAATGTCGCGCGCGCGAGTGTGGGCGCCGCGGGCGCTGCGGGCTGGAGCACCTGCTCGAGCCTGGTGTCGAACTCGCTCCTGAGATTCGTCGCGAGGTTCGCGGCGAGCTCCGGCGGGAACGTCGCGGCGAACGTCGCGATGAGACCCAGGCTGAGACCGCGGAAGAGCACGCGACCCCACCGCACACGGATGACCGGCCGACCGCCGAACCTCGGCGCTCGCGGCGCGCGTGGCTCACGAGCCGGACGAACGACCGTCTCCACACGAGGCGTCGCGACCCGCGGCGAGCGGCGCACGCGTGGAGCCGGCAGGGACAGCCGCGGGAGTGAAAGTTTCGGGAGCGTCGGCATCGGAACGTGGGGCCGGAGGTCCGTCAGGCGCTGCGCGACGAGCGTGCCGCGCTCGAACACCGACGCGAGTCCGGAGGGATCGATGCCCTCGAGAAGCGCTCGGGCCTCGACGACGACCCGATCGAGAAGGGGGCGGGCCTGGGCCGCGATCGTCTTCAGCCGCGCCTCATCGAGGCGGACCTCCGCAAGCCGCGAGCGCGCTGATGCCGCGAACTCGGTTGCCGATTCCATGAGAAGTCGGGAGTCGATCAGCGCGGGGTCGCGCAAGCCGATCACGGTCCGCAGACCGGACAGCCCGTGCCCGATCGAAGACTCATCGGTGAGCTCGGTCGACGACCCGGGCACGACATCCTCATAGACGATGAATGTCAGGTCGGCGTCGTCATGGATGCCGGCTATTCGCATCACGGTCGGCGGTTGCAACGCCATGCGGCGCGCTTCCGTGACAAAACGGTCCCGGCTCGCCGGACTTCGATCACGAAGGAAAGTGAGGATGACCACGTGGTTGCCGGGTTCGTCGAATCCACGCCACACGTCGGTGGTCTCGTCCTCGTGGTGACGGGCCGTCAGACGGTATCGGCCGACGACGAGCTGGCGTTCCTGGAGGCCCCCTTCGACGGGGGCGTGCTCCGTGTCCTGCATTTTCCTGAATAACGCCCGACGGCGCCCAACCTCACCCGTACATTCGAACGGGCCAGTACCCCGGTACTAGGGCAGAATCGGCCCGCGAGGCGGTGCGGGAGGATCGGCATGAGCGGCGACTTTTTCAGCGACGTGCCGGCGCGGATCACGTACGGCGGGCCGGACTCCTCGGATCCGCTCGCGTACGCCGTGTACCAGCCCGACCGCGAAGTGCTCGGCAAGCGAATGGAAGACCAGCTCCGCATCGCGGTCTGTCTCTGGCACTCGTTCAACTGGCCGGGCTCCGACGTCTTCGGCGTCGGTACGTTCGATCGGCCCTGGCTCACCGCGGGCGTCGATGTCGCGACCGCGTCGCGAGCGAAGCTCGACGCCGCATTCGAGTTCATCGACAAGCTGAACGTGCCCTTCTTCACGTTCCACGATCGGGATGTCGCGCCCGAAGGCCGAACGTACGCGGAGACGAGTGCGAACCTCGACGCCAGCGTGGACCAGATCGAACGACACATGGCGCGCACGGGCGCGCGGCTCCTGTGGGGAACGGCGAACCTCTTCACGCACCCGCGCTACGCCGCAGGAGCCGCGACGAACCCCGACCCCGAGGTCTTCGCGTACGCCGCCGCACAGGTCAAGACGATGCTCGAGGTCACGCACCGCCTTCGCGGTGAGAACTATGTGCTGTGGGGCGGGCGCGAGGGCTACGAGACGCTGCTGAATACCGATCTCCGGCAAGAAGAAGCTCAGTTCGCACGGTTCCTTGCGCTCGTCGCGGAACACAAGCACCGGATCGGCTTCAAGGGCACGCTCCTCATCGAGCCGAAGCCACAGGAGCCGACGAAGCACCAGTACGACTACGACGTCGCGGCGGTCGTCGGATTCCTCCAGCGCCACGATCTGGCTTCCGAGTACCGCTTGAACCTCGAGGCGAACCACGCGACGCTCGCCGGCCACAGCTTCCACCACGAGGTCGCGAGTGCGATCGCGCTCGGCGCCTTCGGCAGCATCGACGTCAACCGCGGCGACTACCAGAACGGCTGGGACACCGACCAGTTCCCGAACTCGGTCGACGAGCTGTCGTTGGCCCTCTACGAAACCCTCGCCGCGGGAGGCTTCACGACCGGGGGCTTCAACTTCGACGCGAAGCTGCGGAGGCAGAGCCTGAGTCGGACCGACCTGTTCCACGCGCACATCGCCGGCATCGACACGCTCGCGAGGTCTTTGCTCGTCGCGGCCGACATGGTCGAGCGGAGAACGCTTGAGTCGGCGCGCAAGGCGCGCTATGCCCCTTGGTCCGGCGAGCTCGGAGCGGCGATCCAGTCCGGTTCGGTAACGCTCGCCGACCTCGAGCGCCGGGTCGCCTCCGGCGAGATCGATCCGCGACCGAGGTCGGGCCAGCAGGAGCTCCTCGAAGGCCTCGTCAACCGCCGCATCTGGGCAGCCGATCGGACACGCGAGCGCGCGACGAAGAAGGCCGAGTGAGAGAGCGCCGCCCGCGCTAGCCGTGCAGCTCGGCCAGCTCCTGTTGTGTGAGCTTCGTCGGCGGCTTGCCCAGGATGATCATGCCGAGGACTTCATCGGTCGTGACGTCGTTCTTGTTCACCGTTCCGACGAGCTTGCCGTGGTACATGACACTGATCCGCTCCGATAGATCGAACACGTCGTGGATGTCGTGGCTGACGAGGAAGATCCCGATCCCCTCGCTCTTGAGCTGCCGGATCAGCGCGTGCACCTGCGCGGTCTCCGCCGGGCCGAGCGCGGCCGTCGGCTCGTCCATGATCAGCGCGCGTGCGTTGAAGTGGATCGCTCGTGCGATCGCGACCGCCTGGCGCTGCCCGCCCGATAGCCGAAGGACCGGAGTCTTGAAGTTCTTGAAATTCGGATTGAGCCGGCCGATGACCTTCCGCGTCGCGGACTCCATCGCGGCGTCGTTGAGCGTGGCGGCCGACGTCACCTCGCGGCCGAGGAAGACGTTCGCGGGCGCATCGAGGTTGTCGGCGAGCGCGAGCGTCTGGTAGATCGTTTCGATCCCGAGCGCCTTGGCATCGCGCGGGTTGCCGATCGTGACCGGCTGTCCGTTCACGAAGATCTGGCCCGAGTCGGGCGGCCGCGCGCCCGACAGCGTCCTCATGAGCGTCGTCTTGCCGGCGCCGTTGCCGCCGACGACGCCGACGACCTCGCCGGGGTAGAGGTCCAGCGTCACGCCCGCGACGGCGCGGACGCCGCCGAACGCGACGTGGATGTTCCGCAGCTCGACGATCGGAACTCGCTGAGGCGCCACGCCCGGCATCGCCGGTTTCTGGATCAACACCTTCGGCTCAATTCACCCTCCGCCGCACGACGGCGTCGAGGCCGACGGCGGCGACAAGCACGATGCCGACCACGATGTCCTGCGTCGGCGAGTCGACGAGCAACAGCACCATCCCCGAGCGTAGCGACTGCATGACGACCGCACCGAGGATCGCGCCCGGGACCGTCCCGATGCCGCCGGAAAAGGACGTCCCGCCGATGACCGCGGCGGAGATCACGTCGAGCTCGTTCTGGACACCGAGGTTCGTGACCGCGGCGTTGAGGCGCGCGGTTTGGACCGCGGCGCTGACGGCCGCCAGGCTTCCCATCAGCGCGAAGGTGAGCATGATCGTCCGACGCACGTTGATGCCGGCGAGCGCCGCGGCGTCGGGGTTGCCGCCGATCGCGTAGACGTATCGCCCGAAGCGGCGCCGCGTGGCGAGGAACGTCACGACCAGCGTGACGATGAGCATGATCACGACCGGGAACGCCACTCCGGTCGGGATGAACAAGCCTCCGGGCGGGATCGCGATGCCGTGCTCCTCGGCGTACTGGATGGCGACGTTGACCGGCAGCGGATAGCTGTTGGCGACCAAGACGATGCCGAGCACGGCGCCGCAGGTGACCGCTCCGACGAGCAGCTCGGCCCAGATCGCGCGCACCGGGAAGGCATACCGCCGGCGACGACGTCGCGACGAGATCATCACGTACACGATCGCCACGCACATGACGACGCCGAGCGTCCAGCTCGGCCACTCTCCAAGCGCGCCGACGCGCGTGCCGACGGTGCCGCCACCCAGCATTTGAAAGGTCGTATCGAGCGGCGCGATCGTCTGACCCTGCGCGTAGCGAAAAATGAGACCGCGCCAAACGAGGAGCCCGCCGAGGGTCACGATGAACGAAGGCACGCCGCCGTACGCGACGATGAAGCCCTGCAGTCCGCCGATGGCCGCCCCGAGCGCGATCCCGATGACCAGCGTGAGCACCCACGTGAACGGTTGCTCGAAGCCAAGCCCGAGGCTCTGCGGGATCCAGACCGCCTGGAACATCGCCATCGTGTAACCGAGGAATCCCAACATCGAGCCGACCGAAAGGTCGATGTTGCGCGACACGATCACCAGGACCATCCCGGTGGCCATGATCGCGATCGACGCGCTCTGGACGGACAGGTTCCAAAGGTTCCGCGCGGTGAGGAACGTCCCACCCGAGACGATGTTGAAGCTGACCCAGATGACGATCAGCGCCCCGATCATCCCGAGCATGCGCGTATCGATCTCGAGTGAGCGCACCACGCCAGTGACGGGCGCGAGCGCGGAGCTGATCGTGGTGAGGAACGAGCGGGCGGGCGCGCCTTCCGCGCTGGCCTCGCCTGGGACGGTAGCTCCCATCAGCCTGTCGCCTCGACCTTCGTCATGGGGCCTGCTAGAGACGCGCCCTGCCCCGCGCGAGCGAGGCAGGGCGCGTCATGCCACGAGCTGCTAGTGCATCAACCGCAGACGGAAACCTTCCCGGCGGCCACACCTTGGCAGAGATCGGCCTTCGTGATCCAGCCTGCGTCGAGGACGTCCTTGAGGTTGTCCTTCGTGATCGGGTTCGGCGTTAACAGGATCGAGCTCAGGCTGTTCCCACCCGGGGTCTTGAACGCGGCTGTCCCCTTGACCTTGCTCGGATCCGAGTTGTTGCAGAGCTGCATCGCGGCTTCGCCCGCGGTCTTTCCGAGCAAGCGCGCATCCTTCCAAACGTCGACCGTCTGGGTACCGAGGGCGACGCGGTTGAGGGCGGCCTTGTCACCGTCCTGCCCGGACACCGGCACCTTGCCCGCGAGTCCCTGGGCCGTGAGCGCGGCGATCACTCCACCGGCCATGCCGTCGTTCTCCGACAGCACCGCGTCGACCTTGTTCTGGTTCGCCGTCAGGATCTGCTCCATGTTCGTCTGCGCCTTCGCCGGGTCCCAGTTGTCCGTGTAGGTCTCGCCGACGATCTTGATCGCCCCTGACTTCACGGCGTCGCCGATGACCTGGTCCATGCCGCTACGCAGGAAGTCGGCGTTCGCGTCGGCCTTGTTGCCCTTGATGATGGCGAAGTTGCCCGTGCCCTTGGCCTTGAAGACGGCCTGTGCCTCGAGCTTGCCCACCAGCACGTTATCAAAGGTGATGTACAGGGCCTTCGGATCCTCGATGAGCCGGTCGTACGCGATGACCGGAACGCCGTTCTGGATCGCCTTCGCGACCGCCGGCTTGATGGCGGTTCCGTCCTGAGCCAGGATGATCACGACCTTGGCCCCTTGCGAGGTCAGGTTGTCGACGTTGCTGGCCTGCGTCTCCCCAACGCTCCTCCTGGTAGTTGTTCCACGAGACTCCGATCGTGCAGCCCGGGGCGGATGTCGAAGGACCACCGCAGGCCGAGACGACCAATGTGAACCCAGCCGCGAACACCGCTAAGCACCTACGCATCAGGTAACTCTCCTCACGTTGAGCGCGACCCCGCTCGAATGTATCGCGGCGACACGCTAACACTTCTGCCCGTCGGGATTCGAATGCGGCCCTCGCGGTCGGCGTGGTCAGACCGCCGCATCGGCTCGATTCGCGCGACCATCGACGGCGTGCGGGTCCGCCGGTCATTCACCGTGGGCACAGTCGCGATCGTGGGCCTGTGCGCCATCGTCGTCGGCTCGTCCGACGTCCCGTCCGCCGGAGCGCCTTCGGCCGCACTCGGCGCGCCGCGATTCGTCGACGAGACCGGCGCTGCGGGGATCGACCACGTCTATAGCGGCGGGTTCGAGCGCAGAAGTGTTAGCGTGTCGCCGCGATACATTCGAGCGGGGTCGCGCTCAACGTGAGGAGAGTTACCTGATGCGTAGGTGCTTAGCGGTGTTCGCGGCTGGGTTCACATTGGTCGTCTCGGCCTGCGGTGGTCCTTCGACATCCGCCCCGGGCTGCACGATCGGAGTCTCGTGGAACAACTACCAGGAGGAGCGTTGGGGACTGGCTCTGAAGGCGTCCGCCACGAATGCGTTCAGCGCGACGTGGGAAGGCGCGGCGACCCTGCCCACGCTGGCCTTCGGGAACTACGTCGATCCCGCGAGCAACGACCCGCACCACCTCTGCTTCGACAACGAGCTCGTTCGCCCGACGGCCAACGCGCAAGCCTACGCAGCGCCGATCCCGCTCACTCCCAGCTGGTGTGCTCTCTCGATGCTGTTCAGCGACTGGGATCGCTCCGGCCGAAGCGATCTTCGCGTGAGCAACGACGCGCAGTACTACCTGCCGACCGACGGCCAGGAGCAGCTCTGGCGCATCGCGCCGCGCGAGCTGCCGTCGCTGTACACCGCGGACGACGGATGGGTGACCGTGCAGATCCAGGGGATGGGCATCGCGAGCTACGACCTCACCGGCGACGGCTATCCCGAGGTCTTTCTCACGAGCCAGGCGGACAATCGACTGCAGACGCTCACCCTCGGTCCATCGCGGCCGACCTACCGCGACATCGGACTCCGGCGCGGCGTGAACGCGGCCCGACCGTTCACGGGGGGTGACACGCGGCCATCCACCGCGTGGCACGACGAGTTCGCGGACGTGAACAACGACGGCTTCGTCGATCTGTTCATCTCGAAGGGCAACGTGACCGAGCAACTCGACTACGCCCAGATGGACCCGAGCAACCTGTTGCTCGGACAAGCCGACGGCACGTTCCGCGAGGCCGCCGATGCGGCCGGCATCCTCAACTTCTACCGCGGCCGCGGTGCGGCCCTCGCCGATTTCAACCTCGACGGGATGCTCGATCTGATCGTGGTCAACTTCGGTGATCCGGTGCGGTTGTGGCGGAACGTCGGTACCGGGGACGCATCGCAACCGCGTGCGATGGGCAACTGGCTCGCGCTCCGCATCCTGCAGTCCCCGCCGAACGTCGACGCGGTCGGCGCGTGGGTGGAGGTGCGCAGCGGGGATCGCATCCTTCGCCGCGAGGTCACGGTCGGTGGCGGCCACGCCGGCGGCGAGCTGGGCTGGATCCACTTCGGGCTGGGCGACGCGACCGGCGCCGACGTTCGCGTGGCGTGGCCGGGCGGCGAGAACGGGCCATGGCTTCACGTTGCGGCGAACCAGTTCGTGGTCGCACGGCGCGCGAGCAGCGACGCGCGTCCGTGGTCGCCGAACGGGGGCTGAGCTCGAGCGTCGACGGGCTTCGGTTAGCGTGACGGCACAGGAAGGGGAAACGCCAGTGCCGGCTATCGCAACGTGAGCCGACGGATCCCAGCGAGCGCGCGGGCGCGCGCGTTCGGCGCCGCTGTGGTCGTCCTCGTCGTGGTGACCGGTGCGACCCTCGCGGCGACGCGCCCGTGGGAACGAGCGCCCGCGTGCCCCCAGGTGGTGAACAACCCCACCTGGTCCGTCGCGCGCCGCTGGGACGAGGCGCTTCTCGATGCGATCCGACGCGCCCTACCCAATCCTCCGGTCCACGCACGCAACCTGTTCCATCTCTCCGTCGCGATGTGGGACGCCTGGGCCGCATACGACGCGACCGCGTCCGGTTACGTCTTCAAGGAAAAGCTTCAAGCCGGAGACGTGAGCGCCGCGCGGAACGAGGCGATCAGCTACGCGGCCTACCGCGTCCTCACCGCCCGCTTCATCAAGGCGGTCGGCGCCGACAAGTCGCTCGGAGAGTTCGACGACCTCATGGACTCGTTCTGTCTTCCGATCGCGACCACCGCGACCGACGGCGATTCACCCGCTGCGGTCGGAAACCGGATCGCGAAGGGGCTCCTCGATCGCGCGAAGACCGACGGATCGAATGAGGCGAACGGATACGCGGATCCGGACTACAAACCGGTCAACCCTCCGCTCGTCGTCGCGAAGGCGGGGATCACGCTCACCGATCCGAACCGTTGGCAGCCGCTTCAGCTCGAGCACATGATCAGCCAGAACGGCATCGCCGTGACCAACGGCGTTCAGCAGGCCGTCGGTCCGCAGTGGGGCCACGTCACACCTTTCGCCCTTCCCGCGGGCGGAGCATCGGGCGCGCCGATCGATCCCGGTCCACCACCACGCCTCGGCGACCCCGCGACCGACGCGACCTACAAGGCTCAAGCCGTCGACGTCGTCCGCGACAGCAGCCTGCTCGACGCGTCGAGCGACATCACGATCGACATCTCACCTCGTGCGATCGGTGCCAACGCTCTCGGGTCGAACGACGGGCACGGTCATGCGGTGAATCCGGCGACGGCCGGCTCATACGCCTCGGAGATCGTCCGGCAGGGCGACTTCTACCGGGCGATCGCGGAGTTCTGGGCCGACGGCCCGAGCTCGGAGACACCACCCGGCCACTGGAATGTCATCGCGAACGCCGCGTCCGACCAGCTCGCTCCCGACCTGCGCATCGGCGGGAGCGGTCCGGTCGTCGATCGCCTGCAGTGGGACGTGAAGATGTACCTCGCGCTCAACGGCGCGGTGCACGACGCCGCGATCGCCGCGTGGGGTCTCAAGGGTCGCTACGACGGCATCCGACCGATCTCGATGATCCGCTACCTGGCCAGCCTCGGCCAGTCGAGCGATCCTTCGCGCCCGTCCTATAACAAGGAGGGGATCCCGCTCGTGCCGGGCCTCATCGAGCTCATCACCGACACGCGGATCGGTTCGCCGATGGCCGGGCT
>VBEZ01000234.1 GCA_005882255.1 Chloroflexota bacterium | reverse complement strand
GACGCGAGCTGCGCCACCTCGTGCAAGAAGGAAAGCTCGCGCAGTTTCCGTTCGGCGTCGATGGGGGTCACGCGGTCAAGGATAGGGACGGAGCGCCAATAGACTCGCGACATGGAGACCGTGATCCGCACCGAGAAGCTCACGAAGCGCTTCGGCTCGCTCGCCGCGGTCGATGGGCTCGACCTCGAGGTGCGCGAGGGCGAGGTGTTCGGGTTTCTCGGGCCGAACGGCGCCGGCAAGACGACGACGCTGCGCCTGCTCTGCGCGCTCATCGGCGCGACGTCGGGCACGGCAGAGGTGGCCGGATATCGCCTCGGGCACCAGGATTCCGAGATCCGCGCGGCGGTCGGGATCCTCACCGAGCAGCCCGGCCTGTACGAGCGCCAGTCAGCGTGGGAGAACCTCGTGTTCTTCGCGACGCTCTACGGGCTGAACGGACCGACCGCGGCAGGGCAGGCCGAGTCATTCCTGCGGCTCATGGGACTCTGGGATCGGCGCCGCGAGGCCGTCGCGACGTTCTCGCGCGGTATGAAGCAGAAGATGGCCATTGCGCGGGCCGCGCTGCACGAGCCGCGCATCCTCTTCCTCGACGAGCCGACGACCGGACTCGATCCCGATGCCGCTAAGACGGTACGGGAGTTCATCGTCGCGTTACGCGGTCAGGGCCGGACGGTGTTCCTCTGCACCCACAACCTCGACGAGGCGGACCGCCTGTGTGACCGCATCGCGTTCTTCCGCCAGTCCGTGATCCGCATCGACACGCCGGACCACCTGCGCGCCGAGCTCTACGGGCGCTCCACCGAGTTCCGCCTGCTGCCGACGCCACGCGCCGAGGATCTCGTCCGCGTGCAGGGCGTCGCGGGCGTGCGCGAGGCGCACCTCGAGAACGGCTCGATCATCGTGTCCGCGCCCGATCCGCTGCGAACGAATCCGCTGCTGGTACGCACACTCGTCGACGGCGGCGCGCAGATCGCGTACGTCATCGAGCGGAAGGTTCATCTCGAAGACGTGTACCTGAGCATCGTGGAGGGCCGAGCCAAACGGCCCGCCGAGGTCGAAACGTCGGGCAAGGTGCCTTGACATGACGACGCTCGCGATCGCGCGAACCCCGGAGCGCGGCACGCTCGTGCGCGCGGTGTGCGTCCGCGAGTGGCGCGAGGCGCTCGGCAACCGGCTGCTCGTCGCGATGACGCTGCTCCCGCCGGTCGTCATCCTTGCCGCCGGCATCGGCGCGGTCGCCGCTGCGGCGGCGAACCCGCCCAGCGACCGTGACGTGCAGGCGATGTACGCGGCGGCACCGGCGGTCGTCGGACTCGACCCGAAGGAAGCCATCCAGGGTTTCATCGCGACCTATTTCCTGATCCTCTTCATGCTCATCCCGACCGTCGTGCCGCTGACGATGGCGATCTTCTCGGTCATCGGTGAGAAGGCGGCGCGCACGCTCGAACCGCTACTCGCGACGCCGGTCGGCGTCGGCGAGCTCCTGCTCGCGAAGAGCCTCGCCTCGGCCATCCCGGCGGTCCTGGTCACGTGGGTCGCGTACGCGATCTACCTCGGCGCGGTCGGCATCCTGGGCAGCCCGGCCGCGGTGCGCGCGGTCACCTCGCCGCGGTGGATCCTCGCGATCATCGTCATGGTGCCGCTGCTCACGCTGCTCTCGGTGAACCTCGGGATCCTCATCTCCACGCGCGTGAACGACGTTCGCGTCGCGCAGCAGATCGGCGGCCTCGTCGTCGTGCCGGTCGTCGGACTCGGGATCGCGCAGGTGACCGGCCGCGTGATCCTGGACAACGAGGCGTTCCTGCAGTTCACGGCGATCCTCATCGCGCTCGACGTCGCCGTCTTCATCGTCGCGCGGCTCGCGTTCCAGCGCGAGAACATCCTCGCTCGCTGGCGCTAGCGCGGCGCTCAACTAGGCCTCTCTAGCTGACGCGGCACTCCTCTCGCTCGCTGCTGGCTACTGCGCCGTCGCGAAGCAAGACGGCAAGCAGCCGGCGAAGGCGAACGCCGAGCCGTAGGCCGGCCGCAT
>VBEZ01000011.1 GCA_005882255.1 Chloroflexota bacterium | reverse complement strand
GGTCGCTGTGGCAACTTCGATCAGGGTCTCACCTTCCTGCGTCCGGTCGGCTATTTCTTCCGGCGGCCGGCCCCGACACGGAAACGCACCAGAAGCTCTGTCGCACTCGGCCGCTTCTTCTTCCTGCTGCTGGCCTTCTTCTTGATCGGCTCGTTCTTCCGCTCGAGCCATGTCGGGGGCAGTACCTCCACCCAAACTGTGCCGCCGTCACTCGCTCTCGGGTTCTTCGGCTTCGTCGTCCTCTTGCTGACCTTGTGCTTGGGTCGCGCACGCGCCGGTCTCTTCGTCGCCACCTGTGCCTCCGATCACACGGTCTGCGCTTTTCGAATCGCGCGCGGCGTATTCTGCACGACAGCCGGCCGTCACACGTACACTTTCATCGGATGCACGAAGTCTTCGACGAGTTCAAAAGACAGCTCCCCGATATCGATCCGGCCGAGACCGACGAGTGGATCGAGTCGCTCGACGCCCTGGTCAAGCAAGCGGGCCCCGAGCGAGCGCGGTTCGTCCTCTACAAGCTCCTGAAGCGCGCGCGCATGCTCCAGGTCGGCCTCCCGCCCCTCACGCAGACGCGGTACATCAACACGATCTCCCCCGAGCAGGAGCCGGACTTTCCCGGCGACGAGGAGATGGAGCACCGCATTCGGCAGTTCATCCGCTGGAACGCGGTCGCGATGGTCGTCCGCGCGAACCACCACTACGAGGGCATCGGCGGCCACCTCGCGACCTACGCCTCGTCGGCGACCCTGTACGAGGTCGGCTTCAACCACTTCTTCCGCGGGAAGGACGACGGCAACGACGGCGACCAGGTCTTCTACCAGGGGCACGCGTCGCCTGGCATCTACGCCCGCGCGTTCCTCGAGGGCCGCCTGACGGAGAGCCAGCTCGATCACTTCCGGCGCGAAACGAAACCCGGCGAGGGCCTCTCCTCGTATCCGCACCCGCGGCTCATGCCCGACTACTGGGAGTTCCCGACGGTGTCGATGGGGCTCGGGCCGATCACCGCGATCTACCAGGCCCGCTTCAACCGCTATCTGCAGAACCGCGGGATCAAGGACACCAGCGCACAGCGCGTGTGGGGGTTCCTCGGGGACGGCGAGTGCGACGAGCCCGAGTCGCTCGGCGCGCTGCACCTCGCGGCGCGCGAGGGTCTCGACAACCTCACCTTCGTCGTCAACTGCAACCTGCAGCGTCTCGACGGTCCGGTCCGCGGGAACGGCAAGATCATCCAGGAGCTGGAAGCGGTGTTCCGCGGCTCCGGCTGGAACGTCCTCAAGGTGATCTGGGGCCGCGAGTGGGACGACCTGCTGGCGCGCGACGTCGAAGGCGTGCTCGTGAACAAGATGAACGAGACGACCGACGGCGAGTCGCAGCGTCTCACGATCGCCGACGGCGCGTACATCCGCGAGCATTTCTTCGGGCCAGACCCGCGCCTCCGCAAGCTCGTCGAGCATCTGTCGGACGCGGATCTCATGAAGCTGCGCCGCGGTGGTCACGACTACCGCAAGGTGTATGCGGCGTACCACGAGGCCGTGCGCCACACCGCGGCGCCGACCGCGATCCTCGCTCAGACCGTGAAGGGCTGGACGCTCGGGCCGAACGTCGAAGGCCGCAACATCACGCACCAGGCGAAGAAGCTGTCGTTCGAAGAGCTGAAGACGTTCCGCGATCGTCTCGAGCTTCCGATCAGCGACGAAAAGCTCGAAGAGGATCCGCCGTACTACCACCCGGGGATGGACAGCCCCGAGATGCGCTACATGCTCGAGCGCCGGCGTGCCCTTGGCGGTCTCGTGCCGAAGCGCGTCGTGCGCGGGAAGCCGCTCGGCGTGCCCGCCGAGGCCGCGTTCGCCGAGTTCCCGAAGGGCTCCGGCAAGGCGGCCGCGTCGACGACGATGGCGTTCACGCGGCTGCTGCGAAATCTCCTTCGCGACGAAGGCATCGGCGCGCGGGTCGTGCCGATCATCCCCGACGAAGCGCGCACGTTCGGCATGGACCCGCTCTTCAAGGAGGTCGGCATCTATTCCTCGCTGGGGCAGACCTACGAGCCCGTCGACGCCGAGACGCTGCTGCCTTATCGCGAAGCGACGAACGGTCAGGTGCTCGAAGAGGGCATCACTGAAGCGGGATCGATGGCGAGCTTCACCGCCGCCGGCACGAGCTACGCGACGCACGCCGAGCCGATGCTGCCCTTCTACATCTTCTATTCGATGTTCGGCTTCCAGCGGACGATGGACCAGATCTGGGCCTTCGGTGATGCGCGCGGCCGCGGGTTCCTCCTCGGCGCGACCGCCGGGCGCACCACGCTCAACGGCGAGGGCCTGCAGCACGAGGACGGGCACAGCCAGCTACTCGCGACGGCCGTGCCGAACATCCGCGCCTACGACCCGGCCTTCGCCTACGAGACCGCGGTCATCGTGCGCGACGGTATCCGCCGCATGTTCGTCGACAACGCCGACGTCTTCTACTACCTGACGCTGTACAACGAGAACTACCCGATGCCGCCGATGCCGCCCGGCGTCGAGGACGGGATCCTGCGCGGGATCTATCTCTTCCGGAAGGGCGAGGGAGGTCGGAGCCGTGTCACGCTGCTCGGATCCGGTCCGATCCTCATGCAGGTGCTGCGGACCCAGGAGATCCTCCAGGAGAAATACGACGTCGCCGCGGACGTGTACAGCGTCACGAGCTACCAGCAGCTCCGCAACGAAGCACTTGAGGTCGAGCGTTGGAACCGGCTGCATCCCACGGAGACCGCGAAGATTCCGTACGTGGTCCAGGTACTCGGTGGCGCGACCCCGATCATCGCCGCGAGCGACTTCATGAAGGCGATCCCGGATCAGATCTCGCGCTGGCTGTCGCAGCCCTTCGTGCCGCTCGGGACCGATGGCTTCGGGCGGAGCGACACGCGCGACGCGCTGCGCCGCCACTTCGAGGTGGACGCGGAGAGCATCGCGGTCGCGTCTCTTAACGCGCTCGCGCTCTGCGAGCAGTACTCGCCGCCGGAAGTCGCGAAGGCGATCGCGGATCTCGGCATCGATCCGAACAAGCCGGAGCCGCGCACCGCCTGAAGTTCGCAGGTCTCAGGCAGGTCGCATTTGGGCCAGCGTCGCGCGCCTCTGGTTCGCACCGGCCGGCATGTATCTCGGCAGCGGTCCGTGATCCACGAAGCCGCGTCGCGCCAGGATCGGCGCCGACGTCTCGGCGTTGGCGAGGATCGACGCGACGCCGCAGCCACGATCGCGCGCCGCGCTCGCACGAAACGCTACGAGTGCCTTGTACACCCCAAGACCGCGATGCTCCGCCACGGTCTCCGCGCCGGTGAGGTACACGCAGGCACCATCCGCCGAGTAGCGGTAGCCGGCGTTCCCGACAGGAATGGCGCCGATGAACGCCACGAGGAACCCGCCGCGACGGCTGGGCAAGGCGAGATAGGCCAAGCGCTCGGGCAGCATCTGCTCCAGTTCTTCGTCGTCGTGGTGAGCAAGCGTGAGGGACATACGCGCCGTCGTCTCATCGCTTGCGTCAACGATGCTGACCACACTCCGCGGCTGCCAGTCACCGGACAGCGGCAGCGCCGACGTCATCATGCGAGGCGTCGCGACAAGCTCGAGACCGCGGCGCGCGAGCCGCGCACCGAGGTCGCTTGGCGACGACGACGGGCCGACGTGCCAATTGAAAGGCTGATCCCCGAAGAACGCCAGCACCTCGTCGATGCGTCGCTCGGCGGTCGACTCGTCCCAGCGCGCGTACGCGACGCGCGAATGACTGGGAGGCCAGCCTCTGCGGCGCCACATCAGTAGATCGAGACGTTCGATCTGCTCGAGCCCTGCTGGGATCCAGTCGCGTTCGTAGTCGTACAACATGCCTTCGGCGTACGCGGCGACGGTGCTACGCACGAGTAAGAGGCCGATACCTAATGCGATGCGGCTCCCAGTCGGCGCCCTTCTCCTTACGCATGAACTCCTCGTAGGAGTGGTAGTTGCCCTCGAACCAGCGCACGCGGCTGTCGCCCTCGAAGACGAGGAGATGCGTCGCGACGCGGTCGAGGAACCAGCGGTCGTGGCTGATCACCACGACGCAGCCCGCGAAGTCGAGAAGCGCTTCTTCCAGCGCGCGCAGCGTGTCGACGTCGAGATCGTTCGACGGCTCGTCGAGCAACAACACGTTCGCGCCCGACTTCAGCATCTTCGCGAGATGGACGCGGTTGCGCTCGCCGCCCGAGAGATCTCCGACGCGCTTCTGCTGGTCGGCCCCGCGGAAGTTGAACGACGCGACGTACGCGCGCGCGTTGCGCGTCCGGGCGCCGATCTGGATGTTCTCCTGGCCCTCGGCGATCTCCTCCCAGACGTTCTTCTTCGGATCGAGCGCGTCGCGCGACTGCGACACGTAGCCGAGCTTCACCGTCTCGCCCACCACCAGCGAGCCGCCATCCGCCTTCTCCTCGCCGGTGATGAGGCGGAACAACGTCGTCTTCCCGGCTCCGTTCGGACCGATGATCCCGACGATGCCACCGCGCGGCAGCGCGAAGGTGAGGTCGTCGAACAGCAGGCGATCGCCATAGCCCTTGCGGCGCTTGTCCGCGTTGATGACGACGTCGCCGAGCCGCGGTCCGGGCGGGATGCTGATCTCGAGCTCGCGCTCGCGCTGCTCGGGCTCTTCCGCAAGGAGGCGCTCGTACGACTCGATGCGTGCTTTGCTCTTCGCTTGCCGCGCGCGCGGCGACGCCCGGACCCACTCGAGCTCGCGCGCGAGGGTTCGCTGTCGCGCAGACTCCTGCTTCTCTTCGTCCGCCAGCCGCTTGCGCTTCTGGTCCAGCCACGAGCTGTAGTTGCCCTCGTACGGGATACCAGCGCCCTTGTCGAGCTCGAGGATCCAGCCGGCGGCGTTGTCGAGGAAGTAGCGGTCGTGCGTCACCGCGACGACGCAGCCGTCGTAGCTGGTGAGCGTGCGCTCCAGCCACGCGACCGAATCGGCGTCGAGGTGGTTCGTCGGCTCGTCCAGCAGCAGCAGGTCCGGGTGCGACAGAAGCAACCGGCAGAGCGCGACGCGACGGCGCTCGCCGCCCGAGAGCGTTTTCACGTCCTGTTCGGCGGGCGGCAACCGCAGCGCGTCCATCGCATGGTCGATCTGGCTGTCGAGATCCCAGAGCCCCTTCGCCTCGATCTCGTCCTGCGCCTTCTGGAAGTCGGTGTTCAGCTTGTCCATCTCGTCGTCCGAGAGCGTCTCGCCGAACTTCGCCGAAAGCTCCTCGTACCGCTTCAGCACCGCCCGCCGGTCCGCGACGCCTTCCTCGACGTTGCCCCGCACGTCCTTGCCGGCGTCAAGCTGCGGCTCCTGGGCGAGCAGGCCGGCGCGATAGCCCTCCGTAATGCGCGCGTCGCCGACGTACTCCTTGTCGACGCCCGCCATGATGCGGAGGAGCGTCGACTTCCCCGCGCCGTTCGGGCCGAGCACGCCGATCTTGGCGGTCGGGTAGAAGGCGAGCGTGATCCCCTTCAGGATCTCGCGCTGCGTCCCGGGCACGATCTTCTTGAGCCCGTACATCGTGTAGATGAACTGTGGCGGCATGTAAGAACCGTATCAGCGCACGACGCGATACGCTTCCGCCCAGCACCGCTGGGAGGCGTGATTGAGCGACGAGTCCCGCAATTTCCGGCTGTCCAAGGAGGTCCTGCCGAGCCGCTACGAGCTGCGGTTCGAGCTCGAGTTCGACACGTGGACCTCCACCGGCTGGGAGCGGATCGCGCTTCGTACCTCGCGCCCGACGCGCGAGATCGTGCTGCACGCTCTCGAGCTCGACATCCAGAAGGCCACGCTCGACGGCGCCGTCGCGCAGAAGACGACGTACGACGTGGAGGCGCAGACCGCGGCGCTGCGGTTCGAGCGCGAGATCCCGGCCGGCGACCACGTCATCGAGATCTCGTGGACCGGCGGCATCCGCGAATCGCTGCGCGGCCTCTACCGCTCGCTGCGCGGCGAGGAGCGCTACGCGGCGACGCAGTTCGAGGCCGCCGACGCGCGGCGCGCCTTCCCGTGCTTCGACGAGCCCGAGTTCAAAGCGCGCTTCAGCGTCGAGCTCATCCACCCGGCCGGCAACGCCGCGATCGCGAACATGCCCGTTACGTCCCAAGGATCCGTGGACGAGCGGCGAACGCGGACGGTCTTCCGAGAGACGCCGAAGATCTCCACCTACCTCGTCGCGTTCACGGTCGGGCCGTACGAGTTCACCCCGGTCGCGACGACGCCATCGGGCATCCCGGTACGCGTGTGTCTTCCCCCGGGACTTGCCGCGCAGGGGATCTACGCGCGCGACGCGCACATGCGCTCCGTCGAGTGGCTCCAGGGATACACCGCGCTCCCCTATCCCTATTACAAGGTGGACGCGATCGGCATCCCCGATTTCGAGGCCGGCGCGATGGAGAACCCGGGCGCGATCACCTATCGCACGCGTCTCCTCGCCGCGGACGAGCGCAACGCATCCATCCAGGTCCTGAAGGGCGCGTTCAGCACCGCGGCGCACGAGCTCACGCACATGTGGTGGGGCGACCTCGTCACGATGCGGTGGTGGACCGACCTCTGGCTCAACGAATCGTTCGCGTCGTTCGTTGGCGAGAAAGCCACGGCCGCCCTGAATCCGGAGTGGCGCTACTGGCGCGACTTCGTCGCGGAGAACACGAGCGCGTTCAACCTCGACGCCCTCGCGTCGACGCACCCCATCTCGGTCGAGGCGAAGAGCGCCGAGGAGGCGTCGCAAAGGTTCGACGCGATCTCGTACACCAAGGGCGCGGCGGTGCTCCGCATGATCGAGGGGTACCTCGGCGAGGACGCCTTCCGCGAAGGCGTGCGCATCTATCTCAAGCGGCACGCCGAAGCGAACGCGTCGGCTGACGACTTCTGGCGCGCGCTCGACGAATCGTCCGGACAGGACGTCACGAAGATCGCGAACGCGTGGATCAAGGAATCGGGCCATCCGCTTATCGATATCCGCGCGCACGATGCCGACGGGGGTCTCGAGCTCGAGCTCTCGCAGACGCGCTATTTCTCAGACACGGACGCCGCGCCGACGCCGCAGCGGTGGCCGGTGCCGCTCGTCATCAAGTACGGCACCGCGCAGGGCGTGCGCGAGCATCGCTCGGTGCTGAGCGAGGAACGCGGGACCGTCCGGCTTCCCGGCGCGCAGTGGTTCTTCCCGAACGCGGGTGGCCGAGGGTTCTACCGCTTCCGCTTCGCGAGCGCCTTCGAGGGCGACCGCCTCGACGCTGGGATCGCGCACCTCGCGGCGGAGGAGCGACTCGCGCTCATCGACGACCTCTGGGCGCTCGCACGCCACGGCAAGGCGACCCTCGCGATGTTCCTGGCGCGGCTCGAGACACTTCGCGGCGAAGAGGACCGGGCGGTCCTCGCCGCGATCGGCGACTCGCTCTCATGGCTCGGCAACTACGCCGTACGCGACGCGACCGAGCGTCCGTTCGTGCGCCTCGTCGACGATCTGTATCGCCCGATCCTCGAAGCCGCGGGGTGGACCGTCCGCGACGGCGACGATACCGACACGCGCGAGAAGCGAACGCGCGCGATCCTGATGCTGGGTATCCACGCCCGCGCGAAGGATGTTCGCGACGAAGCCCAGCGCCGCGTTCGCGACCACATCGACGGCCGCGAGCGGCTGCACCCGGATGTCGCCGGCACGGTGGTCGCGGTGGCCGCGACCGTCGGCGACAACGCGCTGTGGGACCGCTACGTCGCGCGCATGCAGCAGGCGCAGGCGTCCGATACGCAGGAGGAGGCGCGCTTCCGCCAGGCACTCATCTTCTTCGAAGATCCGGCTCTCGCGGAGCGCACCGCCGAGGCGATCTTCTCGCCGCTCATCCGGGTGCAGGACCGCGGCCTGATGCTCATTCCGATGATGCAGTCACGGCGGACGCGCGTCGCCGCGTGGAAAGCTGTCCAGGCGCACTGGGACAGCGATATCGCGGGAACGGACATGGCGCCGCTGCTGAAGCAGGGCTACGTCACCGCGATCAGCCAGCTCACACAGCGCGGCCTCGCGGACGATGCGGCGGCATTCCTCAAAGCGAAGCGCACGCCGGATATCCAGGAGACGGTCGCGCAGAGCTTGGAACGGCTACGGATCAATACCGCGGCGGCGGAGCGCCTCGCGGACGAGCTCGAGGACGCGCTGCGGGTGCCGACGGCTCGCTGACGATCCCGCAGCTCGCGGAGCGATCAGGGGTGCGGAAACACGTTCAGGCGCGGCAGGAAGATCAGCACGAAGACGACCAGGAACACGACCAGACCGACGACCGACATCCCGATCTGGAAGGTCACGTAGCGGTTCGCCGCCTGGCCGAGCGACCCGCCGTCGCGGTCAGCCGGCGCGGCGTCCGATCGAGCGCCCGCGCGACCGAGCGCGGCGTCCTTCGCCCTCGCGAACTCCTCGTCTGACAGCGCGCCGCTGTCGTGCAGGCGAGAGAGTCGCTCGAGCTCCGCGGTCTCCTCGGAGCGCAGCTCGGAATAACGGTCGTCGCGCGAGGTCCAGATCGCGGCGATCGCGTCGGTGATCTGCGCGTCGTTCATCTCACCCCGCACCAGGCCGCGGAGATCATGGCCCTGTGTCGCGAACAGGCAGGTATAGAGGGATCCGTCAGCCGAGAGGCGCGCGCGTGTGCAGTCCGCGCAGAACGCCTGGGTGACCGAGGCGATCACGCCGATCTCACCGCTGCCGTCGCGATAGCGCCACCGTTCGGCGACCTCGCCGGGGTAGTTCTTCTCGATCGGCTCGAGCGGGAGCTCGCGGTCGATCGTCGCGACGATCTCGCGCGCGGAGACCACGTCGTTCAGCCGCCAGCCGTTGGACGAGCCGACGTCCATGTACTCGATGAACCGGAGGATGCGACCGGTGCCGCGGAAGAACCGCGCCATCGGCAGGATGCTGTTCTCGTTGAGGCCG
>VBEZ01000233.1 GCA_005882255.1 Chloroflexota bacterium | reverse complement strand
GCGATGGCAGCCGCGTAATCGCGCACGTAGGTGCGATTCGTCGTGCCGACCTCGACCAGCTTCGCACCGGAGCGGCGCAGCACGTCGGGGATGCGGAAGCCACCGCCGATCTCGATCAGCTCGCCGCGCGCGACGATGACTTCCTTGCGCGAGGCGAGCGCCGCGAGCGCGAGCAGCACCGCCGCGGCGTTGTTGTTCGCGACCACGCCGTCCTCCGCGCCCGAGAGCTCCGCGAGCAGACGCGACGCGTGCCCGTGCCGCTCGCCGCGGCGACCGGCGTCGAGGTCGTACTCGACGCTCACCGCGCCGGCGGCTTCGGCGATCGCGGCGATCGCGACCGCGGCGAGCGGTGCGCGGCCGAGATTCGTCTGCAGCACGACCCCCGTGGCGTTGAGCACGCGGCGCAGAGAACGCCGGTCACGATCGCCGAGTCGGCGTCGCGCGGCTTCGGCCGCGGCGCCCTCGTCGAAGGTCGCGCCCGCTGCGCGTGCCTCCGCGAGAACATCGCGCACGGCGCGCACCAGCCGCTCGCGCGGGACATCGCTGTGCCCCGCGGCGCGCACCACCGCGTCGACCGACGGGAGGCGGCGTCGCGCGTCGGTCGTCACCGGCCGAGGACCGTCAGTGCGCCGGGACGCATGCGCACCATCAGCGAGCGCGTGCGGAGGGGCTCGCCATCCGCCTGCGCGGGCAGCTCGCGCTCGAGCTCGACGTCGAGCGAACGCGCGCGGAACGCGAGGACGTCCCGTCCGTTCACGTGCGTGCCGCGATAGAGCTTCGCGAGCGCGACCAGCGATGCCCACCGCCCGAGATCACCGGCTACGACGATATCGAAGAGCCCGTCGTCGATCTTCGCTTTGGGAGCGATGTGCATACCGCTGCCGAAATGCGTGCCGTTCGCGGCGACGACGAGGAGATGCTTGCCCTCGATGATCTGCTCGTCGATCACGAGGCGCATCGGCTGCGGTCGATACGTCGCGATCGACACGAGCGCGCCGACGAAATAGCCGAGCCGCTGGCCGACGATGCGCGAGCTCGCTTCGATGCGCTCAGCGACGTGGCCGTCGATGCCGACGCCCGCGGCGTTGACGAAGATGCGACCGTTCACCTCACCGACGTCGATGACGCGACGACGCGCGCCCGCGAGGAATCGCGCGATGTCCCGCCGCTTGCGCGGATATCCGAGCGAGCGCGCGAAATCGTTCCCCGACCCGATCGGATAGAGCGCGAGCGCGGTGCTCGTTCCGACCAGCCCGTTGGCGATCTCATTGGCGGTCCCATCACCGCCGACGGCGATGACGGTGCGGCAGCCATCGACGGACGCCTCTCGCGCGATGCGCGCCGCTTCCCCCGGCGCGGGCGTCCGGATGATCTCGACCTTGAAGCCCGATGACTCGAGCTCGCGCGCGAGGCCGGCGCCGACCCGCGCGCCCGCGCCGTCGCCCGCGGCGGGATTCACGATCGCGAGCGTGTGCTCGGCACCCATGCCGATCACGATGTCGGCGCGAGCGCTTTCTTGATCGCGTCCTGCTCTTCGTCCGACAGCTGATAGCGGGACCGTCCGCTCTGTACGGGCTTGGCGAAGACGCGGGTGTCGGTGCGGCTGTGCAGGCTCGAGAGAACGACACCGTTGCCGAGCGAGTCCAGGAGCGCGATCGCGAACGACTGGTCGCCTCCGGTGTCGGCGAACGGGTTGTATCGGATCACGCCGACCTTCTGGATCGTCCGCTGGCTGAGGCCCTCGAGCTCGTGATGCAGCTTGTTGAGCGCATCCACTCGCCCGGTAAGGCTGTCGATGCTGGTGAGCTGACGATCGAGGATCTCGTCGATGCCGCCGCTTTCGCCTTCCGGGAGCACGCGACGCAGCCTGCGGCGGAGCAGGGCCTCGGACCGCTGCAGCCAGGCGACCCACAGGACGAGGACGATCACGGCCGCGACGAGCGCAACGACGATCAGCGAAAGCGTCCGTTCGTCGAGGATCATCGCCGCGGACGATACCCGTTCCGATATGCTTGACGCTCCTTGGCGAGACGGAACCGCACACGCCCACGCTCACGACGCGACGCATTGGCATCGCGGCGCGCGACATCGCCGCGTCCGGCAGAGCGTGACGTCGCGGCGCGTCCGACGGGATACCGCGCGCGCGGCTCGGTGACGCGGCTCGGCTACTCCCGCGCCGCGGGCGCGCCGTCCGCGGCGCTCGAGCGATCGTCGCTGATGGAGCGTGCGTTCGTCGCGAAGGACTTCCGCCGGCTGGCGATCACTGTCGCGATCGCGCTCGCGCTTCTCGTCGCCGCCGGTCTCACGGAGAGCGCGATCCTCGGCCGCTAGGGTCGTACACTTTTCTCATCGGGCGATTGGCTCAGCTGGTTAGAGCGCTGCGTTCACATCGCAGAGGTCGCTGGTTCGAATCCAGCATCGCCCACCGAGCGATTCTCCGCGGCGCTGGTCACACACG
>VBEZ01000232.1 GCA_005882255.1 Chloroflexota bacterium | reverse complement strand
GCGATGGCGAAGGTTCACGAGCTACCGCGAGCCCTTGCCGCGGTGCACGAGCGGTTCCGGACACCGCACCGCTCCGTGGCTGCGCTCGGCATCGCGAGCGCGGCGCTGGTGTTCTTGTTCGACCTGCGTTCGCTCATCGAGGTCGCGAGCGCGTTCATGCTCCTCTGGTACCTCGTCACTCACTTCGCCGCGCTCCAGCTGCCAACAAGCAAGCGCATCGCCTCGCCGGTCTTCTCGTGGTACGGGATCCTCGGGTGTGTTGGTCTCATCGCGTCGCTGCCTGCCGCCGCGCTGCTTGCCGCAGCAGCAGCGCTCGCCGCGCTTACGGGAGCGCGCTGGATCGCCCGCCGTGGCGTGGTCGCATGACGGGCTCGTGGTGCTCGTCGATACCCCGAGCACGCCGTCGCTTCACATCGTCGCCGTAGCGTGAAGACGAACTTCCTCGCGTCGGGGGCGATGTCCTAATTCGTCGCCAGGCATGGTCTAGCCTGCTCGGCGTGACACAGCGGTCCGACTCATCGGCGACGCGCCACATCGACGTCATCGTGATCGGTAGCGGCCGGCGCGCCGACGCGCTCGCGGCGGCGAGGAGTGGCAAGCAGGTGATGCTCGTCGATCCACGCGCGGCGATCGATGACGAGCTGCGCGATGCCGGTATCGAGGTCGTTCGCGGCGAGGTCTGGATCGTCGAGCCGAGCGGCCGTGTCGGAGTGCTCGAAGGCGGACGGACCGCCCTCGTCGACGCAGGAGAGGTCGTCGGCGCGGCGTCACCTGCGGCATCGACGGCGGACGTCCCCGCGTGGGAGCGTCCCGAGCATGCGCTCCGAGTTCCCGTACCGATCTCGGCCCTCGCTACGGAGGAGCGACGAGCGGTTCCCAGCGTGCCCGCGATCGACCGCGCTCGGCAGCGCATCGAGCGTGACGTCGGCGCAGGACTGCTGTCGCCGTTCGTCCTCTCGCGTTTCCGCCGGCGCGCTGAGGAGCTGCAGTTCTCGCTCGGCG
>VBEZ01000231.1 GCA_005882255.1 Chloroflexota bacterium | reverse complement strand
AGACAGGCGAGGACCTCGAGATGGAGGGCAAGCTCGACGAGGCGAAGGGCAAGGTCAAGGAGGGCGTCGGCAAGCTCGGCGGTGACCGCTCGACGGAGATCGGCGGCAAGCTCGATCAGGCCAAGGGCAAGGTCAAGCAGGGCATCGGCGAGCTCACGGAGGACCATCCGCCGGTCGAGGACGTCGACCGCTAGCGCGTAGCGACCGCGATCCTGGGCGCCAAGCGCACAATCACACGATGCGTTTGGCGCCCTTCGTTTTGCTTGTCGCGTTCGTCGCGTGCGGCTCGCCGGTGCTGACGTCGGGCAGCGCTCCGCGCGCCGCGGTGGCGTCCGATGCCGCGGACGTCGAGGAGGTCTCCCTCGAGATATCGGCGCTGATGTGAAGCTCCTGTGCGTCACAGGTCGTGACGGGTTCCAGGAAGATCGAGGGAGTGGTGGGCGTGAGCATGGTGCCGCTGGACCGGAAGCTCACGCTGCGCTTCGATCCGCGGGTCACGAATGCAGCGCGAGTGACCGCGGCGGTGCAGGCGGTCGTCGATAGCATCGAGCAATAGCGTCGCGCGCAAGCTCGTCGCTCATCACGCCGATCCGATCGGACACGTTCTCGGCCGGCTGTCGTTCGCGCGCCCGCGCTTCCGCGACGGGTGCTTCCTGTATGTGAGCGACCGCGGTCTGGCGCACCTGGTCCTCACTCGTCGCGGCTACGCAGCGATCACCTTCGGACGCGTGGTGGTCTTCGCGCGCGAGCCGACCGATGCGCTATGGCGACACGAGCTTCGACACGTCGGGCAGTACGAGCGCATCGGGCTCGCGTTCCTCCCGCTGTACCTGCGGCTGTACGCGAAACATGGATACGCGGCACATCCATTGGAGCGGGACGCATCTGAAGTGGCTACGCTTTTCACGTGACGCCGTACGACATCGCCATCC
This sequence comes from Chloroflexota bacterium, assembly GCA_005882255.1. Classification (GTDB taxonomy): domain Bacteria; phylum Chloroflexota; class Limnocylindria; order P2-11E; family P2-11E; genus CF-39. Next base: position 1,133 of record VBEZ01000231.1, on the reverse strand, counting down.
TCGGCGGCGGCCCCGGTGGATACGTCGCGGCGCTGCACGCGGGCATCAAAGGGGCGCGAGTCGCGCTCATCGAACGCGACCGCGTCGGCGGCATCTGCGTAACTGTCGGCTGCATCCCCTCGAAGGCTTTGTTGGATTCCAGTCACGCGTACTGGGTCACGACGCACGGTGAGGAGCACGGCATCATCGTGCAGGGCGCGCGTTTCGACCTCACAAAGGCGGTGGCGCGCAAGGATGCGGTGGTCGCCCAGAACGTCGCCGGCGTGGAGCAGCTTCTCAATGCGCGCAAGGTCGACCTCATCAAGGGTGACGGCACGCTCGTGTCGCCGACGCAGCTCAAGGTGCGCACAGCGAGCGGTGACCAGGCCATCGAGGCGAAGAACGTCATCGTCGCCACCGGGTCCAAAGTGGGCCTGCCGCCGATCAAGGGCCTCGCCGATTCCAAGCCGCTCGACAACGTCGCCGCACTCTCGCTCACGACCGCGCCGAAGCGGCTCATCGTCATCGGCGGCGGTGCCATCGGCCTCGAGCTCGGCACCTTCTACGCGGAGCTCGGCTCCGAGGTCACGGTCGTGGAGATGCTCGCGCAGCCGATCGCCTATGCGGATCCCGAGCTCGTGCGCCTTCTCGTGCGCGCGCTGCAATCCAGGGGGATCACGGTCGTGACGGAGGCGAAAGTCACCGAGGTGTCGCGTTCCGGGGGCACGGTGAAGGTGACGGCCGACGTCGGCGGCTCGTCGAAGACATTCGAAGGCGATGAGGTCCTGCTCGGCGCCGGCCGCGTCGCGAACTATTCGGGAGTCGAACAGGCCGGCTTCGCCACCAACCGGCTGGGCATCACCGTCGACGAGCGCATGCGCACGAGCGTCAAGGGCGTGTGGGCAATCGGCGACTGCATCGGCGACCCGCGGGCGCCGAAGCTGGCGCACGTCGCGTCGACGCAGGGCGAGGTAGCGGTCGACACGATCCTGGGCGAGGATGCGGCGATGGACTACGACGTCGTGCCGAACGTCGTCTACACGCATCCGGAGATCGCGCAGGTCGGGCTCACGGAGGCGCAGGCAAAGGAGAAGTACGGCGACGACGTGAAGGTCGCGCGCTTCTCGTTCAAGGCGTCCGGACGCGCTCGCGCT
>VBEZ01000230.1 GCA_005882255.1 Chloroflexota bacterium | reverse complement strand
TGACGTTGAGGACGGTGACGCCCTGCAGCTCGGCGACGCGGTTGAGCCCGTAGTCGTTCGTCATGATCGGAACGCTCAGCTCGCGTGCGAGTGCGACGAGCTTGCCGTCCGCTCCGTTCGCGACGGGATCGGCGTCGAGCAGCTCGATGTGCACGGTCGCCTCTTTCTGCATGCGCGAGAGCATCTCGAGCCCACGTCGTCCGCGCTCGCGTTTCGAGGCGTCGGGAGAGTCCGCGAAGAACTGGAGCTCCGCGAGGATGAAGCGCGGCACGACGAGCGTGCCGCGGATGAAGCCGCTCTTGACGACGTCGGCGACGCGTCCATCGATGATCACCGAGGTGTCGAGGAGCGCGCGCTCGGTGCCGGCGACGCGGTCGCGACGGCCCTGCCGGATCTCGCGCGCGAGCGCACCGAGCTCCTCGCGCTTGAGCGTGCCCGCGGCGGCGCCGATCGCTCCGAACACGATCGCGCCGATGACCGGCGCGAAGCGGCCGAGGTTGTCGGGCAGGAAGGACAGCGGGAACGCGAGGAACAGCGCCAGGATCAGCCCGGCGCCACCTCCGACTGCCCCGCCGACCAGGTCGCCCGCCGAGGCAGCCTGGATCCGTGCCTTGATTTTGCGCGCGGGAAGGATGGTGACGTACGGTGCGCCGAGCCAGCCGAGGATCGCGCACGCGGTCGCGAGAAGAAAGACGACGAGGACCTGATTGCTGACCGGCGTGACGCGACTGACCTCGAGCAGCGAAGCGCCGAGGAAGAAGCCGAAGAACCAGCCGAGGAGTGCTGCTCCGAGACGGATGAAAGCCACAGTGCTCGCTCCTTTCTATGAGAGTGCGGCGAGCGCTCCGTCCGGCCGAGCGCATCGCGCAGCGTGGGCGCACCGATGACCTCGAGCCCGGTGCCGTTGAGGTCGCTGAGACTGGCCTGCGGCACGACCGCGCGCTCGAAGCCGAGTCGCTGCGCCTCCTTGAGCCGCGCGGCGACGCGCTGAACGCGCCGCAGCTCGCCGCCGAGGCCCAGCTCGCCGACGAATACAGTGCGTGGATCGGCGGGCTTGTCGCGCAGCGCCGATGCGAGTGCGACCGCGAGCGCGAGGTCCGCGGCGGGCTCGCGCACGCGAAGGCCGCCGACGAGATTCACGTAGACGTCGTGCGTGCCGAGCGAAAGACCGGCACGCTTCGCTAGGACCGCGAGCAGGACCGCCACGCGTTGGGGGTCGGCGCCGTTGACCGTCCGGCGCGGGAGTCCGAAGTTCGTCGGCGTCACGAGCGCCTGCACTTCGACGAGCAGCGGGCGCGTCCCTTCGACCGTCGGCACGACGACGCTGCCGGCGACACCGCGACTGCGCTCCTCGAGGAACACCTCGGATGGGTTGGTGACCTCGCGCAGGCCGGACTCCCCCATCTCGAAAACGCCGACCTCATCGGTCGAGCCGAAGCGGTTCTTCGTCCCGCGAAGGATGCGGAAGGCGTGGAAGCGCTCGCCTTCGAGGTAGAGGACGGCGTCGACGATGTGCTCGAGCACGCGCGGTCCCGCGACCGCGCCCTCCTTCGTGACGTGGCCGACGAGGAAGATCGGCACGTCGTCGCCTTTGGCGACCTCGAGCAAGCGGGCCGTGCATTCGCGGAGCTGCGAAACGCCACCGGCGGCCGAGCCGATCGCGTCGGAGGACATCGTTTGGATGGAATCGATCACGGTGAAGATCGGCCGCATGCGACGGATCGACTCGATGATCGTGCCGAGATCGGTCTCGCTCTGCACGTAGATCTTGCCGCCCTCGATGCCGAAGCGACGGGCCCGCAGCTTGATCTGCGCCGCGGACTCCTCGCCCGATACATAAAGGACGTCGCCCCGCTGGGCGAGGGACGAGGACGCTTGCATCAGGAGCGAGCTCTTGCCGATCCCCGGGTCGCCGCCGAGCAGGACGCACGAGCCGCGCACGATCCCGCCCCCGAGCACACGGTCGAACTCACCGATGCCGGTGGGGATGCGCGTCTCGGCGTCGGCGGGCACGTCGTTCAGCGCGATCGGCGCTCGGGGTGCGCGTGTAACACCACGACCCTTGGGGGGTGCGACCACGCGCTCCTCTACCAGTGTGTTCCAGCCATCGCATGACGGGCAGCGGCCGACCCACTTCGGCGACTGCGTGCCGCAGTTCTGGCAGACGAACGCGGTCTTGGGTTTCGGGGCCACGCAAGCAGTATCGGCCGCCGGCTGCCGGACAGCGTGTGAGACATGTGGGCGCCGGAATACCTCGCCTTTACACAGAAATGGACGCGAAATGCACTAGCGGAGCGGCTCGCCGCCCGCATATAGTCCGCGGGGTCCGGCGTGAGCCACGAGGAAGCAAAGCGCCGGCGATGAGCGAGGGACGGGAGAGTGGTGGGGAGCCGGCGTTCACGATGGCTGGTCGCCGCGCTGACGCTTGCGCTCATCGCGGAGCAGCTTCCCGCGCGACTTCCGCTCCTCGGTGCGGCGATCCCCCCGCAGGCCAGTGCCGCCGGTGGCTTCGACGCCGCGCTCGTGGGCGAGAGCGTCAACCGCATCACGCTGCAGCCCGGGCAATCGCAGCAGAACGCCATCATCTTCCAGAACACCGGCACGACCACATGGCTCGCCGGCTCTGCGACGCAGGTGGACTTCGCGGTCTGTGTGCCCGCGGCCTGCGATGTCGCGTCGCCGAACGCCGCGTGGAACTCTGGCTGGCTGTCACCGTCGCGCTACGCGACGGCAAGCGAAAGCACGGTAACTCCCGGTCAGCTCGCCAATTTCGTCTGGAACATCACGGTGCCAGCCGG
>VBEZ01000229.1 GCA_005882255.1 Chloroflexota bacterium | reverse complement strand
GCGTGGATCGAGGCGCCCGAGCCGATCGTGTTCGTCAAGATCGGATGGACCACGGCGTTCGCGTTCGCGGACTTCACGTCAATCGCGCCGCCGCTCGAGCCGGACGACGACGCCGTCGCGACCTGGTCGCCCGTCGGCGCGCCGGCGAGTACGCTGCTTCCGCCGACGCCGTCAAGCTTCTGCGCGCCGTTTCCGGTCGAGGTCAGGTCGACGATGAGGTACTGGAGACCCGAGCCGGCCGCCGTGATGTTCACGCCCTCCGCGGCGAACGTGTGCGTGCCGATCGCGCCGGTGCGCGAGCCCGACGTGATATCGATCGGTGCGCCGCCCGGCGTGAGCGCGAGCTGGAACGTCGTCCCCGTCTGGTTGCGGGCGTAGTAGACGCCGCCGTCGACGAGGCCGGTGAGCGGCGCCTCGCTCGTGCGCGAGAGGGTGTGGTTCGCACGAACGCCTGCGGCTGTGGAGTCGCGCGTGAGGTCGAGCGGGGCGACCGCGATCGGCGTGTGGTCGTCGCTCGTGTCGGAGGTCGGTGTCGGGTCGAACGTGCAGGACGGGTCACCCGCGAACCCGACGGCCTGGCAGTACGTCGCGGCGACCTTGATCTTGAACGCGTCGGATGTGTTGATCACGTAGAGGCTCTGGCCGTCGTGGATGCTCGGACCGATCGTGCTCGAGGGGTTCGACGTGTGGTACGTGAACGCCTCGCCGTTGGCTAACGTGAGGTGCGTCGTGAAGGCATGCGTGTTCGGGTCAGGCTCCCCCGTCCCGACGAAAATCGTCTCCTGCGTCTCGTCCCACTGCAGGTGGTTGTTGGAGTCGAGCGTCGGCGTACCGCCGGACGACTTCAGATTCACGGCCGCCGCAGTGAACGAGTAGACCGGCGCGGGCGCCCGGTACGTGACGGCTGCGTTCGAGCCGAAGGAGTTGGTCGCGTTCACGATCCCGTGCCCACTGCCATCGGTCGTGATCGAGCTTCCCGTCGTCACGGTCGCTGTCGGGACGTGGACAGTGCACACCGCGCAGTAGTCCGCCGGCAGGACGAGCTTCACATGGCGCCCGTCGACGACGTGGACGCGGTAGAGCGTGCCGGGCACGAGCCCCGCAACAGCGGCGCTGCCCGGCGCCGGGAAGTAGTAGACCGAGTCGCCCTCCACGAGCCCGTGCGAGCCGCCGAACACGATCGTGTCCGTCGTCTGGTCGACCGACGCGCCGGCGAACGTGGTGCCGAGCTGCAGGGTACGCGTGTCATGGCCGGTGCCGACCGGGACGATGACGCCGTACCTGCGCCCGTTCTGCAGCCCACCGATGAGTCCGCCGCTCTGCTGCAGGTACGTGACGAACTGCCCCGTGTTGAGGCCGTGGCCGGCGGCGAACGTGATGCTGTTACCGGTGATGCCGTTCGACGTGTCGACCGTCCCAGAGCCAGCCGTGAAGCTGCCGTCGCTGAACTGCTGCGGCGTGGTGTTGTGTGTCGCCTCGATCGTCACGATCGGCGCGGTGATGTCCGCGTCGGCTCCCACGGAGACGTTGATGTGTGGCTCGGTGTGGGCCGTCGCGCCAAAGTTCTGGATGTTGATGGCGCCACCCGACGCGGATCGCGTCGTGGCGTCCGCGTCGGTGATGCTCGCGGCGACGACGTGCACCGTGGACGAAGCGATGATCTGCGACCCGCTGTCGCCGAGCTGCCCTTCGATCGTGGGGCCGACGCGGGCGTGCGACGCGGTGTCGTGGCCGACGTTGATGACGCCGCCGGTCGCGGTGTCAAAGACACTCGTCGCCAGGTCATAGCCCTGCGCCGAGATCTCGACGGTGTTCGCGCCGGTCGTCGCGGAGAGACCGGTCCCCTGGCGGACGTGGCCCAGCAGCTTCGCCGTCGTCATGCTCTGATCGCTCGCGTACGGGTTGACGTCCGCGCTCACGCTGATTATCGCGCCGCCCGCGGTCTTCGCCTTCGCTTCCGAGATGTTCGCCGACCGCGCCTCGATCGTGACCGCTCCGTGCGCGGCGAGCGTCGAGTTGTCGTCGGCGAGCGCGTTCGTCGTGGCGTTCGCGTCGGCGCGGACGTTACCCGTTCCGATCGAGAACAGCAGCGAGACGTCGAGCGTCTCCATCGACGCGCGCGTGACGTGGTCGCTCAGGAACCGCGGCGCCGAGCGGTCGTAGTTGTGGAGCGCGCTCACGCGCACGTCGCCATTCGAGCTCGTGATCGACGCGCCGTTCGCGACCGTCGTGCTGATCGAGCTCGTGTCGCTGGCGTTCGCGGTCATGACGCCGACCGCGACGCCCAGCGCGATCTGGATGCCTTGAGCGCTCGAGGACGCTTGCGTCTTCACGTCCGACTCGACGACCACATCGCCGCTCGATGTGATGTTCCCGCCGACGGAGGTCGTGACCGACGGCGCCACCGTCGAGGTCGACGTCGTGTCCGAGATGCCACCGCCGAGCGCGATGACGATCCCTGCCGCCGTCGCGACGCTCGTCGCGTTGTCGATCGCGCTGACGGTCACCGTGCCCGCGTTCTGGACGGTCCCG
>VBEZ01000010.1 GCA_005882255.1 Chloroflexota bacterium | reverse complement strand
GCGCGCGGAGCTTCATCGCGAGCGCGATGCCCTTGCCGCGCTCGGCGCGCGACACGCCGGTGAAGTTCGTGTACGCCGTGCCGTTCTCCTTCACCATGGTCACGGTCATCCCGACGGTACGGCCGTCGCGCAGCGCGATGATCGTGCTCGGCGGGTCGATACCGGGTCCCTCGAAGAACATCCGCTTTGCCTGCTCGAACGGCGGCGGCTGCTCCGGCATCGGCGTCGGCGACGGAACGTCGCGTGCCATCGCCCAGATCACCGGCAGCAGCTCGCGCTGGAACACCTCGACATCCGCGGCGTGTTCGCGGAGGAGCTCGGCGTATGTCGCGAGCCGGACACCCGCGCGCGCGGCGGTCGCGTCCGGATCGTCGAAGCCCGACGCGTCGAACGACGGGACGTCGATGTACGAGTCGATCCGTTCGTGGAACGCGCGGTAGCCCAGGGCCTCGGCGAAACGCGCACCCTCGGGCTCGTCGCCGCGCACCGCCGCAATGAGGCGCTTCGCGTTGTTCGCGCGCGCGTGCTCGGCGAGCTCCTCGAGCAACGCCCGCGCGACGCCACGACGGCGCCACTGGGGGGCGGTGCGCAACCCGACCCGCCACGAGCCGTCCGGCGACGCGAACAGCCCGCCGTTGCTCGTGGACCCGATCGCCTGGATCGCGCCGCCCGTGTCCTCCACCAGGAGCACGAGGCGCAGCGGCTCGGGACTGGCGTTCTGCATCGCGCGCGACGCGGCTGGCGACATCCACTGGCTCGGCGTCGCCCAGCGGTTCTGGAACTCCGCGACGCGCTCGATGTCGGCGTCCAGGCGCCCGCGCACGCGGAGCTCCGGTGGGAGACGCTTCGCGACGGCAGTGAGATCGGTGGCCACGAAGCCGCAGACTACAACCGATGAGCGACGAGGACACCCGTTTCATGCGACGCGCGCTGCGTCTCGCGACGCGCGCCGCCGGTCGCACGAGCCCCAATCCCATGGTGGGCACGGTCATCGTTCGCGGCACCGAGATCGTGGGCGAGGGATATCACCGCGCCGCCGGCGAGCCGCACGCCGAGGTGAGCGCGCTGACGAAGGCGGGCGACGCCGCGCGAGGCGCGACGCTGTACACGACGCTCGAGCCGTGCGCCCATCACGGCCGCACGCCGCCCTGCGTCGACGCGATCCTCGCGGCGGGGGTTCGACGTGTGGTGGCGGCGATGCGTGACCCGGACCCGCGCACGGACGGCAAGGGCTTCCGGCAGCTGAAAGCCGCCGGTGTCGAAGTCGAGCCGGGCGTGCTCGAAGCGGAAGCGCTGCGCCTCAACGAGGGCTTCGTCAGCCGCGTGCGTCGCGGGCGCCCGTTCGTCGTGGTGAAACTCGCGACGACCCTCGACGGCCGCGTGACCGCGCCCGGCCGCCGCTACCTCGTCGGCAAGCGCGCGCTCCGTGAGGTGCACCGACTCCGCGATCGCTCGGACGCCGTGCTCGTCGGCATCGGCACCGTCCTCGCCGACGATCCCGCACTGACGGTGCGCGAGGTCACCGGCCGCGACCCGCTGCGGGTGATCGTCGACACCGAGGCGCGCACTCCGCCGACGGCGAAGGTCGTTCGCGCGAAGGACCCGCAGCACACGGTGCTGTTCGTCGCGCGCGACGCGGATGCACGCCGCACGAACAAGCTCCGGGAGGCGGGCGTGCTGCTCACGACCTTGCCACGCGCCGACGGCGGCCTCGACCTCGGCGCGGCGATGCGCTGGCTCGGCGAACATGGTGTGAACACCGTGCTGTCCGAAGCCGGACCGCGCGTGGCCGGCGCCCTCGTGCGCGGGGGGCTCGCGGATCGGCTCATGATCATCACCGCGCCGATCGCCGGCGGCGATGGACCGCCCGCGCTCGCGGGGGTCACCGGCACCGCCGAGCTCAAGAACCTGCGCGTCCGGCGCTTCGGCGAGGACGTCGCGGTCGAAGGAGACCTTTAGGTGTTCACCGGCATCGTCGAGGAGCTCGGCACCGTGCGCCACGTGAGCCCGACGAGATCGGGCTCGCGTCTCGAGATCGCGTGCGCGCGTGTCCTCGAGCGCCTTTCGGTCGACGACAGCGTCAACGTCGCCGGTGTGTGTCTCACGGTGATCGAGCGCGACGACCGCGGCTTCGCGTCGGACGTCGTGCCCGAGACCATCGCGCGCTCGACCCTCGGCACGCTCCTGCGCGGAAGCCGCGTGAACCTCGAGCGCGCGGCCACGCCGCAGACCGCGCTCGGTGGTCACCTCGTGCAGGGCCATGTCGATGGGACGACCAAGCTGGTCGCGCGCAGCGCCGAGGGCGAGGGCGCGCGATTGCGCTTCGCCCTGCCGAAGACGATGGCCCGCTACATCGTCATGAAGGGCTTCATCACCATCGACGGCGTGAGCCTCACCGTCGCCGGGCTCGGCAAGACGTACTTCGAGGTCGCGCTCATCCCTCATACCGCCGAGCGCACCACGTTCGGCGCGCTCGGTGTCGGCGAGGCGGTCAACATCGAGGTCGACATCGTGGCGAAGTACGTGGAGCGTTTGCTGCGAAGGTCGTGAACTAAACTGGACTCATGACGAAGGCGCGCGCGGCGGGGAAGATCACGCGTCATCCGCGTGTCGTCTCGCCACTGCCGCCGTTCAGCACCGTCGACGAGGCGGTCGCCGAGATCGCGGCCGGCCACATGGTCATCGTCGTCGACGACGAGGACCGCGAGAACGAGGGTGACCTCACGATGGCTGCGCAGGCCTGCACGCCCGAGATGGTCGCGTTCATCCGCAAATACGCGAGCGGCGTCATCTGCGTGCCGATGACCAGCGAGCGGCTCGAGCAGCTCGAGCTGCCGCAGATGGTGCAGCGCAACGAGGCCCGGCTCGGCACGGCGTTCAGCGTGACCGTCGACGCGCGCGAGGGCATCACGACCGGCATCAGCGCGGCGGACCGTGCGCGCACGATCCGCGTCCTCGCCGATCCGAACGCGACGCCGGCGGACCTCGTGAAGCCGGGCCACATGTTCCCGCTGCGCGCGCGTGACGGCGGCGTGCTCGTGCGCGCCGGCCAGACCGAGGCCGCCGTGGATCTCTGCCGGCTCGCGGGCCTTCAGCCCGTCGGCGTGATCTGCGAGATCACCAACCCCGACGGCTCGATGTCACGCCTCCCGGAGCTCAAGCGCTTCGCGAAGCGTCACGGCCTGAAGATGATCACGGTCAAAGAGCTCATCGCGTACCGCATGGCGCGCGAGCAGATGGTCGAGCGCATCGCGACCGCGAAGCTGCCGACGAAGTACGGCGAGTTCCTGGTGCACGGCTACAAGGCGCGCTTCGGCAACACCGAGGCCGAGCACGTCGCACTCACGCTGGGCGACGTCGCCGACGGCAAGCCGGTGCTCGTGCGCGTTCACTCGGAATGCCTCACCGGCGACCTCCTCGGCTCGCAGCGCTGCGACTGCGGCGCCCAGATGGACGCGGCGCTCGAGCGGATCGCCCGCGAAGGTCGCGGCGTGTTCCTTTACCTGCGGCAGGAGGGCCGCGGCATCGGCCTCATGAACAAGCTGCGCGCGTACGCGTTGCAGGACCAGGGCCTCGATACCGTCGAGGCGAACGAGCGCCTCGGCTTCAAGGCCGATCACCGCGAGTACGGCATCGGCGTCCAGATCCTCATGGATCTCGGCGTGCGGCGCGCGCGCATCCTCACGAACAATCCGGAGAAGGCGGGCGTGTCGCTCTATGGCTTCGAGATCGTCGAGCGGATCCCGATCGAGATCCGTGCGAACGCGACGAACCGCGCGTACCTCAACACCAAGCGCGACAAGATGGGCCATCTGCTGAGCGTGGTCGCGGACGACGCCAACTAGCTAACGCGTAGCGTTCTGCCACCAGCTGGTCGCCGCCTTGAGTAGCTGACCGTCGGTCCCGCCAGCGACGTAGTGATCGATGGTCGTGATCCAACGACCGCCGCTGAAGATCACGGTGACACCGAAGCCTTCGAGACGGCCCGGACCCTGGCTCTTCTGCACGTCGGTGACTTCGGACCACTTCTTGTCGACGCCGACGATCGGCAATGGGACGACGTCGCGCAGCCCGTCGCTGTCGATCACGAGCGTCGACGCCACGGTCGGCGCGAATGCCGCGAAGCCTAGAAACAGTGCGCCCGCCGCGACGGAAGTGCCGAGCAGTAGCCGCGCGAGCTCCCGTGTGGCGATCCGCAGCACTCGCGGACCGGTCGTGTGCCAGCCGCGCGCCGCCCCGCGCGCCCAGGAGAGCGCCGTCAAACCGAGTCCGAGGCGCAGCACCAGTCGCGTGAGCAGTGCTGACAGCCCGACGGCCATGACGAAACTGCGTACGTCGAGCCAGGACGATCGCGGCTGAATGACGAACGCACCAGATCCGGCGGGAGGACGGATGTCCGACACGAGGTTGACGATCACCGGGAGGGTGAACAACCCGGCGACGAAAATGAACGCGAACAATGCACCGGCGACCGCAGGTACGAACGGATCGTCGCTTTCGGCGAAGTCACCTCTCACCCGCTCGAGCGCGTTCTCATATTCAAGCCACGACGTCGCGTGGTAGTTGAACGTCTGCGCGCGCATGTCCTGCATCACTTTCGCCACGTACTGCGCGAGGCCGGGCTCGGTCGCGCCTTCGATCGAGACGACCAGCGCGCGGGTCAGCTTCTCGACGTACGGCTGCAGCGTCGAGCTTTCCTTCGTCTTCACGAGCTTCTCACGGTCGGCCTCGGTCTTGATCACTAGTCGACCGCGGTTGTACTGAACTTCCCTGACCTCGTTCCACGTGTACGCGGTCCCGCCACGTAGGCCGACCAGCGCGACTCCGATCGGCGCGAGCTCGAGGCGCGCACGGCCGAACAGGCCGAAGCGGACGTCCATCCGAATGACGGCGGGATGCTTTGCGATCGTCGCCATGAGCTCGAGGTAGGCCGGCGGCTTCGCGGGCGCCGCGGGCGCTGCGAACACCGGCGGAACGAACGGCTTCGGGGCCGGTGGCGGCACCCACGCCGGCGCCGGCGCCTTTGCTGCCACCGCGGGCTTCTCGCGCTTCGCGACCTCCTGCGCCTTCCGCTCGGCGATCTTCGCGTCGCGTTCGGCGATCTTCGCCTCGCGTTCGTCGACCTTGGCCTGTGCCGCCGCGAGCTTCGCGTTCCGCTTCGCGTCTTCTTCCGCGATCTTCGCCGCCTTGACCGCGTTCTCCTCGGCGAGCTTGCCGGCCTTCTTCGCCTCTTCGATCGCGCGCAGCGCCGCCTTCTTGTCCTGCTTCGTGGTCGGCACGACCGCGGGCGCCGCCGGAGCGAACGAGGTCGGCGCGGACGCGATGCTGAAAGGACTGTTCGGCGAGGTGAACGGGCTCGGCGGAGGGGTGGCTACATTCAGCGCGGAAGCCGGCGTCCATGACGGCGCGGTGGTCCGTTCGACCTGCGCGGGCGCGGGCGCCGACGATGGCGCGAACGAGAACGGTGAGTTGGGCGAGTTGAAGATCGACGGCACCACCGGCTTCGCGGGAGCAGCCGGCGCGGCCGGTGGCGGGGCGGCTGGCGGACTCGTGAACGGATCCGGGTACTCGGGGATCGAGCTCGCCGCTGCCGAAAACGGATTCGGAGCTGGCATGTACTGCGACTGCTGGGCCGGTTGCCACTCCGGCGTGAACGGTGGCGCCGCGGGCGCGGCCGGTGTTTCCTCCGCCTTTTCCTGCCCAGGCGGAGGCGGAACAAGGCCGAGCGCGACGAGGCGAGGGTCGTCCATTCCCTGTTGAACGTTAGGGCACGCGGGATGCGACGGCGAGCCCCCGATAGAGTGCGATCGATGGCGACCGGAAAGACACGTGCCGGTACGCGCGCCGGCGCACAGCGCGGTGCCCGCGTCGCGATCGTTCGCGCGCGGTGGAACGAGGAGATCACGCTCGCCCTCGAGCGCGGCGCCATCGAGCGCGCGGCCGAGTCGGGTGCGACCGTCGATCTCTTCGAGGTGGCAGGCTCGTTCGAGCTGCCCGCGGCCGTCGCGCTCCTCGCGGATACGGCTCGTTACGACGCGGTCGTCCCGCTCGGCTGTTTGATCCGCGGTGAGACGCCGCACTTCGAGTACATCGCGCAGTCCGTCGCGCAGGGCCTGATGGATCTCACGCTCACGTACCCGACCGCGATCCCGTTCGGCGTGCTCACCTGCGACTCCATCGACCAGGCTCGCGAACGCGCCGGTGGCGCCGAAGGCAACAAAGGTGCGGAGTCGATGGATGCGGCCCTCGAGATGGTCTCGCTACGTCAGGCGCTGATGCGCACGCCGTCGAGCGCGCGTCGTTCCGCGCGCAGCGCGTCGAGCGCCTCGTCGCGCTCGACGCGATAGAAGCGGAGCGATTCGCCCGGCATCCGCTGCGCGACCTTCCCGAGATCGACGGCGATGACGGTCGCGATCACGGGATACCCGCCGGTCGTCTGATGATCGGCGAGCAGCACGATCGGCGCGCCGCCGCGCGGCACCTGCACCGCGCCGGCGACGACGCCGCAGCTCTGTAGTTCGCCGGCCGGCGACGCGATGGGCGCGCCGCCAAGGCGGGTGCCCTGCCGGTCGCTCGCGGCGTCGATGACGTAAGTCGCGGCGAAGAAGCGCTCGAGCGCGCCCGCCTCGAAGCGATCGTCGTGCGGGCCCGCCATCGCCCGCGCCCGACCGTCATAGGTCGTCGGCGCGATGAGCCGTCCGGCATCCTCGGGTCCCGCGTCCGCCTCGCCGAGCGGTAGCGTGTCGCCCGCGCGCAGCGGCGCGCCCAGACCCGCGGGGAGATACGTCGCGCGCGATCCCAGGACCGCCGGCGTCGCGATCCCACCGCTCAGCGCGAGATATGCGAACCGCGTTCGTTCGCCGGAATGCACCGTCACCATCTGGCCGGCGCGCACGAAGACCGAGCCCCATCCGTCAAGACGCGTGCGCGTCGCGAGCGAGACGTCGCGTCCGGTGACCGCCACGAGGCGCGAGTCGTCGCAGGTGAATCGGAACGGTGTGCCGATGATCTCGATCCCCGCGGCGTCGGCGCGGTTGCCGACGAGCGCATTGGCCGCCGCGAGCGCGTGCGGGTCGGCGGCGCCGGCCGGCGGCACGCCGGAGCGCAGATGGCCGAAGCGTCCACGGTCCTGCACGGTCGAGCGCACGCCCGACTCGCTGATGCGGATCACCGCGGGACGAACCGCAGGCGGTCGCCGGCGCGGATGCGCACCGGTTCTGCCGCGCCCGCATCGAACATCGCGAGGTCGGTCCGTCCGATGAGGCGCCAGCCGCCGGGCGACGTCAGCGGATACACCGCGGTCTGACCGTCGGCGACCGCGACGGAGCCCGCGGGAACGCGCTCGCGCGGACGCGCGAGACGCGGCGCGACGATCCGCGGATCGAGGCGACCGCAGTACGCGAATCCCGGGAGGAATCCCAGGAAGTAGGCCGTGTACTCACGCCCCGCGTGCAGGGCAACGAGCTGGTCGACGCTCAGCTGCGAACCCTCGGCCGTCTCCGCGAGATCGGGTCCGTCGTATGTCGTCGGCACCTGGATGACGCGCGGCGGTCCGTTGCCCGCGCGCGTGATGAACTCGCCGCGCGCGAGCAGCTCGGCCGCGGCCCGCTCCGCCTCCGTAGGCGCGAGGCGCAGCGGATCGAAACGCAGCAGCGCGGTGGTGTAGGCCGGCACCGCCGGACCGAACGCGAGGACCGTCTCCCAGTTGTCCGCGATCGCGCGCGCCCAGCCGACGACGTTCTCCTGGAATTCGTCCGCGAGCTCCACGAGCAGCGCGCCCTCGCCGAAGGGGACGACGCGCGGCTTCACGGCCAGATGACCGCCGCACGCACCTTCACACCGGCCGCATCGAGCGCAGCGCGCACCGCGGCGGCGATCGCGGCCGCGCCGGGAGTGTCGCCGTGCAGGCAGAGCGTGTCGACGACGAGGTCGAGGAAGGATCCGTCATGCGCGCGCACACCACCGTCGCGCACGAACGAGAGCGCCTGCTTCGCGGCGACCTGCGGGTTGGTGTGCAGCGCGCCCGGCAGCTTGCGCGAACGAAGGGTGCCGTCCGATTCATAGGCGCGGTCGACGAAGCCTTCGCGCACGACGCGCAGACCGGCATCGAGCGCGGCATCGACCATCGCGGACTTCGGCGGCGCGTAAAGCGCGACGTCGCTACGCGTCGGGAAGACTTCGACCACGCCGGCCACGATCGCCTTCGCGACCCGGCTGTCACGCTCGCCCTGGTTGTACAACGCTCCATGCGCTTTCACGTGGCCGATCTTCAGGTCGGGATCGACGCGTTCCAGCGCGCGGATCTGACGGGCGACATCGTCGCTCAGCTCGTCGTCGGTCATCGGCATCGCGACGCGCCCGAAGTTCGCGCGGTCCGGATAGCCCGGATGCGCGCCGATCGCCACGCCGTAACGGCGAGCGAGCGCGACCGTCTCGCGCATCGTCGACTCGTCGCCCGCGTGCGCGCCGCAGGCGATGTTCGCCGAGCTGATAAGGGGCATGAGCTCAGCGTCCGTCCCTGCCCCCTCGCCGAGGTCGCTGTTGAGATCGATCGAGGCGAGCGACGGCGTCACGGCGCCACGACGGAACGAATGAGGATCGAGCCGGGATCCGTGTAGAGGGTCGCCTCGGTACCGCCGGTCACGGAGGCGAGCACGATCGCGGTGCCCCGCGCGCCACTCGCACGCGTGAACACCAGCCCCATGGGCAGCCACATGACCTGTTGCGCGCCGTCGGTCGCCGCGACGGCGGCGAGCTGTCGACCGTCGGCGTCGTAGATGAAGAGCGATCCGAAGTTGCTGGCGCTCGCGCGGTCCACGACGGCGGCGGCGAAGCGCCCGCCACCGGGCTCCCACGCCGCGGACGTCACCGCGATCGGCGGCGTCGACTGGATCCCCAGGACCATCGTCGACGACCCGGTCGTGTCGTTCCAGAGCGCCAGCGAACCTCCCGGGCGGCCGGCGCAGCAGCCACCGACGATCACGAGCGCGCGGGGTTGCGCCCGGCGCCACGAGACCAGGGCCGCGGCGGTCGTCTCGTCGAAGGAGTGATTCGTGCCCGACGGGAGATCGAGGACCTCGACCGCTCCGCCTGCCCGGATGCGATCCCAGACCAGACCGCGACCATCGGGCGTCAGACCGCGCAGCTGCGCGCCGTTCTGGTCGGGACCACGCACGCGCGTCTTCTGCGTGCCGTCGCCGCGGACACGGAAGATGCCGAGGTCGACGAGGCCGGCCTCTCCAGCCGAGGCGTGGGCTGCGTAATAGAGGAGCGAGCCGTCGGCGGACCAGACCGGCGTTGACTGCATGACGCCGGGCTCCTCTT
>VBEZ01000245.1 GCA_005882255.1 Chloroflexota bacterium | reverse complement strand
GAGGGAATGTGCGTCTGCGGCGCCCGCGCGCGCGGTGCGAGCTCGGACCGCGCGATGATCGGCGGCACCTCGCCGGTCCGCGGCGCCGGGCCCGCTGACCCACCGGACGCGGCCGCGACGCGGTCGACGATGGCGCGCAGACCTGGCAGGTCCCCGAGCGTCTCGCGTCCATACGCGAGCTCAAGCCACGCGCGACGCGTGTCCTGCTGCGCGAGCGCCATGTCTACGAACCGCGCGTACTCGCGGATCGCGCTTGGAAGGTCGCCCTGGTTCGCGAGCGCCGCCGCGAGACGTCGATGCGCCGCGAGATCCGACGGCGCGATCGCCACGGCCTCGAGCAGCAGGCCGACCGCGCTGGCGCGATCGCCGGCCTGCGCGAACTTCGCCGCCGCATCGCGCAGCGTCGTGAGCGCTGCGCCGACATCCTGCTGCGCGGCCTGTGCGCGTGCGAGACCGCAGTACGCATCGATGTCGCCGTGCTTCTCGACCAGCTGGCGGTACGCGAGTTCGGCGGGATGCGCGCGACCGCCGGCGAGGAGCTTCTCGGCCGCGTCGCTCGCGTGACGGTGACCGCCGCTCGTCTGCTTCTGGGCCGCGCCGCACGCGGCTAGCGCCGAGGCGAGCTCGGCCGCGCGTTCGTCGCCCATCGCCCGCGCCGCTTTCGTGCGAACGCGCGTGACGAGCGCCTCGAGCTGTGCGGGACCGATGGTGTTGGCGTTGACACCCAGCGCCTGGAATTCGGACGAAAGGAAGGTTTGCGTAGCCGGCCCGAGGTAGCCCTTGGCCACGCCGAGCAGCTGCTGCGCAAACGCGTTCAATCTTCGCCCGTGGTCGCGTCGTCCGACAACGCGTAGAAGCGGAGCGCGTTCAACATCCGGTCGAAGGCCGACGCGACCTCGCGCGTGATGTCGTCGCCCGACCGCGTGTCGAAGCGCGCGTAGCGCAGGTCGACGTCACCGGTGGAGACCATCGTCGCCTCACCCACGAGCCGTCGGAGCGGGCGGACCAGCGAACGCGTCAGGAGCACGCCGATCACAAAGGAGAGGAGCAGGCCGACGATGACCATGCTCATCGCGTTGAGCGTCGCGTCGTCGGCGGCCTTCGTGTACGTCGCGATCGGCACCGCCAGGATGTATGCCCAGGGCTTGGCCGTCAGCCGCGTCACGACGCCGCGCTGCTCCGCCGACGCTGCGCCGTACGAGAACTGTGACGACGTGGTGATGCCCCGAGGCAGCTTGTCGAGCACCGTCTTGAGCGTGGGCAGCGGATCGATGACGAGCTGCTCCGGCGTCTTCAACCCGAAGCGCTTGTCCGCGACGAGCTTCTTCACGGTCTCGTCGTCGATCGGGGCGATGGGCTTGTAGATGAGGGACTCGGCCAGATCGCGGTGACCCTTCGTCTCGGAGACCGCGAGCCGGATGCCGTAGTCGTCGACGAGGAAGCCGTGCGCGCCTTCGCCGACCGCACCGAGGTCGCCTTCGACGACGTCCCAGATCGCGGCCATGTTCACGCGGGTGCGGACGACCGCGAGGACCTTGTCGCCGTCCTTCACCGGCGCCGAGAAGAAGAGGGCGGGCTTGTTCGTGATCACCGAGTAGCTCGGGTCACTGATGTACGGCGTTCCCTTGAACGCCGTCGTGAAGTACTCGCGGAACTTCACGCTGGTGCCCTCGTCGGTGAGGATCGACGCGGCCGTGATGTTGCCGTCGGGGTCGACGACCGCGACGGATTCGTATTCAGGCGAGCGGGCGGCCGCGGCGGAGAGAGCCACGCGCGCGGCCGCCTTCGCAGCGGGGTCTTTCAGGTTTTGGCCGAAGCGAACGATGTCCGGCAGCTTGCCGACGAGCACGATGTCACCGAGTCGGCTCTGGAGATACGCATCGATGGCGCCGGCGGTCGAGGTGGAGCGCTGCAGGATGTTCGTGACGCCGAGAGAGGTCAGGTCCTGACGTGTCGTTTGGATCGAGACCATGCTCACGAGCGCGACGGGCACGATGCCGACGCAGAGCAGAGCCCCGAGCACCTTCTGCCAGAAACGGATGCGTAGGAACGCCATAGCTCCCCCAGCCTCTCTGCGTGCCACCCCTCTGTGTCACGCCGCCACGAAGGACTGTGGGCGCGCACACACACGGCGGGAAGTCAGGCGCGGGTAAACCGTACGTACCGGAAAGGAACTAGTACCCGTATCGGGGGAACTAGTGGCGCTCGGGTATCAGCGCGGGATGCGCGTCGAGCGCCTGGAATCCCGCATCAAACCGCGCAGCAATCGCTTGGATTCTTCGACTTCGGCGCGGTCGGCGTCGCTCAAACCGCGCCGGAGCTCGCCGGTTTCGAAGTCGAAAAACCCCTCGAAGGTCGCGGCCTGCCCGGTGCGGTCTGGATCGCCCTCGCGGCAATCCAGCAGGATCACGACCGGCGTGCCGACTCGGATCTCATCTGGCGCGCGGACCGGCCGGCCGCGAGTCGCGCGCCGTGGTGCTGGACGCCGATCCGCTCGCGCATCGCGCGGTGCCGCGCGCCGTGGATCACGCAGCGCCGGCGTTCGCTCGGGCTGAGCCGGAGCCTGTTGGGGACGCGGGCCGCGCCGTCGTCCGCCGCGGGACCGGCGTCGCGGTGATCGAGGCTCGTCCGGCATGCCGTCAGTGTGGCACGGTCAGGCGAAGGTCAGGATCCTCTGCACGTCGGCGGGTGTGTAGCGCCGCTCGTGCACGTAGGCGTCGATGAACCGGTAGAGCGGATATGCGACATGGCAACGGACTTCGCCGATGTCCCGGCGCGGGCTCTCGAAGAGCGGCGACGTATCGCACGCGCCGAGGAATTCGCACGAGCCGCAATACCGTGCGGCCAGCGCCTCGTCACGTTCGAGCGAGGCACGGTAATTGGGGGACGAGATGATCTCGTCCATCGACTGCTCGAAGACATTGCCGAGCATCTTCATGTGGTCGTACGCGTCGGCCCGCTCGTAGAGCGACCCGTCGGTGTTCACGAGGAGGACGTATTCGCCATTGGCCCGCCGGTCGTAACGCGGCCTCGACCGCCCGAGCATCCGTAACAGGATCGTTTCCAGGTATTCGTGGAGAGGCGAGACTCTCGTGTGCCGCGGTCGATCGATCCAGTGGACGAACAGTGCCTCGAGCGCCTCGAGCATTTGGGGATACGTCGCCGCGAAGCTCGCGCCGGCTTGGTTGAGGGGTGAATCGAAGAGGGGCAGGAAACGCACCCCGACGCCCAGCTTCTCGTAGAAGTCGTAGATCTCCGTGACGTGTGGACCGGTGTGTCCTGCGAGCACGACGATCGCACCAAAGTCCGTCCCGTGCTTCGTAAGGAGGTCGATGTTGCGTGCGACTTGATCTTCGGTTTCCTTGCCCCCCGCGCTTAGGCGGACCCCGCCGACGACATCCATCGACACGCCGAGCTCGATCCGCTCGCGCGCGAGGAGCTGCAGCTTCTCTTCCTGGACCGAATACAGGTTGGTCTGGAGGAAGTTGCGGTACTGCCCGCCCTGCAATCCCTCGCCGAGGATCTCACGCTCAAGTGCCATCACGGCGGCGATGTAGTCCGAGGGGAGGAGCAGCGGTTCGCCTCCATGCCAAACGATGTCC
>VBEZ01000244.1 GCA_005882255.1 Chloroflexota bacterium | reverse complement strand
CCGAAGACCTGTTTGATCGCGGCGGTCTCCTCGCGGTCGTTGGGCTGGGTCGAGGTGCCGTGGGCGTTGATGTAGTCGATCTGTTCGGGCCGCAGCCCGGCTTCGGCCAGGGCCATGCGCATCGCCCGGGCGTTGCCCTCGCCCTCGGGTGAGGGCGCGGTGATGTGGTACGCGTCGGCGGTGGCGCCGTAGCCGACCAGCTCGCCGTAGACGCGCGCGCCGCGGGCGCGGGCGTGACCCAGCTCCTCGAGGACCACCACCGCGGCGCCCTCGGAGAGCACGAAGCCGTCGCGGTCCTTGTCGAACGGACGCGAGGCCGCCTCGGGCACGTCGTTGCGGCGCGTGAGCGTCTTCATCGCCGCGAACGCGGCGACGACCACTGGGATGACCGTGGCTTCCGCCCCGCCGACGACCATGACGTCGGCCTGCCCGCGGCGGATGATGTCGCCGCCCTCGCCGATCGCGTGCGAGCTGGAGGCGCAGGCCGACACGTGCGTGAGGCTCGGGCCCTTGAGCCCGAACTGCATCGAGACCTGCGCCGACGCCGCGTTCGCCATCAGCATCGGGACGAAGAACGGCGAGAGGCGCGACGGTCCGCGCTGCTCCATGACCATGACCTGATCCACCATCGTCGTGATCCCACCGAGGCCGCTGCTGATCGCGGTGCCGACGCGCTCCGGATCCGCCGCCTTGTCCATTTTCGCGTCCGCCAGCGCCTGGGTCGCGGCGGCCACGGCGAGATGCGTGAAGCGGTCCGTCCGCCTGACGTCCTTGCGCTCCATGTACATGGTCGGATCGAGCCCACGGACCTCGCCGGCGACCTGTGACTCGTACGGCGCGGGATCGAAACGCGCGATGCGCTCGATGCCGCTCTTTCCGTGCACGAGCGCCTCCCACGCCGTGGTGAGGTCGTTCCCGACGGGGCTCACGACGCCCATGCCCGTGATCACGATGCGCCGCTTCATCGCGGTGCCACGCGTGTCACCGCTGTTCACGGCGGTCCACGGTAGCGCACGAGTGCGGCGACCCGCGGTCGGATCGGCTCACGGCGCGCGGAAGATCAGCGAGCCGTTGGTACCGCCGAGGCCCATCGAGTTCGAGAGGGCCACGCGGACCTTCGCCGACCGCGCCACGTTCGGAACGAAATCGAGGTCGAGCTCCGGGTCGGGCGTGTCGTAGTTGATGGTCGGCGGGATGCAGCCATCGCGCAGCGCGAGGACGCAGATGATCGCCTCGAGCGCGCCCGCCGCGCCGAACAGGTGGCCGGTCATCGACTTCGTGGACGAGACCATCAGCTTGCGCGCATGGTCGCCAAAGACGTCCTTGATCGCCTGCGTCTCCGCCCGATCGTTCGCCGGCGTCGACGTGCCGTGCGCGTTGATGTAACCGACCTCGTCCGGTGCGATGCCGGCGCTCGCGAGGGCCGCGCGCATCGACAGCGCGCCGCCCACGCCACCCGGTGCCGGGTCAGCCATGTGATACGCGTCGTCGGACGCGCCGTAGCCGATCAGCTCGCCGTAACTCTTCGCGCCACGACGCGCAGCGTGCTCCGCCTCTTCGAGCACCAGCACGGCCGCGCCCTCGGAGAGCACGAAGCCATCGCGGTCGAGATCGAACGGACGCGACGCGCGCTCGGGCTCGTCGTTGCGCCGGCTGAGGGCGCGCATGTTGCTGAAGGCGGCGATCGCGATCGGCACGATCACGGCTTCGGCTCCACCGGCGACCATCACATCCACCTGACCGCGCTTGATCGCTTCGGCCGCCTCGCCCACCGAGTGCGAGCTCGACGCGCAGGCCGAGACGTGGGTGAGGCTCGGGCCGCGGAATCCCCAGCGCAGCGAGACGAGACCGGAGGCCGCATTCGCGATGTACATCGTCACGAAGAAGGGCGATACCCGGCTCGGCCCGCGCTCCTGGAGCTGGTTCGCCGTCTCGACCACGGACTGCAGCCCGCCGCCCGCGGTTGCGATCGAGACGCCGACCCGGTCGCGGTCGACGCCCTGGTCCAGCTTGGCCTCGGCGACGGCCTCGGTCGCCGCGGCCACCGCGAGCT
>VBEZ01000009.1 GCA_005882255.1 Chloroflexota bacterium | reverse complement strand
AGGAGCAGCACATCGCGCCGGCGCTGGCGGCGTGCGACGCGGAAGACCGGCCTGCCTTCGACCGCGCGTTCGCCGCAGCCACCGACAAGGCGAACGAGCTCCATGTGAAGTGGGCGAAGCCCTACATCCGCTGGACGCTGCCGAACGAACCGCCGAAGGACCTCGATATGTCCTCCCAGCCGTAGCCCGACTCCGTGATACGCAGGCCCTCGAGCTCGCGGTCCTCGTCGCGGACGTGGACTCCACCCATCCGCTCGTAGAAGCGCCGCGACGGTGCGTTCTCGCGCAGGACCCAGATGATCATCGAACCGAAACCGCGGTCAGCGAGCTCCTTGGCGGCGGCTTCGAGGAGCGCGCGGCCGATGCCGCGTCGGTGGTGCTCCGGAAGAACGTAAATCGCGTAGACCTCGCCCTGGAACCGCTCCTCGGGCGGCCGCGAGCGTCCGCCGACGCAGAAGCCGACGATCGCGTCGTCGGCCTCGGCGACGAGGGCAAACTGATGCGGCGGCAAGGCGGACATGAGCGCGCGTCGTCGCGTGGCGTCGTAGCCGAGTCCATCGAGGAGCGAGTCCGGTATGAGGCCGCGGTAGGCGTCACGCCAGGTGTCGGTGCGCACACGCTCGATCGCGTCGGCATCATCCACGACCGCACGTCGCACGCGCACGGCGCGAATCTTAGGCTGCGTCACGCGATGCTCGGCGACTGGGCGATCTTCTTTCTCGCACTGCTCCTCGTGCCGGTGCTGCTGCTCGAGGAGACGAGCACCGATCCGGGCGTCGTGGGAGCCGCGACCATCGCGAATGCGGTCATCTGGTTCCTCTTCGCTCTCGACTACGCCATCGATCTCTGGCGGGCGCCGGATCGCGGCGCGCACGTTCGCTCGCACTGGTTCGACCTCGCGGTCATCGTGGTGTCGCCGCCGCTCCTCGCGCCACCCGAGGCGCAGGCCCTCCGCGTGCTCCGCGCCGCGCGCCTGCTGCGCGCGTTCGCCGCGATCGGCGTCATGTACGACACCCTCGGACGGCCGCTCACGCGCAATGCCGCGCTGGTGATCGTCGGCGTGCTGTTCGTGGTCATCCTCGCCGGCGGCCTGCTGATGCAGTGGGTCGAGCCGGCGACGTTCCCGAACGTGCTCACGGGCTACGCCTGGGCGATCGCGACCCTCGTCACCGCGGGCCACGCCTCGCCGGAGCCGCTCACCGTCGCCGGACGCGCGATCTCATCGACGATCGTCGTGATAGGGCTGGGGAGTTTCGTCGCGCTCGCCGCAAGTCTCGCCGGGAGACGCTGATCAGGGGTGAGCGTCGAACCAGTCGGCGATGCGTTTCGCGTGCTCGACGCGATTGCGCGGCTTGCCGCCGCGCGTGAGATCGTGGTTGTCCTCGGGGAAACGGACGAACGTCGTCTCGACCCCGTGCCAGCGAAGGGCGATGAAGAATTGCTCCGCCTGCTCGATCGGGCAGCGAAGATCCCGCTCGGCGTGAAGGATCAGCAGCGGCGTCTTCACCTTCGGCACGTACGTAAGCGGTGATCGCTCGATGAGCTTGGACGCGTCGTGCCACGGCGTCGCGTCGCCCATCTCGTGCTCCCAGAAGTGCCACCCGATGTCGCTCGTCCCGAAGGCCGAGACGTTGTTGCTGATGCTCCGCTGCGTCGCCGCGGCGCGGAAGCGCGTGGTGTGGCCGACGATCCAGTTCGTCATGAATCCGCCGTAGCTTCCGCCGGTCACGTAGAGGCGCTTCTCGTCGACCCAGTCCGTCTTGAGGGCGTCGTCGACGCCGGCCATGAGGTCCTCGTAGTCTTTGCCGCCCCAATCGCCGACGCAGGCAGTCGAGAATTTCTCCCCGTACGCGTGGCTCCCGCGCGGATTCGTGTAGAGCACGGCGTAGCCGCGGCCGGTGAGCACCTGGAACTCGTGAAAGAAGCCGTTGCCATACGTCGAATGCGGGCCGCCGTGGATCTCGAGGACCAGCGGCCACTTCTTCGCGGCGTCGAAGCCGCGGGGCTTCATGAGCCAGCCCTCGACCATCCAACCGTCCGCGCCCTTGAACTCGACGCGCTCGGGCAGCGTGATGTGACGGGTCCGCATGAGCTCCCCGTTGAGGTCGGTGAGGCAGCGCAGGCCTTTGCCGAGCTCGCCGACGGCGACGTCGCCCGGACACGTCGCGTGCGAGAAGACACAGGCGAAGCGCCGCGCGTCGCTCGCGAGCGAGAGGCTCACGACCTGATGTGAGCCCAGCGTCTCGGCGACCACATCCCCGCCGCTCGCCGGAACGCTGTAGACGTTCGCGGTGCCCTGGTCCGAGCCAACGAAGCTGATGCGCGCGCGGTCGGCGCTCCACCTCGGGGGCAGCGTCTGCACCTGCGAGCGCATGTCGCTCATCACGACCGACCCGACGGTGCGATCCCACGCCGCGAGCAGGTCGGTGCCCTTGCCGCCGCCTGCCGCGGGCCAGAGCCAGAGGTGCACGTTCTTCGCGGCCGAGCCGAGCGCCTTCTCGACGCCGTAGCACGCGATCGTCACGCCATCCGGCGACCACGACGGGTTGCCGAACTGGCCGACCTCGTTCGTCACGCGGCGCGTCGCGCCGTCGGTCGCCGACGCGACGTGGACGTCGGCCACGGTGTTGCGCTCGCGGTCCGGCGTCCGGTTCGAGATGAACGCGATCTCGCGGCCATCGGGCGACCAGGCCGGCTGCAGATCATCCCAGTCGCCTGCGGTGAGCCGGCGCGGCTCGCCTCCGGCAGCCTCGATGAGCCACACGTGCTTGCGGCGCTGATCGGAGAGGAAGCCCTCGTCGGTCTTGTAGCGCATGCGCTCGTAGACGCGGGGTCCATCGTCGTCGGCCTCGGCAAGCTTCGCGTCCTTCACCGTGAACGCGATCCGGCGGCCATCCGGCGACCACGCGAGATCGCCGCAGTCGTCCTCGAACGAGGTCAGCTGCCGCGCCTCGCCCCCGTCGAGCGCGAGCACGAAGACG
Source organism: Chloroflexota bacterium (assembly GCA_005882255.1). Lineage (GTDB taxonomy): Bacteria > Chloroflexota > Limnocylindria > P2-11E > P2-11E > CF-39. Next base: position 6,173 of record VBEZ01000009.1, on the reverse strand, counting down.
TTCTTTGGCTTGCGCTTCTTCCCGTCGGCCTTCTCGGACGCCGCGCGATCCGACAGGAACGCGAGCGTCCGCCCATCGGGTGACCAGCGCGGCTGGGCGTCCTGCCCGGCTCCGGAGGTAAACCGGACCGCCTCCCGCGAGCCGTCGAAGGGCACGAGCCAGATCGAGGAGGTGTAGCCATCGCGTTCGGACGTGACCGTGCGGACGGTGAAGGCCACCCGCTCTCCGTCAGGCGAGAGCTGCGCGTCGGTGAGGAAACGGAAGGCGTAGAGATCCTCCGCGGTGAGCGGAGGAAGAAGCTCTGGCAACGGGTCGTATCGTGCCATATATGGGACGTCTCACGCCGCGCGAGCGCACCGGGCTGCTGATCGGCGTGCTCGCGATGTTCCTCGCGCTGGACGTCGCGTTCCTCGTTTCCCTCGTCGGTCTGCCATTCACGCCGTTCGCGCTCGGTCAGGCGATCGTCGACGTCCTCCCGGGCTGGATCTCCATCCCGCTCATCGAGCTCCTTCACTTCTGGGCGAAGGGCCTCCTCATCATCGGCGTGCTCGTCCTCTTCATGATCTCGGGCGGCGTCGCGGGGATGTTCGCGATCTCGTCCCGCCGCGGCGACGCCTCGGTGCTCGGCGCGGTCGCGGCGCCGTGGATCCTCGGCGTCATCCTTGGACAGCTCTTCGCCGGCGAGAAGATCGACCTCGGTACGAGCGTGGTCGACGCCGCGATCGGTCTCGCGGCCAACGCGCTCGCGATCAGCTACCTCGCGCCCGCGGCGTTGGCGCGCGACGCGGAGGCCGGGCCGTCGCGCCGCCGTGTGTTGCTCGGCGGCGCCGCGCTGGCCGCGGTCGCGGCGCTCGGCGGCCTCCCACTGTCGCGCACGCTCGCGGTCGCCGGGTCGCGCCTCGGCAACCTGCCTTCTGCCGCGCGGCATCTCATCCAGTCCGTGACGCTCGCGCCGGCCGACCCGGACGTCGACGCCCTCGCGGGGATCACGCCGCGCATCACCGCGAACGAGGATCACTACACCGTCGACACCACGCTGGTGAAGCCGCGCGTCGATATCGCGACCTGGAAGCTCGACGTCTCCGGTGCGGTGGAGGCGCCGTTCTCACTCACCTACGACGAGCTGCTGAATCTCGATGCGATCGAACAGGTGCACACGCTCGAGTGCATCAGCAATCCGACCGGCGGCGAGCTCATCTCGACCGCGGTCTGGACCGGGACGCGCATGCGCGACCTGCTGCAGCGCGCGCGCCCGACCGCGAGGGCCTACGACGTGGTCCTCACGTCGGTCGACGGGTACACCGACTCCTTCCCCATCGCGAAGGCGATGGAGCCGGAGACGCTGCTCGTCTACCTGATGAACGGGAAGACCCTGCCGCAGGACCACGGCTATCCGGTGCGCGTGCTCGTCCCGAACATCTACGGCATGAAGAACGTGAAGTGGCTGCGTTCCATCGAAGTCGTGACCTACGACCTCTTCGGCTACTGGCAGGAGCAGGGTTGGTCCGACGGCGCGATCGTGAACACCGGAACACGCATCGACGTGCCGCCGCGGACGATCAAGTGGAACGGTGGCGAGGTCACCATCGCCGGCATCGCGTTCGCCGGGGCGCGCGGCATCAACAAGGTCGAGCTCTCATCTGACGGCGGCCGAACCTGGCAGAGCGCGAAGCTCGAAGCGCCCGCCGGTCCACTCACCTGGCGCCGCTGGTCGGCGCAGTGGACGCCGCCGAGCGTCGGGACCCACACGCTGTGGGCGCGTTCGACCGACGGTCGCGGGGACACCGAGACGCCGGTCAGCCGGCAGCCGTTCCCGAACGGCGCGTCCGGCTATCACGTGCTCCAGGTGAACGTCGGCCGCTAACGCCTCGGCCGGTAGAAGTTCACGTCCAGAATGCGCAGCCGTTCGAGGTGTGTCTCGAGCCGCTGCGCGAAGTTCGCGGCGTCGCGCGTCTCGCGCGGTGACCACAGCACCTCGGAGAGAGCGGAGAGGCGCGGCCAGGCCATGTACTCCATGCGCTGCGGGTCGGGCATGTACTCGGTCCAGAGCTGCCCCTGCGCACCAAGGACATGCTTCGCCTCCGCGGCGTTCAGCTCCTTCGGTACCGGCTCGTAGGCATACACGTCGGCCAGCGTGTTCATCCCGCGGATCGGGACGACTTGGTCCTCGCTCTGATCGTGATCGAAGTACGTCGGCTTCTCCGGCGCCATCACGACGTCGTGCCCCGCCTTCGCGGCCGCGATCCCGCCGTTCTCACCACGCCAGCTCATCACCGTCGCGCCCGGCGCGAGCCCGCCCTCGAGGATCTCGTCCCAGCCGATGAGGCGCCGCCCCCGCTTCGCGAGCCAAGTGTCGATGCGCGTGACGAACCAGCTCTGCAGCTCCTCCTCGTCCCTGAGCCCGAGCTCCTTCATTCGCGCCTGTGCCGCCGGACTCTCCTTCCATTCGCGCTTCGGGCACTCGTCGCCTCCGATGTGGATGAACTTCGACGGAAAGAGCGCCAGGACTTCGTCGAGCACGTTCTCGACGAAGGTGAGGACGTTGTCGCCGACGCCGAAGACGTGTTCGCTGATGCCCCAGTACGTCTGGACCTCGTGCTGCGCCTTGGTGTTGCCGAGCTCGGGATATGCGGCGATCGCGGCAAGCGCGTGGCCGGGCATCTCGATCTCGGGCACGACGGTGATCCCGCGATCCATCGCGTACCGCACGACCTCGCGGACGTCGTCCTGGGTGTAGAAGCCGGCGTGCGGCGACCCCGAGAACTTCCGTTGCGACGCCTCCCGCGTCCGCGGCGCGACCATGCTGTCCTTTCGCCACGCCCCGACCTCGGTGAGGTGCCAGTGGAAGACATTGAGCTTGTGCAGCGCCAGCAGATCGATGTGCTTTATGACGGTCGTCTTCGGCATGAAGTGACGGCCGACATCGAGGTGGCTTCCGCGCCACGAGAAGCGCGGGGCGTCCTCGATCTCGATCCCTGGGACGCTCCAGGCGACATTCGGAACGACGGCGCGACGGAAGATCGCCGGCGGCAGCAGCTGGCGCAGCGTCTGCGTACCGTGCAACAGACCGGCCGGGCGCGCCGCGGCGATCGCGACCGCGTCGGCGCTCGCCGTGAGGCGGTATCCCTCATCGCCGAGACGCGCGAGGGCTTCATCCAGAACGAGCGCGATGCGCGGCCCGCTCGCATTGGTGACGATCCGCAGCGGGAAGCCGGTCGCCGGCCTGAGCTGGTCACGCAGAAGCTCGGCCTGCGCGCGCAGCGCGTCGGGCGCCTCGATCGGCGTCGACGCCGCCAACGCGAACGCGCCCGGTCGTGGCGTGACCCGGGCGGGGATCGGGATGAGCGAAAGGGTTGGCGTGCTCATCGCGGCATCGTACCGGCGTCGCTAATGTGTGTGCTCCAGTGTCGAAGAGACGATTCACCATCACCGCCGTCCTCCCCGGATACACCGCGCCCAGCAACGAGTGGCGGAGGCGCGTGCATTCGGCCGTGCTCGACGCGCAGACCAGCCGCGGCGTCGGTTATCGCGAGAGCGATCGCCTCGAGCTGCGCATCGCGCTCTTCCTGGGCCAGCGCCCGCTCGACATCCACGAGATCGACGAGCGCGTGAAGGACATCCTCGACGCGCTCGGTGGCCGCATCGCCGGCCCGCGCAGCCGCCGCCGCATCGCGCCGATCATCCCGCTCCCCGATCAGATCCGCCGGATCATCCTGGAGAAGGACACGCGCTCGCTGCGCGGGAGACCGCTCGGCCAGCTCACGATCTCGCGCTACCGACGCCGGCGCGCGTGAAGCTCGGCACCGGCGCGCTGGTGTGGGCCGGCTTCGACGGGCCGCAGGCACCGGGTCCCATCCTCGACGCGATCCAGCGCGGCACGATCGGCGGCGTCCTCCTCTTCGCGTTCCGCGGCAACATCCGATCGAAGGCACAGCTCCGCGCGATGCTCCGTGAGATCCAGGACGCCGCGCGGCGCGGCGGTCTGCCACCGGTCCCCGTCGCCGTCGATCAGGAGGGCGGCAGCGTCATCCGCATCGGCTACCGCGCGACCTTCCCCAGCGCGATGGCGATCGGCGCGACCGGCGATCCGGCGTACGCCGAGCGCGCGGCACGCGCGGTCGGAGAGGGCCTGCGCGCCGACGGCATCGCCGTGAACCACGCGCCGGTCTGCGACGTGAACTCAGATCCACGCAATCCGGTCATCGGCACCCGTGCGTTCGGCGACGATGCCACGAGCGTCGCGGCATTCGCGGCGGCATGGGTCCGCGGGAGCGAAGGCGTCGGCGTCGCGACGACGCCCAAGCATTTCCCAGGTCATGGCCACACCGCGCAGGACTCGCATCTCGTGCGTCCCGAGGCGAACGTCGACCGCGCGACGCTGGAGAACAGGGAACTCGTACCTTTTCGCGCGGCGTTCGCGGCCGGCGCGAGCGGCGCGATGACCGCGCACGTGCGCTACCCCGCGCTCGATCCGAAGGACGGCGCCACCGTATCCCGGGCGATCCTCACCGACCTGCTGCGCGGCGAGCTCGGCTTCACCGGCTTCGCCGTGACGGATTCGCTCGATATGAAGGGCATCACCGACGTGGACAGCCCCGATCACATCGTGACGCGAGCCATCGCCGCCGGCGCGGACGCGGCGATGGTCACGACCGGCCTCGACCGCCAGCTCGCGGCCGCGGGCTGGATCGATGCGGGCGTCGGAGCGGCACGCGTGAAGGAGGCGCTCGGGCGCGCGACCATCTTCCGCGAGCGCTTCGCGACGGCGGTGCCCGACGACGACATCGACGACACGCCCGCGCGCGTGCTCGCGGCGGAGATCGCGGAGCGCGCCGTCACGCACGTCGGCCCCCGGCTGCCGCGGCTCGATTCCCGCGTGCGCGTCGTGACGTTCGGATCGGCGCGCCAGTCGTTCGTCGAGGAGACCGCCGATCCGGTGGGTGGTCTCGAACGCGCGCTGCGGCAGCGCTTCGGCGACCGCCTCGCGTTCGATCGCGAGGGGCGCCTGCCCGAGGGCGACGGCACGCTTGTCGTCTGCACCTCGAACGCGGCGTTCCAGCCCGAGCAGGCCGCTCGCGCCCGCGAGCTGCTCGCGAACGGCGGCGTGCTCTGCGCGGTGCGCAGCCCCTACGACGCGACGCTCGTGCCGAACACGCCGGCGCTCCTCTCGTACAGCGACGTTCCGCCCTCGCTGGAGGCGCTGGCGGCCGTGCTCGCCGGCGAGCGGCGACCGACGGGACGGCTCCCGGTCCGCCTGTGAAGCGGCGAACGTTGCTCGGCGCCGCGGTCGCGACGCTGGCCGCATGCGCGACACCGGCACCCGAGCCGTCGCGGATCGCGAGGCTCCTCGCCGCGCTGAGCCTCGATCAGCGAGCGGGGCAGACGATGGCCATCGCGTTCCACGGCCCGTCCATCACCAGCGCCGTCGAGGACATGATCCGAACACGCGGCGTCGGCGGGATCGTGCTGCGCACGGAAAATGCGCCCGATGCTTCAGCGCTCGCGCGGATCTGCGCCGACCTGCAGCGCATCGCCGCGGAGGCGAAGATCCCGCCGCTGTTCCTCGCGATCGACCAGGAGGGCGGCTCGGTCGTTCGGATCGGAAGCGGCATGACCGTCTTCCCGAGCCAGATGGCGCTCGCGGCCACGCCCGATCCCGTCGCGGCGGTGCAGCGGGCCGCGACGATCACCGCGGACGAGCTGCGCGCAGGCGGCGTGAACTGGAACCTCGCGCCGGTCGCCGACGTGAACAACGAGCCGCTCAATCCGATCATCGGCAACCGCTCGTACGGCTCCGATCCGCAGCGCGTGTCGATCCTGGTCGGCGCCGCGGTCCGCGCGTACGCGGCGGCGGGCTTTCTGTGCTGCGCCAAGCATTTTCCCGGACACGGCGCGGCCACAGTCGACTCGCACGTCGGCCTGCCGATCATCGATGTCGATCGAGCGCGTCTCGACCGCGTCGAGCTGCCCCCGTTCCGCGCGGCGATCGCGGCCGGCGTGCCGGCGATCATGCTCGCGCATCTGATCGTTCCCGCGCTCGAGCCGACCCCGGGCCTTCCGGCATCGCTGTCACGGCGCATCGCGACCGACCTGCTGCGGAGGGACCTCGGCTTCGCGGGGATCGCGATCACCGACGATCTCGAGATGGGCGCGCTCGCCACCATCGGTGAGGC
>VBEZ01000236.1 GCA_005882255.1 Chloroflexota bacterium | reverse complement strand
GCTCGCATCGAAGCCGCCGGCGACGAGCACGCGGCCATCGGGGAGCGTGAACGCGCTGAGCTCCGTGCGCGGGAACGGCAGCGGTGCGGCGCGGAACCAGCGGTCGTTCTTCACGTCGTAGATCTCGGTCGACTGCAGGAGCCGCGGGCCCTGATTGCCGCCGATGACCATCACCATCCCGGTGAGCAGCGCCGTCGCCGCGTGATCGGACCGCGGGTCGATGAGCGGCGCCGCGGTGATCCACTTGCGCTCCGCCGGCAGGAAGACGTCGACGCTGTCGACGGGATCCCAGTGCGTCGTCACGAACTTCACGCCGCCCGCGACCACGACGCGGTCGAGCGCGCGCGTCATCGTCTGATGCAGACGCCCCTCGAGCTGCTGGTGCAGGACGCTCACCGCGCCGGTCTTCACGTCCACGAGCTCGCTGTCCGCGTTCGTGACGTTCGAGTCGGCGCGATCGAGACCGCCGACGACGAGGATCTCGCCGCTCGCGAGCCCGACGGCGGTCGCATAGGCGCGCGGCTGCGAGAGCTCGCCGAACGTGGTCCAGGTGGGCGTCTTCGGGGTGACCGGCGTGCCGTTGACCGTGCACGCGCTCATCACGAGCGCGATGACGAACGCGAAAGTGGAGCGAACGGCGGACCGGATCACTGTGCTTGGAGAGTACTGCTCCCGGTCGGCACCTTTTGTGTGGAGAACCACGTGACACCCTCTTGCACCAGGTCGAAGGCGACCGTGTAGGCGCCGGCGACGGTGGGCGTGCGCACGATCGCGTTCACCGTGATGCTCGATCCGGGCGGCACCGCCGCCGGCAGCGCCGTGCGCAGGCCGTCCCAGACGTAGACGCTGCCGCTCGCGACGTAGAGGTGGTACGAGAGGTTGAACGAGCCGGGCTGCCACGTCGCGGAACCGTTGTTCACGAGCGTGACCGGGACGGTCGCGATGCTGTTGACCGCGGCGCCGAAGTTCGGCTGCGTCTGGTAGCTCGCGCCGAGCGGCGGCACCGCGACGTTGATCGTGCGCGACGGAAGCATCATCCCCTTGCCCGAGAACCAGGTGACGCCCTCGCGCACGATGTCCGGCCGCAGGACGTACGAGGCCATCGCCTCGGGCACCGCGACCTTCATCTGCACGATGCGGACGTCGCCGACCTTCATGCCGGCGAGGCTCGTGCGCAGGCCGTCCCACACGAGCGTCTTCCCCGACGCGTCGTACCAGTGGTAGCTGAGGTTCACGTCGGAGCCCCAGTCGAAGTTCGAGAGGTTGAAGACCTTCACCGGGACCGTGGTCGTGATCTTCGGCGCGAGAAGGGTGGGCACGTCGTCGACGATGAACGCGCCGCCGTAGAAGGGCTCGACGTACGGCGAGACGTCGAGCTGCTTCGCGTAGGCGGCGACGCCCTTGCCGCTGAACCAGCTGACGCCCTCGTGCACGAGATCCCACTTGAGGACGTACGCGCCCGCGGCGGCGGGGAAGGCGAGATTCGCGTCGAGCTGGACGCTCTGGCCCGGCTGCAGGTCGGAGGTGAGCTTCGTGCGCAGGCCGTCCCACACGACCGTCGCGCCCGCGGGCGTCGACCAGTGGTACGACAGCGTCACCGGGTTCGCGCCGCTCGCGAGCCAGGGGAAGTTGCTGTTGTTCGTGATGATGATCGGCACGGTCGCACTCGTGCCGGCGATCGCGGCCGACGGGACGCCGGACGAGTAGGCCGCGCCGTACGCCGGCACGAGCTGGCCCGCGACGGTCACCGTGAAGTCGGTCGGCGCGGCGCCCTTGAGGCTGAACCAGGTCACGCCCTCCTGCACCAGGTCGAAGCGCAGCGAGTACGTGCCGGGGTTCGTCGGCGCGGAGACCTGCGCGGTCAGGCTCACGCTCTGGCCCGACGCGAGATCGCCGGGCAGCTTCGTGCGCGCGCCGTCCCACACGACCGCGCGGCCGGCGCTGTCGTACCAGTGGTACCCGAGGGTCACCGGGTACGACGAATTCGTCGGGAACGTTCCCTGACCGCTGTTCGTGACGATCACCGGAACGCTCGCCACCTGACCCGCGGTGAAGACCGGCGCGCTGAGGACCGAGCCCACCGGCACGTTGTACGCGGCCTTGAAGTCGACGTTCACGCCGGTCGGCGTGTCGTCGGGCGCGACGCCCTTCTCCGCGAAGGTGAACTCGTTCTCCTTATAGAGGTCGAGATAGAGCGTGTAGTTCGTGGGGTAGACCGGCGCGGTGATCGGGATCACGAGGTTCACGGTCTGGCCCGGCTGCACGTCGACCGCGAGCGGCGACTTGTTCGCGCCGGGGAAGGTGTTGCCCGTCGCGTTGCTCACCCACTTGTAGCCGAGGCGCACCGGGTTCACGCCGGTCGCGGGCCACACGCGACCGCCGTCGTTCGTC
>VBEZ01000235.1 GCA_005882255.1 Chloroflexota bacterium | reverse complement strand
GCTGGACGAGCGGCGCGGCGCATCACTACGCCGACCTCTCGGCGTGGTACCGGGAGAACCTGAAGGAGACCGAGTAGCTCCGCGTGCCTACCCTGCGGCTGACCGGAACGGACCTCAGCATCGCCGACGTGCTCGCGGTCGCTCGACGCCGCACGCCGGTCGCGCTCGATCGCCAGGCGGAACGACGCATGTCGGAATCAGCGAAGGTCGTCGCCGAGCTCGCGGCGCACGACGCGGCTGTCTACGGCGTGAACACCGGCTTCGGCGATCTCGCGACGGTGCGCATCCCCATCGGCGAGCTCAAGGCTCTCCAGCGCAACCTCATCCGGAGCCACGCCGCGGGTGTCGGTGATCCGCTCCCGGTCGACGTCGTCCGCGCCGTGCTCCTGCTGCGTGCCAACACGCTCGCCGCGGGTCGCTCCGGTGTGCGCCCGGGGCTCGCCGAAATGCTGCTCGAGATGCTCGACCGCGGCGTGCATCCGGTGATCCCGATGCATGGAAGCGTCGGCGCCTCGGGTGATCTCGCGCCGCTCGCGCATGCGGCGCTGGTGGTGATCGGCGAAGGCGAGGCCTACGTCGAGGACGTCCGCATGTCCGGCGCCGACGCGCTCAAGAAGGTCGGCCTGAAGCCCGTCGAGCTCGGCCCGAAGGAAGGCGTCGCGCTCATCAACGGGACGCAGGTCATGACCGCCATCGGCTGTCTCGCGCTTCACGACGCCGCGGTGCTCGCGTCGACCGCCGACATCGTCGGCGCCATGTCGGCCGAGGCGCTGCGCGCGACGGACAGCGCGTGGGACATCGAGCTGCACGCGGCGCGCCCGCATCCCGGACAGCAGATCGTAGCCGCGAACCTGCGTTCGCTCATGGAGGGAAGTGCGAACGTCGCATCGCATCGCGTGGGCGACACCCGCGTCCAGGATCCGTACTCGATCCGCTGCATGCCGCAGGTCCATGGCGCGTCGCGCGACGCGCTGGACTACGCGCGGCGCGTCGTCGAGATCGAGATCAATTCGGTGACCGACAACCCCCTCGTCTTCGCGGAGCAGCGGCGTGTCGTGAGCGGGGGCAACTTCCACGGCCAGCCAGTCGCGATCGCACTCGACGTCGCCACGATCGCGGTCGCGGAGCTCGCCGACATCAGCGAGGCGCGCGTCGACCGGCTGACGAACTCGCACACGAGCGGGCTCCCGCCGTTCCTCAGTCCCGCGGCGGGCACGAACTCCGGTTTCATGGTCGCCCAGTACACGAGCGCCGCGCTGGTCACGGAGAACCGGCTGCGCGCCTTCCCCGCATCGGTCGAGTCGCTCCCGACATCCGCGGGCATGGAGGATCACGTGAGCATGGGCGTGCATGCGGCGCTCAAGCTCGCGGCGGTCGTGCGCAACACCCGCGATGCGCTCGCGATCGAGGCGCTGTGCGGCGCGCAGGGCCTCGATCTGCTCGGGGCGACGACCGCGCCGGGCATCGAGGAGGCGCGGCGTGTCGTCCGCGAGCACGTGCCGATGCTCGAAACAGATCGCGCCCTTGCTCCCGACATCGCCGCCGTCGCGGACCTCATCGAGCGCGAGATCCTCCTGGCGGCCGTGCGGTCGCGCATCTCCGACCTCGCGTGACCGCGCCGCGAGCCGTCGTGTTCGACCTCGGCGGCACGCTGGTCCAGTGGGCCGACTGGGAGGGCGGCGCGTCCGTGAAGTGGGGTCTCGCGTACGACGCGGTCCGCGCCGCGCAGCATGGCGCCGTCGCATCGCGCGAGGAATTCGTTGCCGCGATGCGCGCGGCCGAGAAAGCGCACTGGGAGCGAGTCGATCGTGACCACTGGAGCGGCCCGCCCACCGCTGTCGTGAGCGACGGCTTCCGACGGCTGGGTACGAACGTCGACGAAGCCACGCTCCTCGCGGCGCTCGACGGTTACGCACGCGCCGTGGCGGGGTGGTGCACTGTCTACGCGGATACGCGCGAGACCTTGGCGACCCTGCGCGAGCGCGGCTACCGGCTCGGCCTGCTCTCGAACACCTGGTGGGCCGCGGCGTGGCACAGCGCGGATCTCGCCGCGCACGGACTCGCCCCGCTGCTCGATGAGCTCGTGTACACCTCGGACCTCGAGTGCTCGAAGCCGCATCCAGCGGTGTTCCGCGAGATCGCGTTGCGGCTCGGGATCGCCCCCGAGGCCTGCGTGATGATCGGTGACCGCCAGGTCGACGACGTGTCGGGCGCGCGGGCGGTCGGGATGCGCGCGATCTGGCGCCGCAACGACTCGGGATTCCCGGCCTCCGACGTCGCGCCCGATGCGGTCGTGGACGCGCTCGCGGAGCTGCCGCCGCTGCTGCGGTCGTGGGGAGGCGCGTGAAGCGCTGCTCCTGGGCGACGCGTGAGCCGCTCCTCAGCTATCACGACAAAGAGTGGGGCACGCCGCGACACGACG
>VBEZ01000008.1 GCA_005882255.1 Chloroflexota bacterium | reverse complement strand
GATGCTAGCCGGGCGCGGTCTACAGCGCGCCGATCGCCAGAAGGAGGCCGTCTTTCTTGATCGCGGGGCTCGTGACCACGAAGAGGACGACACCCGTGGCGGGCGCCCTCACCGTCGCGAGCGGCTCGCCCACCAGATCGACGAGCTCTCCGACGATGTCGCCGGCCTTCACCTGCTGCTCGATCTTCACGCGCGTGTGAAAGATCCCTTCCAGAGGCGACCGCAGCCAGTCGAAGCTGTTCACCACCCGCGGCGGCGCGACGGCCTCGGGCGCACCATCGAGCGCGCCGATCGCGCGCAGGATGTTCGTCACGCCGCGGACGTGACGCGCGACGTCTTGCTCGATGAGCAGCCCGCGTCCGCCGGACTCCGCGAGCATCGACGCGACGCCGTTGAGTGCCGCGAGCGCGTACAGGGAACCCGGACGCTCGCCGGTCGGCGCGCACTTCACCGCCCAGCGCGCGCCGTACGCACTCGCCATTTTGCGGATGCGCTCGTCGAGGGCGGCCTCGCCGGTCTCGCGGTAGATCACGAACGGCGTCAGGTCCTCGATGAGGTCGCCGGCGTGCAGATCGATCGCGTATTCGCAGCGCGTCACGATCTCGGTCAGCAGGCGATGTGCGAAGCGCTCTCCCCATCTGCCTTTCGGGTCGCCGGGGAAGACGCGATTCAGGTTGTCGCCGTCCTCCGGGTTCACATAGACGCTGCGCTCGTAGAAACCGGGGCGATTCAGGAGCGGGAGCACCAGGAGGATGCCGCGAACGTGCGTCGGGTCGATGCCGCGCCCCAGCCGGATGGCCGCCTCGATACCGGTGTACTCGGCGGCATGGATCCCGGCCGTCACGAGCACCGTCGGACCGGAGGCCGCCCCGGCGATCGCGATGTACGGCCACGTGTACTTCGCGAGCCCCTCATCACGGGCGAACGTGAAGAGTCCGCTGGCGCACTCGCCCGCGGCTGGGACGGGGATCGGGCCGAGCGCGCTCTGTTGCGTCTGCACCAGGGCGCAGTTTGTCAGAAGTGCGCGCTACTACCCGCCTGGTGGCGGCTATGGCCGCGGCGGCAAGAAGCGGAATCCGCTCAAGCTCAAGCCCGGGCGGGCTATTCGTGCTCAGTTGGGGATCTTGAGCTCCAACCCGGGATGGATCAGGTCGGGGTTGTCTCCCACTGCGTCCTTGTTCGCCTCGTAGAGCTCGTGCCAGCGGTTCGCGTCGCCCATCTCGGACTGCGCGATATCAGAGAGCGTGTCTCCTGACTTGACCGTGTAGGTCTTCGTCGTCGTGCTCTGGCCGCCGCGCTCGCCGCGGCGCTGTTCCATGACGCGCTCCGTCTCGGTCGGCTGATCCGTTGTCGGCTGATCGGTCGCTGAACCACCTTCGCTACGTGGCATGTGACACCTCCGTCACGAAAGGACACCGCATACGCCGGGCCAGACGGCTAGAGCTGCAGAGGTGGGTAATAGTTCTCGACACCCTCGCGTTTGACCTCGTCGACCCAGCTCGTGTGATAGACGAGCTCGCGATCGGGACCAGCCAGGCTCCACGCATCGCGGCGATAGGTCCAGTTCGTCGGGTGCAGCCGATGTGCTTCGCGGAAGTGGTCGACGGCCGCGGCCTGCGCGCCACGCGCATGTAGCGCCTGGCCGAGAGCGAAGTGCGCGGCCGCGGTCGCCTCGTCGATCGGCCGTGGTCGGCTTCGACGCACGACCTCATCGGGTGAGAGCGCGTAACGGCTGTCACCGCCACGCCCACGCGATGTTGATCTCGATGCCCAGTCGCGAAGCGCCGCGACGTAGCGCTCGGCTTCGACGTGAAGCGCCTTGACGAGGTCGATCCGCTCGCGCTCGGCGGGCGACGCGTCCGGCGGGACCGCACGATCGAGGAACGTCGGCCGGCGGGGATAGGCCGGCTCGGGCGGCCGCACGATGATCCCGTCCTCGTCGATCCAGATCCCGCTCGGGACATTCACGACTCCGAACAGCGCGTCCATCACGTGCGCCTCATCGATGAGCGAGGGATGCTCGGGCGCTGCCGTCGAGATCCACGGACCTGCGCTCTCAGCACCGCGCGCGTCGAGCGCGACGGTCACGACCTCGAGGCCCTGCGGCCGGAGCTCCGTGCGCAGCTCCTGCCAAACTGGCAGGTCAAGGCGGCAGCCTCACCACGAAGCCCATGCGACGAGCAGGACCTTCGTGCCGCGTAGTGATGAAAGGCGGAACGATCCGCCACGGAAGTCGGGTAACTCCAGCTCCGGAGCGATGGCGCTCTTCAACGCTCGACCGCCTGCTTGCGCGCCAAGCGCCCACAGCGCGTGAGCGTCGTCGTGGACGAGCGGCATCGTGAGTGCGTCGGAGGCGGCCGCGAGGTCCACGCTGCGGTCGTCCGAGCGGAAGGGTACGCAGCGGTCGCCGCGGCACAGCCCTTCCGGCTCGAGGCGCCAGCCGGCCACGCGCTCGAACTCGTCGGCGGGAACGCGCGGCGCTGTGAAGATCACAGCGCGTTACGGTAACTCGGTGGGACGATTCCTCGTAGCGCTGATGTTCCTCAGCGCGTGCGCACCGGCGGCGACCGTCACGACGCCCATACCGACGGTCGGCGCGGCCCCGACCGACGCTCCAACGTCGACGCCGTCCCCGACTGCGTCGCCGGCCCCGGGCCTCATGCCGCTCGTCGACGCGCATCTTCACTACAGCGCGCCCGCCTGGTCCGCCTACCCGCCCGACACCGTAGCGAAGATCCTCGACTCCGTCGGCGTTCGCTCCGGGCTCGTCTCGAGCGCGCCGGATGAGGGCACCTTCAGGCTTCGCGCGGTCCTCGGCGATCGCGTCATCCCGATGCTCGGCCCCTATCGCAACGTTGCGGACGTCTTCTCGTGGGCGCGCGATCCCTCGATCGTGCCGTACGTCGAGTCGATCTACCGGCCCGGAGTGCACCGCGGCTTCGGCGAGTTCCACCTCCTCCCGGGTCAGATCGGCCTGCCGACCGTGCGCGCGCTCCTCGCGCTCGCGGAGCGCGAGAAGCTGTTCCTACAACCGCATGCGGACGCGCGCGCGGTCGCGGAGCTCCTCGCGTACATGCCCGAGGCGACGGTGCTGTGGGCCCACGCCGGCGTGGACGCGACGCCCGAGCAGATCGGCACTCTGCTCGACAAGTGGCCGAAGCTGTCCGTCGAGCTCTCGCTGCGTGTCGACGTCGCGCCGAACGGCACGCTGGATGCGCGCTGGCGCGAGCTGCTCGTGCGTCACAGCGACCGCTTCATGATCGGCACCGACACGTGGACGGCGGGCGGCACGTTCACCGGGAACGAGCGTTGGGATGCCTATGCGGAGATCGTGAACGGCATCCGCGGTTGGCTCGCGCAGCTTCCGACCGATGTGGCCGAGGCTATCGCGTATCGCAACGCGGATCGCTTCCTCGCCGCCCAGCCGCCCCGCTAGAGGTAGCGCGAGAGCAGTAGGCCCACGGCGAGCGCGACGACCGCGAGCCATAGGATGCGCAGCGCGCCCTCGGGCGCCGCGATGAGACTCTCGGCGTCGAGCGTCTCGCGCGATCCGTCGCGGTAACGCACCTCGCCTTCGACGGACGCGCTGCGGCGTCGCACCGCGCGCACGCGCGTCGACAGGACGCGCTGCGCGAGGCTCAAGAGCGCGGCCGCGGCGGCGACAGCGACCGCCGGAAGGGGTGGCGCGCCGGTCGCGTAGGCGGCGGTGAGCACCGGAAAGGCGCCCCACGCCAACGCGAACCCGAGGTCCGAATGGACCAGCGGCGCCTCGAACGCGTACAGAAGGACGAGCGCGATGCCCGCCGCGACGAACAGGCCGAAGGCCGGACCGAGCATCGCGACCGCGGCGATGCCGAGGGCCGCAGCGCCGGCGAGACCGAGCGCGCCAAGCGCCACGAGCACCCGCGCGGGAATGCGCGTGCCGAGCGGGCGTCCCTGCAGCTCATCGAAGGAGTGCGCGGCCACGCCGACCGCGAGCCCGAACGCGAGGAGGGCGCCCAGGACGATGCGTGGATCGGGCGCCGGCGCGAGGGCCGCGCCGAGCAGCACGTACGACAGATGCCACGCGGTGTAGGGCGGATGGAGCAACGTCCAGTAGTCGCGCCAGCCTCCGGGCCGCAGCGCGTAGAACGCGGAGCCGAGTCGGACGTCGCTCGCGACCGGCACATCGCCCTTCGTCGCGCTCATCACGATGCCGCCGCCAAGGCTCATGCGCCGCGAGCGGACGTCGCCGAGGCCCGCGTCGCGCCAGTAGCGTTCGACGACGCGCTGCGGATGCGCGCGGTAGAACCGCTCGATGCTCGGACCGAGGAAGGCGTTCACCTCGCGCCACTTGCGCGAGACCAGGCTCCCGGCGATCGGCATGACCAGGCGCGTGTACACACGCCACAGCGCGAAGGCCCACGGTGAAGAGGGCACGCCGAACTCGAGCGCGGCGAGCCGGCCGCCGGGTTTGAGCACGCGCGCGAGCTCGCTCAGGGTCGCGGCGGGTTCGTCGACGTAGCGCAGCAGGTATGTGAACGTGACGTGGTCGAAGGTGGCGTCCGGGAACGGAAGCCGCTCCGCTCGCGCGTTGACCAGACCGGCGATGAGACCGTTCCTGCCCGCGGCCTCGGCGAGCATGTCAGCGCTGCGATCGAGCCCGACGACGGTGCAGCCGTAGCGCCGCGCGAGCTCCATAGCGACGAGGCCGGTGCCCGTCGCGACGTCGAGGATCAGGTCTCCCGCGCCGGCGTCGACGGCGTCGACGAGCGCGTGGCGCCAGCGGGGATCCTGGCCGAACGAAAGCAGCGCGCCGACGCGGTCATAGGAGTGCGCGATACCGGTGAAGATGCGCGGCGCGTCGGCCGACGGCGGGCGGGGCAAGACATCGAGTATGCGGGGCCGCGTACTAGACGGGCATCACCACGTGCCCGACGCGACCGCTGCGCGCTCGGAACCGCTCGGCCGCGGCGCGCGCCGCATCGGCGGCGCGGCCGGCGTCGGCGAGCGCGAGGACGGATCCGCCGAATCCGGCGCCGACCAGCCGCGCGCCGTAGACCCCACGCTGCGCGCGCAGCGCGTCGGCCAAGGCGTCGAGCTCCGGGATCGAGACCTCGAAATCCTCGCGCAGGGACGCATGCGACGCGTCGACGAGCGCGCCGCAGCGGGCCAGGTCGCCGGCTCGGAGCGCCGCGACGAACGCGCGAACGCGGTCGTTCTCGGTCACGACGTGCCGTACGCGCCGCGCGAGCGTCGCGTTCTGCGGCGCGAGGCGCTCGACGTCGCCGAGCGTGGCATCGCGCAGCGAAGCCAGCCCGAGGCGACGGGCGGCTTCATCGCACTGCGCGCGTCGTTCGTTGTAGGCGCCCTGCTTCGCATTGTCATGGGCGATGCCGGAGTCGATCACGATGATCTCGACGCTGTCGGGGATCGGCACGCGCTCGATCTGCGACTTGCGCATGTCGATGAGCAGCGCCTCGCCGGTGCGCGCGAGGCCCGCGGCGAGCTGATCCATGGTGCCGACGCGAGCGCCGACGACGTCGCGCTCGGCCTTGTGCGCGGCGTACGCGAGCGCCATGTCGTCCAGAGCGAGCGAGAACGCCTCTCGCAGCGCGCGAAGCAACGCGACCTCGAGCGCGGCGCTGGACGACAGGCCCGCTCCAGGCGGCACCCGCGACGCGATGCCCGCATCGAAGCCCCGGATCGGATGCCCGGCTTTCGTCAGCACCCAGGTCACGCCGCGGACGTAGTCGCCCCAGTCGCCGCAGTGCCGCTCCTCGCCCAGGCGGTAGGCGACGGGCATGTAACCCTCGCTCTCGACGCGGACGATCCGGTCCTCGCGCGGTGACAGCTCGACGACGGTGCGCTGGGGGGTGGCGGTGGGAAGGACGAGGCCCTCGTTGTAGTCGGTGTGCTCGCCGATCAGATTCACGCGGCCTGGGGCATCGGCACGGTACACGTCGCTCCTATTAACAACGGCGGCGCAACTCCTGTTCTGCCCCACGGATACTTGGCTCGTGATCCGATACCGGCGCGCCATGCTGTCGGCGGTCGAGCGCCTCTGGGCCGACCGGCTGCCGGACCTGCGACGGTCCCTCTGGCACCGGCAGCTGTACCTCTACGTGACTCCCGGAGACGTACTGGTCGAGCGCGCCCTGGGCGGCTTCCCGGACGACGTGCGGGAGCTCGGCCGGCGCTGCCGAATAATCCGGACGAACGCGCGATCAGGCGGCGGGTTCTATCCCGACCGGAACGAGATCGAGCTCGCCGCGGGCGTCGAAACGTATGAGGGGCTGCGGCAGGTCGAGCTCTCCGCGTGCCACGAGCTGTTCCACTTCGTCTGCTGGAACCATCCGGTGTACCGCCGCGACGAGGACCTGCGCTTCGCGTACCTGCGCCGGGCGGTCCGGGACAGCCGCGGGCACCTCGCGGAGTTCCCGCGCTATCGCGACTGGGTCACGGGCTCGTTCCTGCGCCAGGGCGATCACGCGAACCCGGCTGAGTACTTTGCCGACATCCCGACCAACTTCCGGGACACCGCGGAGCTGCCGCCGCCGATCCGCGCGCACTTCGCAGCGCTGATCGACGCATCGACGCCCGCACCCGACTTCACGCGCGAGCCCGACTGGCCGATGGATCCGGAGTACTTCTCGCTTCCGACCTTCCAGCGCTGGCTCGCGGGACACCAAGAATGACGAGCGTCGAGGGGGCGATCCTGGTGTGGCTCGTGATCGGTGTCGGCATCGCGGGCGGCGTCTTCATCGTCGCTCGCTCGGCGGTGCAGATCGCGAGCGTGGCGTACAAGGTGATCGAGAAGGAGATGGACGCGAGGACCGCGACCCGGCAGACCACGCTTCTGAGCCTCGCGATCGTCGCTGCGCTCATCGTGACCGCGGTGATCGCCGGGTTCGCGATCCTCGTCATGTTCGCGACGCTGCTCCAAGGCAGCGGCCTGATCAACGGGACCTAGGCGCTCGGTGTCTTCGGACCTTCCTTCGTGCCGGGCTTCTTCGGTGGCGTGTCGGTGGGCCCGCCGAGCGGGATAGCCGGCTCGTCGCCGCCCTTCTTTCCGACATCACCGGGAATGGGCTCGCCCGGTCGCGGCGGTAGCCCTGGATCGCGCATTACCGGTCGACGTCCTCGGGCTCGCCCTCGAGCGGCTTCTGCTGACCGCCGCCGATGTCGCCGCCCTTCTTGCCGACGTCGCCCTGGCCACCCTGCTTGCCGGTCTCGGGCCATTCGCCCTGCTTCTTCTTCGGGTCGTCGCCGAGGTTCGGGTCCTTCTCCTGCATCGAAAGAGTCCTCCTGCGATCAAGTCGTCCTTGCGGACGCCGAAACAGGAACGAGCAGGTGATGTGCCAGGCGTCCCTCCTGTCACGAACCGGATGCGCGACCGCGTTAGAGGCGCTGGGCGAGCAAGCGGACGCGCGACTGGACGGAGTCTCGGATGCCACGAAATATCTCGAGGCGCTCCGCTCGCGTGCCGCGCGCCGCCGCCGGATCGGGCAGCTTCCAGCGAAGCTTCAGTCCGCTGCGCGGCGGGACCGGGCAGCTCGAGTCGCACACCGTAACGACGACGTCCCAGGCCTCGCCCACAGCGTCGACGGATTTGCTCGTCTGCTTCGAGATGTCGATCCCGACCTCGCGCATCGCCGCGACCGCCAGCGGATGGACGCGCGTGGCGCGGGTGCCGGCGCTCTGCACTTCGAACCGATCGGGAGCGAAGGCACGCAGGAACCCCTCGGCCATCTGCGAGCGGGCGGAGTTCTGCGAACAAAGAAAGAGCACGCGCTTCATGACACCAGCATGACGCGCGGCGCGGAGACGCGGTCTAGGTGAGGTTGTTGCCGATGTCGCTGAAGATGTTGGAGATCTGATCCCGAAGAAAGACGATCGCAACGATCACCGCGATTGCGATGACGGCGATGATCAGCGCGTACTCAACGAGTCCTTGGCCGGCATCGTCATACAGGAACGAGACCATCCCCTCACCTCTCTCCTGGAACCGCGACGCCCGCGCGTCTCTGAATAGTCGCAGTCTTGAGCCGGTCACCTGACCCCGCAATCCCTGAAAATCGGTAGGCCTTCGCCCTTTTCCCGGGTCCTAGCCCGTTCGATTGCTGCGACCGGGACCAAAGTGATGATGACTGAGCCGACGTCCGCGAGTTAGGTAAGCAGCAGCACAGCCGCGCACCCTTCGGGCGCGAGCCGGATGGCGCGGATCAGCGGAGGACGGTTACCAAATGGAATGGCTTGGCGCGCTGGCACGAACGCTCGTGAGCGTGGTCGTAGCGGTCAGCTCGATGATCGGGACCGCGATCCACTCAGCACCGGTCGACCCGCCGGATCACACGAGCGCGGCGGCGGTCCAGTCGTCGATCACCGCCAGTCGTTCGTCCACGCTCGTCGATGCGCGTCTCCTCGTGCGGTACAGGACGCAGGTCACGACCGCGCAGGCCGAGGTCGTCGAACGCACCCATGGCGCGCGAAAGAAGGCTGAGATCCGCCAGCTCGGTATTCGCGTCCTCGAGGTTCCCCGAGGATCCGAAGCCGGGGCTCTACGGTCTCTCGCGGCCGACCCGCTCGTCGAATTCGTCGAGCGCGATCAAACGGTCGCGATGACGAACACCGCGCCGAACGACTACTGGTGGCCGAGCCAGTGGTCACAGGTAAAGACTCGAGCGAATGCCGCATGGGACCTGACGACCGGCTCGCCGAGCGTCGTCATCGCGGTGCTCGACACCGGCGTTGACCTCGCGCAACCGGACCTTCAAGGCAAGTTCGTCGGCGCATACAACGTGCTCACTGGAAGCTCGGACGCGACCGACGACAACGGTCATGGGACCTGGGCTGCGGGTGTCGCCGCCGCGGCGAGTGACAATACGATCGGAGTCGCGTCGTACTGCTGGCATTGCTCGCTCATGCCCGTCAAGGTGCTCGGCGCCGACGGGATCGGCACGATGTCCGACGTCGCAGCCGGCATCACCTGGGCCACCGACCACGGCGCGCGGGTCATCAGCATGAGTCTCAGTGGCACCGCTGGCACGACCACGCTCCAGAGCGCGGTGCGCTACGCGCACGACCGCGGAGTCGTTCTTGTGGCCGCGGCGGGCAACTACGGCAACTCGACGCCCACCTACCCAGCGGCGTATCCCGAGGTGGTCTCGGTCGCCGGCACCGACCCGAACGATGCCCTCTATTCCTGGTCCGACTTCGGCGCGT
>VBEZ01000107.1 GCA_005882255.1 Chloroflexota bacterium | reverse complement strand
CCCGGACGCTCCCAGCTTGGCCACCGCACCCTTCATTCCAGGTATCTGGAGCGCTTGCTTCACGTATTCGCCGCTCGGCTGGGTGGACGAGACGTGCATCGTCACGCCGCGGCCGAAGGCCGCGAGCAGCGAATCGAACTCCGCGAGCGAGAACGTACGGTTGAACACGTTGAGCACCGAACGCTGGACGAGGCGCTCGATGACGCGCTCCTCCGAGACATCACCGACGGACTCGAGCTCGATCTTGCCGGCCGTCGAAGCGACGACGGCGGGCAGATCGCTGATGCGCGGAACGACGGTGGTCTCGCCCGTGCGCAGCGAACGCTTCAGCGCGCTCGAGACCAGGTTCTCGTAGTTCGAGACGGTCACGCGGACCGACACGCCTGAGCGCTGCGAGATCTCGGGAGATCGGCGCGCGAGCTGCGAGAGCTCGGCGAGCACCTCTTTCATGTAACCGGGCACGATCGTCGTGATGCCCTCGTCGACGAAGGTGTTGCGCTCCTGCTCCATGATTCCGACCTCGATCACGAGGTCCTTCGGGTAATGCGTACGGATCTGCGAACCGAAGCGGTCCTTCAGCGGCGTGATGATGCGTCCGCGGTTGGTGTAGTCCTCCGGATTCGCCGAGGCCACGACGAACAGGTCGAGCGGCAATCGGACCTTGTAGCCGCGGATCTGCACGTCGCGCTCCTCCATCACGTTGAGGAGCCCGACCTGCACGCGCTCCGCGAGATCTGGAAGCTCGTTCAGCGCGAAGATGCCGCGGTGCGTGCGTGGTACGAGGCCGTAATGGATCGTCAGCTCGTCCGAGAGGTAACGTCCCTCGGCGACCTTGATGGGGTCGACCTCGCCGATGAGATCGGCGATCGAGATGTCGGGCGTGGCGAGCTTCTCGCTATACCTCTGGTCGCGCGACAGCCACACGAGCTCCACCGAATCGCCGTCGTTCGCGACGCGGTACTTGCACGCGGCGCAGATCGGCTTGAAAGGGTCGTCGTTGATCTCGCAGCCCGCGATCGCCGGCGCGACCGCGTCGAGAAGCTCGACGAGCTGGCGCGCGAGGCGTGTCTTCGCCTGTCCGCGCTCGCCGAGGAAGATGATGTCCTGACCCGAAAGGATGGCGTTCTCGATCTGCGGGATCACCGTCGCGTCGTAGCCGACGATCCCCTGGAAGAGCGCGCGCTTCTCCGCCAGCGCGGTGATGAGGTTCGAGCGGAGTTCCTCCTTCACCGTGCGGCTCCGGTAGCCGGTCTCGCGCAGCGCGCCGATGGTCTTCGGTCGGTCTGTCATTCCACCGGATCTCCTCTGATGTCGTTCGGAAGCGGTTCGCCGCGATAGGACGCGAGGGCGGCGCGGACCTCGGGAATGTCGCGGCAGCCGCGTCCGACGAGGTCGGTGAGCTGCTCGGCGCGCCGATCGAGCTCCTCCGCGAGGCCCTCGCGTTCCGCGCTGCGCCGCAGCGAATGGACCAGGTCGATCTCGGCCGCCTCGTCGTGCTCGTGTGAGTCCTCGCGCTCGTCGTGCGTCACGAGTGGCAGCGCCGTGACCGTGCCGCCACGGGGAACGAGACGATGGAGCGAGATGACGCGACGTGCGTACCCGCCGCCGGTCGTCGCGTAGATCCGCATGACCATGAGGAGGTTCACGCGCGCGAGGTCGCTCCGTTCGACTCCGAGCTCGCCGACGAGCTGCGCCAGCACTTCGTCGCACGAATCCGCGTGGAGTGTCGAGGCGAGCGCATAACCCCGCCGGAGCGCTGCGAAGACGCGCACCGCCTTCGGACCCCACAGATAGACGGGCAGATGCGACGACAGCTCGTTGGCGAGTAGCAGCGTCGCATCCGGTCGGGTCTGGCCCAGAAAGTCGAACGTCTCGGCCCAGCCGCGGATGAAGACGCGGCGTGTCGCGTTCGGCAGGAAATCGAGGAGCGCAGTCAGCGTCGTCGTCTTGCCGGAATGAGGCTGCTCGGCCGCGATGAGCATCGAACCGTGTGACTCGATGGTCATGCCGCACAGCGCGGCCGTCCGCGCGTCCATGTTCCGCGCCTCGAGCAGCTGCGTTATCGACATCGGCACCGGCGGCTCCCAGTTCCAACCCCACCACCCGATCGGCATGTCGTAATCGCGCGGCGAAAGCGGGCGCTCGACGATGGGATACCGACGCTGCATCGGCGGCGACTCCATTGACCGAGGGTAGCACGCTATCCTGCGGATTCCGTGAAAGAAAAGACGCGAAAGAGCGAGTCCGCGCCGACTCCGAAGCAAGAAGACACGCGACCAGTCGACGATCCCTCGCGACTCGCGGATGAGGCGGACGCGACCGTCGAGAAGAACGCGACGGAGTTGCGCAAACAGCGCGTTCCGATCGCGACCGAGCCGCCAACGGTGTATCGCCCCTGAGCGATCATCGCTATGCGACCATCGCCGAGCTTGGGGACGCGCTCCGGCGGCGCCGGGTATCGGCCGTGGAGCTTGCCGAGGAGACCTGCGCCCGTCTCGCGCGCGTCGGTCCGCGCTACAACGCGGTCGCGACCGTCACGCGCGAGCGCGCGCTTGCGGAGGCGAAGCGCGCGGACGCGGCACTCGGGCGCCGCGAGCGCCGTCCGCTGCTCGGGATCCCGTACGGAGCGAAGGATCTCCTCGCAGCCAAAGGCGCGCCGACGACCTGGGGGGCGCCGCCGTATCGCGATCAGGTCATCGACATGGACGCGACGGCGATCGCGAAGCTGAGGCGCGCCGGCGCGGTCCTCGCGGCGAAGCTCGCGATGGTCGAGCTCGCCGGCGGTGGCGGCTACCGGTACCCCAGCGCGTCGCTCCAGGGTCCGGGCCGCAATCCCTGGAACACCGAGCGCTGGTCCGGCGGCTCGTCGAGCGGTTCCGGCGCCGCGGTCGCCGGCGGCCTCGTCGCGTACGCGCTCGGATCGGAGACCTCGGGTTCGATCGGCACGCCATCCGCGTACTGCGGCGTCACCGGACTGCGTCCGACGTACGGGCTCGTCAGCCGGCACGGCGCGATGGCGCTGTCGTGGACGCTGGACAAGATCGGGCCGATGGCGCGCAGCGCCGACGAATGCGCCGTCGTGCTGGAAGCGATCGCCGGACCCGACAGCGCCGATGCGACCGCGTCGGGTCGGCGCTTCAAACCGCTGGACACGCGTCCCGCAGCCGCCGCGGTCAAACGCGCGCGCGTCGCGTTCGCGGAGGAGGACATCGAAGACCACGCGTCGGAAGAAGCGAAGCGCGCACTCGAGCGGGGCAAACGCGCGCGCGTCGCGTTCGCGGAGGAGGACATCGAAGACCACGCGTCGGCGGAAGCGAAGCGCGCACTCGAGCGGGGCCTGGCGGAGTTCCGAAAGATCGCACCGAAGTTCGCGCGCGCGACCCTTCCGGCCCTTCCGTTCGGACCGCTCGTGTCGACGGTCTATGCGGCCGAGGGCGCCACGATCTTCGCCGGGCTCATCGAGGGCGAACGCTTCGAGGAGCTGGTCGACACGCGCCAGAAAGCGGGACTGCGCGCGTCACTGGACATCCGCGCCCGCGATTATCTCCAGGCGATGCGTCTGCGAAGCGCGGTCTCCACCGCGTTCGCCGAGATGTTCAAAAATGCGGACGTGATCCTGTCGGTCGGACGCACGATCACGGCGACGCCGATCACACAGGCGCTGGACCAGCCCGGTCTCACGGCGAGCAATCCGCAACAGACCAAGCGCCCCGGCAACACCGGCCTCATCGCCGCCGGGAATCTCGCCGGCCTGCCCGCGATCTTCTTTCCATGTGGATTCGGGACCGACGGGATGCCGGTGGGGCTGCAGCTCGTCGGCCCGCCGTTCTCGGAGCCGCTCCTCGTCGCGCTCGCGTCGGCGTACCAGCGTGCAACGGACCATCACACCAAACGTCCGATGGAGTGAGCCGGCAGCTCGCCCGACCTGTCGCCGTTGCCCTTATCACGCGCGACGACGAGATCCTCGTCTTCGAGGTTCCGGATGCCCTCAAGCATGTCGTCGGGTGGAGACTTCCGGGCGGCACCATCGAGTTCGGCGAACGAGGCAGCGATGCCGTCGCGCGGGAGATCCGCGAGGAGCTTGACGCCGAGGTCGTCGATCCCATTTATCGCGGCACCGTCGAGAACATCTTCACCTACCTGGGCGTGGCCGGGCACGAGTTGGTCAGGGTGTATGCCGTGCATTTCGCCGACCGGCAGCTCTACTCGCGGGAGCGCTTCGATTGCGTCGAGGCGAACGGGGTGAAGTTCACCTGCATCTGGAAATCGATCGCCGACTTTCGCGCGGGCGAAGCGCTCTATCCGGATGGACTTCTCGAGCTGATCGGTTAGAGCGCCCTCGCGACATCTCGGAGCGCGCGCACTCCGGTCACCTCGAATTTGTACGGGAACATGATGTTCGCGTGGTCGATGCCGCCGGCGGCGATAGCGCGCAGGCGCGTGCCGACCTCGTCCGGGGTGCCCACGATCATCCCTGGGCGCGATTTGATCCAGTCGGCAGCGGACACCTTCCTG
This sequence comes from Chloroflexota bacterium, assembly GCA_005882255.1. GTDB lineage: Bacteria > Chloroflexota > Limnocylindria > P2-11E > P2-11E > CF-39. The sequence continues at coordinate 13,611 of VBEZ01000107.1, read as the reverse complement.
CGCGACCCGAGCTGGCCCGCGATCTCATCGACCTCGCGTCGCGTCGGGGCCGCCAGCACCTGGATGAAAAGGCTTCGCTTCAGCGTCGCGGGGTCGCGGCCCACCGCCTTACACGCCTCGGGCAGCGTCGTGTTGAGCTCCGCGATGCGCGGCTCGACGGGATCGCTCGGGTTCGACATGTTGAACCACTGCGCGTACTTCGCCGCGATGCGCATCACACGCGGCTTCGTGCCACCGATCCAGATCGGCAGCGGCTTCTGCATCGGCTTCGGCGAGCAGAGCGCGTCCTCGATCCGGTAGTGCTTGCCGCGGTAGGTCGCCCGCGGCTCCGTCCAGAGGCGCGTGCAGATCTCGAGCGTCTCCGCGAGCTGGGTCACGCGCGTCGGATCATCCGGGTATTCGTAGCCGTAGGCCCTGTACTCGACCTCTTTCCAGCCCGCCCCAACACCGAACTCGAGGCGGCCGCCTGACATGTGGTCGACTCCGGCGGCGATCTTCGCGAGCAGCGCGGGGTTCCGGTACGACTGCGAAGTGACCATGGGACCGATGCGGATCTTCTTCGTGTCCACCGCGAGCGCCGCGAGCAGCGTCCACGCCTCGAGACAAATCCCGACCACGTCCGCGTAGCTGAAGCCGAACTGCGGCTCGACCTGAACGCCAAGATCCATCAGCCCTTCTCCTCACTGCGTCGTGATTGATCGTCCTCTTCGGCGGTGAGCCGGAACATCATGTGCCTTCCGGTCACGGTGAGCGTCGCGAGCATGAAGCCCGCGAAGGCTGCGACCCCGGCGTTCACATACGGATCCATACCGAGCCCGATCGCGTCGAACGCGAAGATGACCGCCGCCCAGATCGCGAACGTCACGAGTGTCTCGCGGAGCTGAAAGGTGATCGGTCGACGTGGCTGACGTCGCGCTGGGCGGCGCTCGGGCGGGAGCGAGGATTCGGCCGCGAGCCGGCGACGGCGATCCGCTCGCATCACCCTCGCCACCCACCACACGCAGACGACGAGCAGCGCGGCCTCGACGACGGCGTTCAGCGGGTGTCCGACCGCGATCGATAGTGGGATGAACAGCAGCGCGCCGACCGCGACGATCGTGGCGAGTGTCGCGCTTCCGATGACGAGAAGGCGGCGCGCGTTCAAGATATGGCGCGGTCGAGCACCTCGACCACGTGGAGCACCTCGATGCGCGAACCACGCGCTCGCAGCCCGGCCTCGATCTGCAGCATGCAACCCGGATTCGCGCTGATGACGGCGTTCGCTCCGGTCGCGAGGATCGCGTCCACCTTCCGCGCAAGCAGCCGGTCGGCGTACTCGGGCTGGGTGATGTTGTAGGAGCCCGCGCTCCCGCAGCAGACGTCCGCGTCGGCCATCTCGAGGAGCTCCAGGCCGTGTACGCGCGACAGGAGGTCGCGCGGTTGTTTGCGGATGCCCTGTGCGTGCGCGAGGTGACACGGATCCTGGTAGGTCGCGCGAAGGTCGAGACGTCCCAGCCGCTCGCCCGCGATCTCCGCGAGGTACTCGTTCACGTCGCGCACCTTGGCCGCGAACGCGACGGCGCGCTCGCGCCACGCGTCGTCGTCCGCGAGCAGGGCGCCGTAGCCCTTGAGCTGCGCGCCGCAGCCTGCGGCGTCGACGACGACCCAGTCGACGTCCGCCTCGTCGAACGCCGCGATGTTGCGCCGCGCCAGCGCTCGAGCGTCCTCGCGTTCGCCGGCGTGCGCGTGCAGCGCGCCGCAGCACGTCTGCGCCGGCGCGTCGATGACGGCGATGCCCTGTCGCGCCAGGATGCGGGCGGCCGCGGTGTGAACGTCACCGTACGCGACGCGCATGACGCAGCCGAGCAGGAGCGCGACGCGGGCTCGAGGAGCGGGCGGCGGTGACGGCGCGCGATACCGCGGTCGACCGAATGGCGGATAGAGCGCCTCGAGCCGCCGCAGACCACGGGGGAGCAGTCGTGTTGCGCCGGTCGCGTGGAGCAACGAACGCACGCCGAGCCGCTGGTAGAGGCCGAGGATGAGCGCGGCGCGCGCGAGCGAAGGCGGATCGGCGAGCACACCGAGCGCGAGCCGGCGCAGCCGGCCGGAGAGCCAGCCGCGCCGCGGGCGCGTCTCCGTGGCGATCACCGTCCGCGCCGCCTCGATGAGATGCCCGTACGGGACGCCCGACGGACAGACGACCTCGCAGGCCCGGCAGGCCAGGCAACGATCGAGGTGCAGGCGCGTCGTGTCGCTGGTCGGTCCGCCCTCGAGCATGTTGAGCATCAGGTGGATCCGGCCACGTGGGGATTCGGTCTCCAGCCGCGTGATCTGGTACGTCGGGCAGGCTTCAAGGCACATCCCGCAGTGGATGCACTGGCGGAGGCCGGGCTCGACCTCGTGCAGCGGCGCGATCGTCACGCGGACGAGGCTAGCGGGATGCGGCCGGGCGCGAGGACGCCGTGTGGATCGAAGCGTTGCTTCAGCGCGCGCGCGATCGCGAGTGGGACGCGCGGGCGACCCCAGGCGCCACCGACCGCGCGCTTGAACTCGGGTGTGCCGCGCTCGACGACCAGAGCGCCGTCCGCGGCCTCGAGGTCGGCGCGCATACGCGTGAACGTCTCGGGACCGTCCGCATGGAAGAGAAATGCGATACCGTTCCCGGGATAGATCACCGCGTTCGAGAGGTCGAGTCCCCGCGGGGGCTCGTGCCCGCCGGGCCAACCGGCGCGCGCGACGTCGTCCATGACCGCCGGGAGGGAGGCGATCGACTCCCAGATCACTCCGTCGGCGCTGGTCGCGCCGGTCCGCTCGCCCACCGCCCGGGTGACGCGTTCGACCGCGTCGTGAGGTCCGCTCACGCGCACGAACATGCTCACGCCTGGGTGGTCGCATCGCGCGGCGGCGGCGCCGGTCAGGATCGCGAGCGCGTCGAGTGGCAGCCGCATCGCCCGGAGCTCGGCCGCGATGCGAAGTGCCGAGCGGACATCGCCGGCGGTCGCGCGCATTGTCGCGGTCCGTTCGGGCCGGGCCACCAGCTTGAGCGTGATCTCGGCCAACGCGACGAGCGTGCCGTAGCTGCCGCTGTACAGGCGCGTCAGGTCGTACCCCGTCGCGTTCTTCACGACCCGTCCGCCGGCTTTCGTGATGGTCCCATCGCCGAGGACGGCGGTGCATCCGATGATCCAGTCGCGCGGGTGCAGGTACCGGAGACGCGACGGACCCACCGCCGCGCTCGCGATCGTGCCGCCCACCGTCGCGCGCTCGGGGCACGGTGCCTCGACCGGCCAGCGCTGACCGCTGGGGCCGAGCGCGCTCGCGAGCTCGGCCAGCGTCGTGCCCGCGCGCACCGTGCAGACGAGATCCGCGGGCGAATGCTCGACGACGCCGGAAAGGCCGGTCAGGTCCAGCGCGGTGTCGTAGCGGTCCGGCGCGTCGCCCACCCCGATCCGCGTGCCGCCGCCCCAGAGGACGACGGCCTCGCGTGCGCGGTCGGCCGCGATAATGATCGTGCCGAGCTCCTCGGTCGTGCGCGGCCGCTCGACACGCGTCGGCGCCACGCCATCGACCGCGCGCTCCGCCACCGCGACCTGCGCCGCTACACCCACATGCCCTCCGCGAGGCCACGTTTGATGCGCTCGGTCGCGCTGCATCGCCTCGAGGTCCTCGGGTCCGAAGACCCAGAACATGAAGTGGTTCTTCTCGAGCCCGATCCCGTGCTCGCCCGAAAGCGTGCCGCCCGCGTCGATCGCGACCTTCAGGATCTCCGCGCTCGCCTCCATGACGCGTTCGATCGGCTCCACCGCGCCGTCGAATAGCAGCACCGGATGGAGATTGCCGTCGCCGATGTGGAACATGTTCGCGATGACGTACCCGTATCGGTCGGCGATCGCGTTCACCTTCGCGAGTACCTCGGGCAGCTTCGAACGCGGAACGACCGCGTCGTGGAGATAGTTGTTCGGGCGGATGCGCGCGAGCGCTGGATAGCCCAGCTTCCGTGCCTTCCAGAGCAGCTCGCGTTCGGCCGGCGTCGCGGCCGTCCGCACCCCGAACGCGCCGCGCGCCTCGCAGACCGCGACGATGGCCGACGCCGCCGCCTGTGTCTCTTCGCGCAGCCCCTCGACCTCGACGAGCAGTAGCGATCCGGCCTCCTCGGGCAGATGCGCGTCGAACGCCGCGTTCACCGCCTGGATCGTCGTGCGGTCGAGCATCTCCATCGCGGCCGGCACGATGCCGCGCGCGATGATCTCGCTCGCGGCGCGCGCGCCCGACTCGACGTCGCGAAACAGGGCGACGAACGTGCGTGTGTCCTCAGGGAGGGGGAGCAGGCGCACCCACGCCTTCGTGACGATGCCGAGTGTTCCCTCACTGCCGACGATGAATGGGACACAGTCGTATCCCGGCAGGTCGGCGGTGCGTCCTCCGAAGACCGCGATCTCGCCGTCGGGGAGGACCATCTCGATGCCGAGAATGTGATTGGTGATCGAGCCGTAGCGAAGCGCGTGGGGACCGCCGGCGTTCGTGCCGATGTTCCCGCCGATCGTCGACACGCGCTGGCTCGCCGGGTCCGGCGCGAAGAAGAGGCCGGACTCGCGCGCCGCGGCGCTGATCTGCAGGTTGGGGACGCCGGGCTCGACGAGCGCGGTCTGGCCGACGGCGTCGATCGCGAGGATCCGCCGGAGCCGCGATGTGGCTACGACCATCGCGCCGCCGCACGCGATCGTCCCGCCGGAGAGACCGGTTCCCGCGCCGCGCGGCACGACCGCGACGCCATCGCGTGAGGCGGCCTTCACGCACGCGGCGATCTCCTCCGCGGTCCCGGGGACGACGACGGCGACGGGCGGATGGCGATCGAAGCCCGCGTCGTACTCGAACACACGAAGGTCGTCGCGCTGCCAGAACACGTGCTCGGGGCCGCAGATCGCGACGAGCTGGGAAACGAGGCCCTGTGCCGCGGTCAGGCTGCGCTCCGGCTGGTCTCCGCCGCGGCGATGGCGGCTTCGACGAGCGCGAAGTCTTTCGCGTCGAGCTCGTGGACGTTCCCCTGGAACGCGAGGCGCCAGTGTTCCTTCGGCCAGCGTTTCACGTGCGCGAGCTTCGCGAGCAGCGACTCGGCCGCGATCGCGCGGTCCGGATCGACGGCGTGGTCCTTCTTGATCTTGAATCGCCACGGGTACGTGTCGCCAGTCTTCTCGCTCATCCAGATCGGCTCGCTTCCTTCGAAGTACGGCGACGTGATGGTCGCGGTCGCGGCGAACGACTGGATCCCGGTGAGGTACCAGCAGACGCGATCGCCCGGCGCCATTCGCTCGGCCTTGCGGCGGTGGCGGCTCTTCACACCCTGCTGCGTGAAGCCGAGCTTGCGGGTGCGTTCGTAGTTGTCGGGGCTGGTCACGATCATCCAGTACGTCACGCGTGATTCGCGCCTCCCGGCGGAGCCGCTCGTCGCTCAAGCATGGTCTTCCACCCAGACTGCACCGTCGTCAGAGAACTCCTTCTTCCAAATGGGCACGATCGTCTTCAGCTCGTCGATGGCCGCGCGGGCCGCCGCGAAAGCGGCGTCGCGATGCGGCGCACCGGCGGCGACGATGACCGCGATCTCACCGATCGCGAGATCGCCGACGCGGTGGTGCATGACCAAACGCAGCGGAGCGTGATCGGCCTCGAGACGCTGAGCGATCTCGCGCATCTTCGCCTCGGCCATCTCGGCATAGGCCTCGTACTCGAGGTGCGTGACGACCTTCCCGCGGCTGCGGTCGCGCACCGTGCCGAGGAACACGACGACGCCGCCGAATCCCGAGTCGCGCACCGCGGCGAGCGCGTCGTCGACGGACAGCGGCGAGGCGGAAACCGCGATCGGCGCCACGGTCATCGCGCCGCCCGACACCGGCGGGATCAGCGCGACCTCGTCGCCGTCCGCGAGGGGCTCGTCCGCCGTCACGTACTCCTGGTTGCGCGCGATCACCACCTGGCGACCCTCGGCGATGAGCGGATGGTCCTTCAGGATGCTGAAGATCGCGTCCTTCACCTTCGCTCCGGCGGGCAGTTCCAGCTCGATCCGACCAACGCCGGCAGCCTCCCGATACGACGCGAACAAGCGCACGACCACGCGCATTCTTCGGAGTCCATTCAGTGCGAGAATTCACCGGGCATGGACGCGGCCGAGGCTCTTCGAGGCGCCGTCATCGCGTTCGTCCTCGTGATCGCGAACGGATTCTTCGTTGCCTCCGAGTACTCGTTCGTCCGTGTTCGCGCCACACAGCTTGACGAGCTCGCGCGGGCGGGCAGCGTACGCGCGAAGCTCGCGGCACGCATCGCCGATCGGCTCGACAGCTACATCTCCGCGGCTCAGCTGGGCATCACGCTCGCCTCGCTCGCCATCGGGTGGATCGGCGAGCCCGCCATCGCCGCGCTCGTTGCGCCGATCTTCGGCTGGCTGCCCGAGCCGCTGTTCCACCTCGTTGCCTTCGCGCTCGCGTTCGGCGCGATCACCTACGCGCACATCGTCATCGGCGAGCTCGCGCCGAAATACCTCGCCATCCAGCGCGCCGTCCAGCTCGCGCTCCTCTGTGCGTATCCCTTCGACGTCTTCTACCGCCTCGTCTACCCGATCAACTGGTTCGTGAACAGCAGCGCCAACTCGCTGCTGCGCTGGATCGGGATCACGCCGCGTGCGGATCTGAATGTCCACAGCGACGAAGAGCTCCGGATGCTCGTGGCCGCCTCCGCGCGTCAGGGCGTGCTCCAGGAGAGCGAGCGCGTGATCGTCGGGAATGCGCTCGATTTCGCGGACACGCTCGTGCGGCAGGTGATGGTCCCGCGTACCGAGATCATCGCCGTGCCCGAAGAGCTGGACCTCGCCGGGCTTGTCGCGGTGGCGCGGCAACACCGCCTGTCGCGTTTTCCGGTGTACCGCGACGACCTCGACCACATCGTGGGCGTCGTCCACGTCAAGGACCTGGTCGGCGTCGACCGTGGCTCGCGGGCGAAGGCCCACGACATCATGCGCCGCGTGCCGGCGATCCCCGAGACGCTACGCCTCGACCAGGCGCTCGCGGAGTTCCGGCGGCAGCACGCCCAGCTCGCGATCGTGATCGACGAGTACGGGGGAACGGCGGGCCTCGTGACGCTCGAGGACGTGCTGGAGGAGCTCGTCGGAGAGGTCGGCGACGAGTTCGAGAAGGACGCCTCGCCACCGATCCGCGAGGAGGCGCCGGGAACCTATGTCGTCGACGGCCTGGTCGCGCTCGCCGAGGTGCGTGAGCGGCTGCACCTCGCACTCACAGACGAGCCGTACGACACGGTCGGTGGCATGGTGTTCGGCCGGCTCGGCCGTGTGGCGCAGGTCGGCGACAGCGTCGAGGTCGAGGGCTACCGCTTCCAGGTCACCGGCGTCGATGGTCGGCGCGTTTCGCAGGTCCGTGTGCAGCGTGCGCGACCGCCGCGGAAGGCGGCCTGACCTCTTTCAGCCAAACCGTTACCAGTCCGTAACGAGCGGCCCGCCGCTTGACCGCTGGCACGTGCGTTGCTTGTAGGTAGCACGTGTTTGATCTACTGACGAACGACAACGTGATCTTCCTCTTCGGGGTGGTCGGCCTCGCGACGACGGCCGTCTCGATCCTGCGCGACGCCCGCAACCAGCGGGAGAACAGCGCGCGGACCCGGGTCCCCGTCGTCGCCGACCGCGCCGGCGAGTCCTAACCGCCCCCGAACAGCGAGCGGACGAACCCGGCGAGCATCTCCCACCGCTGGACCCAGAACTGCTGCGCCCTGGGGTCCAGCAGCACGAACAGCCCGGTGGCAGCCGCCGTGACCAGGCCGGTCATGAGGACGAAGGAGACGACGCTGCTCCGTCCCGACAGCTTCTGGTCGGTCACGCGCGGCCGCTCCGAAGTCGCGCCACGAGGTTGTCAAGCCGGGCACGCGAGATCGTGAGGAACTTCGCCAGGTTCTGACGATCGCTCTCCGGGATCGTGAGCTTGCCGTCGTCGCCGACGGCCCGCGAAAGCTCCGCCAGCGCCTCGTTGAGCTTGCGCGTCGCGGTGATGAGCGCGTCGTCTCGCAGCGGAGGGATCGCAGGCTCGGCCTTCGCGTTTCTCGCCTGCGGGTTCAGGATCCGCTCGACGCGGTCGTGGAGCCGGATGAGCGTCAGCTGGCCGGCGAGGATCTGCTTCGCGAGCGAACGGCGACGCCGCTTGTCCTCGAGCTTCATCAGCTCGTATGCCGCCGAGAGCGTGTCGTATCGCTTCGCGACCATCTCGCGAACATCGTCCGGGGCGCTCGCAAGGCGGAGGCGGTTCTCGACGTAGCCCTTGTCCTTACCGAGCTTCCCGGCGAGCTGGCGGATCGAGTACCCCAGCTCGTCGGTCATCTTCTTGTAGATGACGGCCTCGTCGAGCGGCGAGAGATCCTCGCGCTGGAGGTTCTCGATGAGCGCGATCTCGAGTGCCGTCGCGTCGTCGAAGCGCTCCACGATGGCCGGGATCGTTTCCTTGCCGGCGATCTTGGACGAACGCCAGCGCCGCTCGCCGGCGATGATCTCGTACTGGTCTCCTGACGGCCGGACGAGGATCGGCTGGAGCACCCCGTGCTCCTTGATGGATGCGGCGAGCTCCTGCAGCGTCTCCTCGTGCCAGGTCATGCGCGGCTGCGACGGGTTCGGGACGACCTTCTCGAGCGGCAGTTCGCGCACCGCGGTCGGTGTGCGGGCCGCGAGAAGGCTGATGATGCCGGGCTGCGCGTTGGATTCCTGCTGGAAGATCCGACTGCCGGCATCGCGGAACGATTTCTTGCTGTGAGAAGCGGGACTACTTGTGAGCACCGATCACCTCCCTCGCGAGATCGGCGAAGCTCTTCGCCGCATCGGACCGCGGTTCGTACACGCCGATCGGCACGCCCGCGGTAGGCGCCTCGCCGATCTTCACCGATTGACGGATGACGGTCTCGAAGACCTGGTGATCTCCGAGCTCGCGCAGCGAGTCGAGCATGTCGCGCCCGAGGATCGTGCGCGAGTCGTAGAACGTCGGCAGCAGTCCGAGCACTTTCAATTTCGGATTCAGGCGACTCTGAACGGTCTTGATGATCTTGAGCAGGGCGGCGACGCCCTTCAGTGCGTAGTACTGCGTCTGCACCGGGATGATCACGCCGTTCGCCGCGACGAGCGCATTCAGTGTGAGAAGCCCGAGCGTCGGCGGGCAGTCGATGAGGACGTAGGCGTACCGCTGGACGACGTCCTGGCTCAGCTTGTCGCGCAGCGCCATCTCACGTCCGATCGCGTTGAAGAGCTCCACTTCGGCGGATGAGAGCTCCAGCGTCGCGGGCGCGACGTCGAGGTTCTTGGTCTTCGTCGGTCGGATGATGGAAGTGAGCTTGATGTCGGGGTCGATGAGGACATTTGCGATGTTCTTGTCGACCGTGTTCAGGTCGATGCCGAGACCGACGGTGAGATTCGCCTGCGGATCGAGATCGAGGCAGAGCACGCGGTGACCGAGCGACGCGAGCGCGCCGCCCAAGTTGATGGTGCACGTCGTTTTCCCGACGCCACCCTTCTGGTTCGCGACCGCGATGACCGTTCCCACGCGCTTCCTCCCGTCGTTTCCGTCCCCGGAACGACGCGCACGTGCGGAAGCGGTGCACGTGACTCCCCTCGCGGCGCCCGACCTAGCATAGCCCGACTTTTGCAAAGACAACGTACGGACAGCGGGGGAAGGTTCGCGTAGGCCCCCGCTACCTGGTCCGGAGCGGCGGACTCAGGCCGTTTTCGCGCTCACAGGGTCGCGAACGCAGCCGTGCCGATGACGATCCCGCTCACGATGCCGATGACGATGAAGACGAGGATCACCGCGACGACGACGGCCACCGTGTAGGACATGGCCTTCTCCGCCGGGACCTTCATGACCACCGGCAGCCCGAGGTAGAGCAGGTACAGGCCATACAGGCCGAGGATCGAAAGCGCGCTCAGGGCGGGTATCAGCGCGAAGATACCCACCAGCCACTGCGCCGTGCTCGAGTACGCCGAGACCTTGAAGGCGCCCGTCAGGTCGCGCGTTCCGCCGTAGCGCGGCGCGAGGTAGTCGATCACCCGGGCCACGACGTAGGTTCCGAGCAGCGACAGAGCGAAGGCAATGACCGCGCCGACGACCGCGTTGGTGAACGGCACGCGGACCGCGCCTACGCCGACGAGGTTCGTCCCGATGAGCGCCCCGCCGATGGCGTTCGCCACCGGCCCGATGGCCGCGAGCGGGATCACATAGGTCCGGTAGAGCGCCGCGATCTCGGTCTTCTCCGCGGCGATGACAGGCCACTCTTCTTTCGGCTTCATCAGGATCGCCTTCGCGCGATCGACCAGCGTTCTCGACTCCGTTCCCGCGGCTGATGACATGACGTGACCCTCCCTCAGCGGCCTGAAGCCACCGCGTCAGCGGCGGTCCGACGGCCTTCCGCGCAGATAATGCGCCCCGTGGCCGTCGGGATGTCGACCCGAATAACATCGCTACGTCGGGCCCGTGCGCTGCGCGCACACGGGCCGTCGTCGGCCACCACGCGAGCGAGCTCGCGCGGTGGCACTCCTAGGGCCTGTAGCTCAGTGGTCTAGAGCGGCGGACTCATAATCTGCTGGTCCTTGGTTCGAATCCAAGCGGGCCCACCGGTACCGGCGACGGGCCAACGCCTCGGGAGGCGCTTTTGACGGTCTCCGTCGCGGACGTCGAGCGGGCCCGCGCCGTCATCGCCACGCACATCACCAGAACGCCGCTCCTCACGAGCCGCTCGCTCGGCGAGCGCATCGGCGCCCACGCCTTCCTCAAGGCGGAGAACCTCCAGCGCACCGGATCGTTCAAGCCACGGGGGGCGGTGAACGCGATGGGGAGCCTCAGCCCTCAGCAGCGCGCGAACGGCATCGTCACGATGAGCGCCGGCAACGCCGCGCAGGCGATCGCCTATGCCGGCCGCGCGGTGGGCGCGAAGGTGACGGTCGCCATGCCGCAGTCCGCTCCGAAAACGAAGGTCGAGGCGACCCGTGGCTACGGCGCGGAGATCGTCTTCGCGCCGGACATGCTGGGTCTCCGTGCGCTGGTCAAGGAGATACAGGAGCGTCAAGGCTCTTACTTCCTTCACCCGTACGACGACGACGGGATGATCGCCGGCCACGGGACCTGCGCGCTGGAGGTGCTCGACGACCTCCCGGAGGCGGATCTGTTCGTCGTGGGCGTCGGCGGCGGCGGTCTGATCTCCGGCGTCGCGGTCGCGGTCGCCGCGAAACGCCCGGGTGCGCGCGTCATCGGGATCGAGCCCACCGGCGCGGACGCGGTGCGGCGCGCACTGGACGCGGGCTCGCCCGTTCCCATGGAGAAGGTGCAGACCGTCGCCGATGGTCTCGCGGCCCCGATCGCCGGCGTGCGCAACCTCGAGATCATCCGGCGTCATGTCGCGGACGTGGTCTTGGTCTCCGATGAGGTGATCCTCGAGGGCGTGCGCTTCCTCGCCGCGCGCGCGAGGCTCGTTGCTGAGCCCGCAGGCGGAGCCGCGGTCGGAGCGCTGTTGTCCGGCGCGGTGAAGCCGCGGCAGGGCGAGAACGTCGTCGCGATCGTGTCGGGCGGCAACGTCGATCTGTCGCGTCTGGCGGAGTTCTTCACCGCGTGAAGCGCGCCGTCCTGTACGCCGACGGCGCAGCACGCGGCAATCCCGGCCCCGCGGGGTCCGGCGCCGCGCTCGTCGACGAGAACGGTCACGTGGTCGCGCAGGCCATGCGGCATCTCGGTCACGCGACGAACAACGTCGCCGAGTACACCGCGTTGATCATCGGTCTCGAGGAGGCGCGCAAACACGACGTCGAGGACCTGGAGATCCGCATGGACTCGAAGCTCGTCGTCGAGCAGATGAATGGGAAGTGGCGCATCCGGCACCCCAACATCCGCCCTCTCGCGCTGCGTGCGGGCGAGCTCCTGGCGCAGTTCCCCAAGCGGAGCATCCGCCACATCCCCCGCGCGCAGAACGCGATCGCCGACCAATTGGCGAATCGCGCGATCGACGAGGCGCGATGATTGAGAGCGAGGATCCGCTCGGCTCGCTCGTAGCGCGCAGCGTCGGCGGAGACGTTCAGGATGTGCGCGCCGAGGAGCTCGCGGTGGAAGACGGGCTCGAACGCAAACGTCTGCGTTTCGTGCGCGACGGTCGCGCGACGACCGCCCTCTTCGAGCGCAGCCCCAGAGGCGTCGTCCTGGAAGCGCAGATCCTGCCGTTCCTGGCGCGTAAGACCGCGAACGTGCCGCGCGTTCACTCGCGCGGGATCCCTCCACCCCACACCTCGCTCGGCCCGTGGCTCCTGCTGGAAGACCTCAGCGAGACTGCCGGCGCATGCGATGGCGAGGCCGCGGACGTCATTCGCGCGAAGATCGCGGTCGAGCGCGCAGTCGCGGCTGATGGCCCCGCGCTGCGCGCGCTCGGCGTGCCGGTCCGCACGCCGCTCGATGTGGTGCGACAGGAGAGCGGCGACGCGAACGCCGAGGAGGCGGCGGTCGAGCTCGCAGCCTGGCCGGTCGCTCTGGTGCATGGCGATCTCACCTGCGAACGCGCGCGACGCGCCGAGCGTGGCGTCGTCCTGGTGCGCTGGTCGGCGGCGCATCTGGGCTGCGGTCTCCTCGATGCGGTCCGTCTCGCGGCCGACCTGCGCGAACGGGGACGCACGCGCGACGCGGACGGACTCGTCGAGACCTATGTCGCCGAGAGTGGCGGACCCGCCGACGACGCGCTCGTACGCGCGGCGAAGCGGGTGGACGCGCTCCTGCGCAACGCACGCCGCGCCTAGAATGGTGGTCCGAGCAGGCCAGACGGTCGCGGCGGCGAAAGCCGTCGAGGAAAGTCCGGACTCCACAGGGCAGGGAAGCGGGTAACACCCGTCCGCCGCGAGGCGAGGACCAGCGCCACAGTGACGATCCGCGCAAGCGGGTGAAACGAGGCAAGCTCTTCCCGGAGCAAGGCGATGTATGGGGGCGATGGCGTGGCCCGCGCCGTCCCCGGGTGCGCCGCTAGAGGCGGAGGGTGACCTCCGTCCCAGAGAGATGACCGTCCACGACGGGATCCGGCTTATTGGCCTGCTCGGGTCTTCATCCAGAATCGATCCCACACCGTATTACGGCGGTACACGAGGAGGTGTCTATGCGTCTTCTTCTTGCCGGGCTCAGCGCCGGGGTGCTCGTTTTGGGCGCCTGCGGCCCTGCAGCCGTCGCTCCGACCGCTTCACCGACCGTCGCGGCCACCCCCACGCCGACCCCGGCCCCGACCCCGCAGCTCAAGTTCGTCTTCACCGCCGATCTCAAGACCTCGAACGAGGTCCCCGCGATCGCCAACGCTGAAGCGTCGTGCTCCGGCAAAGGCACCTTCACGCTGACCACCACGAAGGACGCGAGCGGGACCATCACCGCGGCGAACGCGCTGTTCGAGACGGACATCACCGGCTGCCCGGCCGGCACCCCGATCAACATCGGGCACATCCACAAAGCCGCCGCCGGCACGAACGGCAGCGTCGTCATCAACTCGGGCCTGGCGGCCGGCGAGATCACGCTCGCCGCCGGCGCTGGGAAGATCAGCAAGACGCAGCCCACCGTCGATCCGGCTCTCGCGGCGGACGTCATC
>VBEZ01000106.1 GCA_005882255.1 Chloroflexota bacterium | reverse complement strand
GCGAGATTGAAGGAAACGCTGCGGTGCGCGGAGCCCGGCATGGCCTAACGCCGCGCGAGCGAATCGGCGGCGCGCTCGAGACGTACGGCTGCATCGCGCAGCTTCTCGACGACACCCTCGAGATCGAACAGCTGACCCTCGCGCTCGACGGCGCGCTCGTAGATGCGCCGCTCCTCGGCGGCCATGTCCGCGAGGATCGATTCGGCGTCGCCGGTCCCGAAGTCCAGCGCGCCGAGCGACGAGACGTGACCCAGGAGCGCGCGGATCTCCGATTCCTTCAAGAGCGCGCGCGTGCGCACCTGCGCGTCACGGATCTCGCTGCGGATGTGCAGCGAGAGCGACAGCAGGATGAGCACGCCGATGAGGCTCGCGTCGGTGATCGCGAGCGACGAGAAGTTGAGCACGACGCGGCCGTCGAATCCCTTCGGCGCGAAGACGAGCACGTTCCGGATGACCTCGAGCACCGCCCATAGGCGCGAGTGCTTGCCGGCGAGGAGCTCGGCCAGACCGCGCGGGTCGACGGCGCCGGTGTACGCGGCGGCCTCGGTCGTCCGTCCCTCGCGCACCGCGTCGGCGAGCCGCGCGAGCACCGTTCCGAGCGACGGTTCGCGCGCCGTCGCCTCGTCGGCGAGACGCTGGAGTGCCTCCGCGGTCCCCTGTCGATCCAACCCTTATCGCTCCTCAGCCCGGACTAAGAGTACGTCGCCTGCCTTCGCTCAACGTGTCTTTCCGGGTGCTGGTGCGCCCGTTACGCGCGGCTCAGTCGGGCTCGAGCACGGTGGTCGCGGCGCGGTACGTCCCGAGCGGCTGCACCCATTCGCAGCACGTCCGCATCAGCGCGAGCGCCTCGCGCGCCGGCGAGGTCCGCGGGTCGGCCTCGAAGTCGAGGTAGAAGACGTAGTCCCAGGGCCCGGCGCGGCTCGGCCGTGACTCGATCTTCGTCAGCTGCACGCCGGCCGTCGCGAAGGGCTGAAGCGTGCGCGTCAGCGCGCCGGGCACGTTCGCCGCGGCGTAGACGACGCTCGTCTTCCACGGACCGGTGAGGAGCGCGGCGGGGACGCGGTGCGCCACGCTGTCGTCGCCATCGCGCGCGAGCGCGAAGAAGCGCGTGAAGTTATCCGGGCTCGTCTCGATCGACTCGGCGAGGACTTTGAGCCCGTACCGCTCGGCGGCGCGGCGGCTCGCGACCGCGGCGACGGTGCGATCGCCCGACGCGGCGATGTCGGCCGCCGCGCCCGCGGTGTCGTAGGCGACCTCCGGCTGGATCCTCGCCGTGCGCAGGAAGTCCTCGACCTGCGCGAGCGCCTGCGGGTGCGAGCGCGCGATCTTGATGTCCTCGATCCTCGCCCAGGGCACGGCCAGAAGGCAATGACGCACGCGCACGACGGCCTCGGCGACGATGCGGACACCGCTGTGGTTGCGCAGCAGGTCGTACACGTCGGCGACCGATCCAGCGTGCGTGTTCTCCACCGGCACGACCGCCGCGTCGACTTCTCCATTCTCGAGCGCGTCGAAGACCTCGGAGAAGGTGCGACGCGGCAGGAGCTTCTGGTCGGGGAACAGCGCCGCGGCGGCGGCCTCCGAGAACGCACCGGCCAGGCCCTGATACGAGACGCTCAGCGCTGGACCGCCGTGCGCCACGCGGCGTGGCGCTTGTCGTCGCCGCGCGCGATCGCGAAGTAGACGTCCCCGATCCGGCGCGCGACCGGGCCGATCGCCCCGTCGCCGACCTCGCGACCGTCCACCTTCACGCACGGCGCGACCTGCGCCCCGGTCCCGCAGAAGAAGACCTCGTCGGCGATGAAGAGCTCGGTGCGATCGATCGCGCGCTCGGTCACGGTGAGGCCGAGCTCCTCGCGCGCGATCGCGATGACCGTGTCGCGCGTGATGCCCTCGAGGATGTCGTCGGTGACCGAGGGAGTGATGAGCTCGCCGCCGCGGACCATGAACAGGTTCGCGCTGCCGCCCTCGGAAACGTGGCCGTCGCGCGTGAGGAAGATCGACTCGTCGGCGTTCGCATCGTGCGCCTCGTCCACCGCGAGAGCGGTGTTGATGTACGCGCCGGTCAGCTTTCCGCGCGCCGGGATCGCGTCATCGGCGGTGCGCCGCCAGGTCGCGGTACGGGCGGCGAGTCCGGAGGTCGGCAGATACGCGCCGATCGGGAACGCGAACATGCCGAAACCGCTGCGCAGGTCGTGCAGCGCGACCTTGATCGAGCGCGCGGCCTTGTACGCGAGCGGCCGGATGTAGACGTCGGTACGGAATTCGTTCTTGCGCAGGAGCTCGAGCGTGACCTCGGACAGCGCCGCGCTGTCGCCCGGCAGCTCGATGCGCAGCAGCTTGCAGTTGTCACGCATGCGCTCGAAGTGCTCCCGCAACCGGAAGACGTAGAGCTGCTCCTGCGTGGCGTTCCAATACGCGCGGATGCCCTCGAAGACGCCGGTGCCGTAGTTGAGGGCGTGCGTCGCGAGACTGACGTGCGCGTCGGCAAGTCGTTTGAACACGCCGTCCTGGTAGGCCCAGCCGGTCTCGGGGATCTCCGTCCCGAGCGCCGCCGTCTCCTTCATCCGTTCGTGAACGCTGCTGGCCATCGCTTCCTCCTCTTAGAAACAGGAAAGCCTCCCGACTTCGGGAGGCTTCATTCCGCTGGTGCTGTCCGTTCCGCTAGCTGAGCGCGCCTCCTCCGCCGGCTCCCCTGGGGAGCTCGATAACGATGACGAAGAACACGCTGCGTGCCATGAGGACGCGAACGTTAACGGGCCAGTGCGGGTCCGTCAACGCCGGCCAAGCTGGCGCCCGCACGCCGGAACTTTTCAACTCGGGGCGCGTCAATCCGGTACATCAGGGCAGGAGGGATTCATCGGATGTTCACGCTCTTCCAACGGACACTCATCGTGGTCCTCGTGTTCGGTTTCCTGGTGGTTGCACTCGTCGTCGCTGCCAAGGCGCCCGCTCAGGCGACGACCTTCGCGCCCGCGCTCTCGCTTCCGGTCAACGCGGTCATCCCGCCCGGCATCGTCACGACCGGCGACGCGACCGTGAAGGCGAAGCCCGATGGCGCGATCGTCACCGTCGGGACCATCGCGCAGGAGGCGACGGCGGACGAAGCGCAGGCGCAGCTTTCCGGGCGGATCGCGAAGATCCTCGAACGTGCGAAAGCCCTGGCGATCGCCGATAGCGACACCAAGACGGTCTCCTACCGCATCGATCCGCAGTACGCGTACGAACAGGGCAAAGCGCCCCGGCTCACCGGATTCCAGGCATCGCAACAGATCGCCCTCACGCTCCACGGCACCGACGGCGTCGGCAAGGCGCTGGACACACTCGTCCAGGGCGGTGACGCCGCGACCACCGCGACGGTGGCATTCGCGCTCCTCGACGCCAAAGCCGCGCAGGCGAGCGCGCGCGAACAGGCGATCCAAGACGCCCGCGCGAAAGCGCAGGCGATGGCAACGACCGCCGGCGTGCAGCTCGGGAAGGTCATCAGCGTCAACGACATCGGCCTCACGCCGACCGTCGACG
This sequence comes from Chloroflexota bacterium, assembly GCA_005882255.1. GTDB lineage: Bacteria > Chloroflexota > Limnocylindria > P2-11E > P2-11E > CF-39. Next base: position 29,812 of record VBEZ01000106.1, on the reverse strand, counting down.
GGGCTATCAAGGGCGCCTCAGGTCGTCGTCCGAGTGCAAGTGCAGTGGGAGCTTGCCCCCTAGCGCCCCGTCGCGGAACGCGAGTTCAAAGTCGACCGATGACCTCGCCGCGCTGCCACACGCGGCGGGCGACCTCGAGCGCGACGACGTCCGCGATGACGAACGCGACACCGAGGCCGACAAGCGCCCAGCCGTCCGCGATGCGCGCGGCGCCGACGCCGAGGACGGCGAAGATCGCCGCTGAGATGCCGATCATGAGACCGGCGATCTGCTGGCCGGCGCGCGTCGTGCGAACGATCGCGGCGATGATGAGCACCCAGCTGCCCGCGGTGATCAGATACAGGAATGCGACCACGAGCAGCGCGAAGAGGATCTGCGGCGGTAGCGCCTCGCGGACGCGCGCCGCGCCGAACAGCGCCGAGGCGAGCACGTAGTAGACGGTGAGGCTGCCGGTGCAGATGACCATCACCGGGCCGACCATGCCCAGCAGCTTGCCGACGACGATGTCGAGGTCGCGCACCGGCGACGCGAGCAGCGGCACGAGCGTGCCGTTCTCCTTCTCCTGCGTGAAGGTCGAGGCGATGAGCGCGACGCCGGAGAGCGCCGGGATGAGCGTGCTCTGCAGCGCGAGGACGAGCATCGAGATCTCGTTCGGTCCGCCGGGGCCCGTTCCGCGCCCGCTCAGCACGAACAGGATCGGCAGCAGCGCGAAGAAACCGGTGCGGATGATCGCGCCGCGGTCGCCGAAGATCTCCCAGCGGATCTCGCGCCAGGCGATGAGCGCGGCCTTACCCATTGGCCTTCCCCGTCTCCGGCTCACGCGCTTCGGCGACGATCGCGAAGTACGCGTCCTCGAGCGAGCGCTCCTCGCGGACGAGCGTGATCACGCGGAGGCCACCGTCGAGGAGCGCGCGCAGCACCGCGGGGTTCGTGGTCCCGGGCTCGTCGGCGTCGAAGCGCAGCGCGGCGTAGCCGTTCTCAGCGGTCGTGGCCTCGGCCTTCACGCCTGCGCGCGTGAGCGCGTCGCGCGCCGCGGCGGCGTCGCCGGAGAAGGAGACGACGAAGCGCGGATGTGAATCTGCGCGCAGCACGCCGGTGAGACCTTCGCGAGCAACGCGGCCGCGGTAAAGGACGACGACGCGGTCCGCGATGCGCTGCGCTTCGTCGAGATCGTGGGTGCAGAGGAGGATCGCCCGGTGCCGCGCGCGGAGCGACACGATGAACGACCGCAGCGAGCGCGCGGTCTCGGGATCGAGCGCGGTGGCGGGCTCGTCGAGCAGGAGCACCGGCGGGTCGTGCACCAGGCCGCGCGCGATCGCGACCTTCTGCTTCATACCGCGCGAGAAGGCGCCGAGGCGGACGTCGAGCCGGTCGGACAGGCCGAGCAGCTCCGCGAGCTCCTCGGTCCGCTTGGCGGCGGCCGCGACGTCGTAGAGGTGGCAGAAGAAGCCGAGATATGCGCGGAGCGTCATGCGCTCGTAGAGCGAGGGCTGGTCGGTGACCATGCCGCAGCGCTGGCGCACGCTGTGCGGATCCGCGCGGACCGAGATCCCGTCGACGAGTACGTCGCCCTCGCTGGGCGCGAGGATGCCGGCGATGATGCGGCTCGCCGTCGTTTTCCCCGCGCCGTTCGGCCCGAGGAGCGCGACGATCTCGCCGGGCTCGACGCGGAACGAGACGTGATCGAGCGCAACCGTGCGCCCGAAGGAACGCGACAGGTCGCGCACGTCGATCACCGAACGAGCATATGCGGCGAATGCCCTAGCCTTCGGCCGTGGATCTGGTGCTGTCGCTCCACGGCCGCGTCGGCTACGCGCTTGTCCTTTATTACACGCTCGTGGGGCTCTGGGGCATCGTGCAGGGCGTCCGCGACCGCGGGCCGAACGCGAGCTTCAGCGGGGCCATCGCGATCGCGACGATCGCCGCGGTCGGTCAGGGCGGGCTGGGCCTCCTGGTGCTCCTGTTCAGCGGCGCGCCACGCGAGGCGCTGCACATCCTGTACGGGTTCGCCGTGGCCGTCGCCATGCCGCTCGCGGTGACGCTCGTGCGCGACCGCACGCCGCGCGGTCAGTCGGTCGCGCTGGGGCTCGCCGCGCTGTTCACCGCGGGGCTCGCGATCCGCGGGATCACCACGTCGTGAGGGTATCGTCGCAACCATGAACGACGACGCGCCGAAGATCGACCCGGCACCCGACGTTTCGCGCGAGGCGCTTCAGGCGCTGCGCGGCGACTTCCTCTATTTCAACGTCGCGGGGTCCGGGCCGACGTTCCCGGTCGCGCACCGCGCGGCCGATGCCTATCGCGAGTGGCTCTCATCGGTCGGCATGTTCTCTCACGTGGGGTACGACGCGTACAACGCCGGCCTCGATGCCACGCGCGCCGACATCGCGGCCGCGATCGGCGACGAGGGTGGCGCGACGCGTGTCGCGCTCGCGCAGTCGGCGACCGATGGGCTCAACACGCTCGTCGGCGGTCTGCGCCTCCGGCCGCGCCTGCCGCGGCGCGGCGGAGCGCTCATCGTCACGACGGCGGAGGAGCACGGCAGCGCGCTGCTGCCGGTGTTCGCGCGGCGCACGCGCGGCGACCGTGTGCAGGTGATCCCGCACCGTGACGACGCGAGCTTCCTCGAGGAGGTGCGTCGCGCGTTCGCGAACGAGGCCGAGGCGCTCGTCATGTCGCTGGTCGGCTGCAAGAGCGGCAAGGTGCTTCCGGTCGCCGACGCGGCGCGCATCGCACACGACGCCGGCGGGACGGTGATCGTCGACTGCGCGCAGGCGCTGGGCCAGTACCCGGTCGACGTCCACTCCCTCGGCGCCGACGCGTACGCCTTCCTCGGCTACAAGTGGCTCCACGGTCCGCTCGGCGTGGGCGCGTTCTGGGTGAAGGACCCGACGCGGTTCGAGAGCACGCGCCTCGGCTGGCGTTCGCAGAACGCGATGGACCTCGAAGGCGCGGTGACGCTCAAGCCCGAGGCGTCGCGCTTCGAGATCGGCACCGTCGACGCCGGGGCGTTCCACGGACTCCGACAGACGCTCGCTGTGCACCGCCGCCTCGGATCGACCGTCGCACAACGGGTGCGGGCATTGCGCGCGCGGCTGCTCGACCGGCTCGCCGACCTGCCGTTCACGATCCATTCGCGGCCGACCGATCCCACCGGCATCGTCGTGGCCGCGCCGAAGGGCGCGCCGGCGCTCGAGGTCGTGGAGCGGATGTGGAGCGAGCAGCGCATCGTCGTGAAGCACCTCTCCGAGCCCGGGCTGGAGGCGATCCGCATCTCGTTCTGGGCGCTGCACCAGGACGGCGACATCGACCGGCTCGCCGACGCGTTCGCGCGCACCCTCGCCAGCCCCGTGCGCTGAGCGAACAGACCCCTTCGCTATCGTTGCCGCCATGGCGCTTCTCAGCGGTCAGGTCGCGATCGTCACCGGCGCCGGGCGCGGGCTTGGTCGCGCCGTCTCGGAGACGCTCGCGGCCCTTGGGGCCTCGGTGGTGCTCGCGTCGCGCAACGCCCCCGAGCTCGACGAGGTCGTGAAGGGCATCAAGCGCTCCGGCGGCCACGCGCTCGCGCAGACCGCCGACGTCGCCGACGAGCGGCAGGTGCAGGACCTCGCGCTCGCGACCGCGCGCTGGGTCGGGCCGGCGTCGATCCTCGTGAACTGCGCGGGCATGGTCGACCCGATGGCGCCGCTCGCACGCTCCGACGCGGCGCTGTGGCTGCGCAACATCGCGATCAACGTCGGCGGCACCTATCTGCCGATCCGCGCGGTGTTGCCGGGCATGCTCGACCGCGGCGTCGGCCGCATCGTCAACATCTCGTCGGGCTCCGCGACGCGACCGAGCGCGGGGTGGACCGCGTACTCCGCCGCGAAGTCCGCCGTCGTGCAGCTCACGCGGAGCCTCGCGCTCGAGGTCGAGGGGACCGGTGTCACGGCCTGCGCGTTCAACCCGGGCGCGATGGACACCGACATGCAGGAGCGCATCCGCCGCACCGCATCGTCGGACTTCCCACGCGCGGACGAGTACCGCGACGCCGCGCGCGAGGGACGCCTCATCGATCCGAAGGCGCCGGCGCGCGCCATCGCGTATCTCGTGCTGCCGGGCACGCAGCGGAACGGCCAGGTCCTCCAGCACGACGACGAACAGCTGCTGAGTGCGGTGGAGAGCGCCCTCCCTGGGTAGACGGTGATGCTCGCCGACGAGCGCCGCGAAGAGCTCGTGCGCTTCGAGCGCACGTTCAATCTGGTACGGGTCGGCGGCGCCGGCCTCGCGTTCGTGCTCGGTCCGTTCTTCCCGAACCTCGGCGCGTGGTCGCTGGTGCTCCTCGGCGTCGGGCTGCTCCTCGAGGCCGTGGCCATCGAGGCGGCCCTGCGTCGGACGCGCACCACCGACGGCGCCGAGCGCCTCTCACGCGGCGTCTACTTCGTCGACCTCATCGTCGTCGCATTCGCGATCTTCGTGTTCTCATCAGACCCGCGCTGGACGACGTACATCGTCATGCCGCTGCTGATCATCGCCGGCGGTTTCCGCTTCGGTCGACGTGGCGGGCTCCTCGGCGCGGGCGCGATGTCGCTCGCCTACGTCGGCGTCGCGCTCTTCCGATCGAATTTCTACGGCTACGCCGTGGAGCCCGAGCGGATCGTGTTCACCGTGACCGTGAACTTCCTGGCGGCGTTCCTCATGGCGGGCCTCGTCCGTGAGCTGCGCGGGCTGCGTGGTCAGCGCGAAGCGTTCCAAAGGCAGGCAGCCGAGACCGAGGCGCTGCGGGCGGTCGACCAGATGAAGAGCGACTTCCTCGCGGCGATGTCGCACGATTTCCGCAGCCCGCTCACCGTCGTGCGCGGCGCGGTCGAGCTGCTCCTCGGCGAGCGGCCGGGCGTGCTGACTCCGGGCCAGCGCGAGCTCGCCGAGAGCGCCGAGCGCAACGTGCGACGCCTCGAGGAATTCACCGAGGACCTGCTCGAGATGGCGCGGCTCGAGCAGGGCGCTGTCGCGCTCGAGCCCGAGGATCTCGACGTTCGCACGCTGCTGGGCGAGATCGTCGCGGACCACCAGGTCCTCGCGAAACAGCGCCGGCAATGGTTCGCGCTCGATGCGCCGCCCGACGCGATGACGGTCTCCGCCGACCGCGGCCGGCTGCGCCAGGCGCTCAGCAATCTCGTCGGCAACGCGATCAAGTACGCGCCGTCCGGCACGCCGATCACGGTGCGCGCCCAGCGACAGGACGGCCTGTTCCGCATCGCCGTGAGCGATCACGGCCCCGGGATCCCGCCCGAGGAGCGCGGGCACATGTTCGAGAAGTTCTTCCGGGGGAGCGGCGTGGGCGCGACGCCCGGCGCGGGACTCGGCCTCTCGATCGCACGATCGCTCGTCGTGCTCCACGGCGGCACGCTCGACTACGAGGACACGCCCGGCGGGGGCTCGACCTTCGTGGTGTGCCTGCGCGCGGAGAGCGCGTGAAGGTACTGATCGTCGACGACGAGCCCGACGTCCGCTCGCTGGTCAGGAGCGCGCTCCAGTACGCGCGCGTGCCGCTCGAGGCGATCGAGGCCGCGGACGCCGAGGAGGCGCTTGCCGCGGTCGCGGCAGCGCGGCCCGACATCATCGTGCTCGACCTCGCGCTGCCGGCGCGGGACGGGTTCTCGGTGCTGGAGGAGCTGCGCCGCACCAGCGATCTGCCGGTGATCGTGCTGACCGCGCGTGGCCTCGAGCACGACAAGATCCGCGGGCTCGAGCTCGGCGCAGACGACTACATGACGAAGCCGTTCAGCCCGCGCGAGCTCCTCGCGCGCATCGAGACGGTGCTGCGGCGGACCACGCGCCCCCGCGGCGAGTCGCCGCGCGGCGTGATCGAGGCGGGGCCGCTGCGGATCGACATCGGCGGGCGCCGCGTGTTCCTGAGCGGTGAAGAGGTGCGGCTGACGCGCACCGAGTTCGATCTCCTCGCGGAGCTCGCCGCGCGGCGCGGTGAAGCGCTACCGCACGAGACGCTGCTCGAGAAGGTGTGGGGTCCGGAGTACCGCGGCGAGAACCACTACCTCAAGGTGTACATCGGGCGTCTGCGCGACAAGCTCGAGGACGACGCGTCGGAGCCGCGGCTCATCGTGAACGTGCGCGGCGTGGGGTATCGGCTCAACGCGCCCTAGGCACGAGCGGCGCTAGCGGTCTGCGGATTTCTCCCGACCCGCCGGGCGGTAGTTCTTGCGCTTCTGGATCGCGGCGGAGATCAGCTTGCTCACGCCGGCCGGGTCGGTCTGCGCGCGGCGCTCGAGCTCCGCCGGTCCGCGTCCGATGAGACCGCAGGTCGGGCAGTCGCCACGGCCGTCGAGGCGTCCGTGGCAGTTCGAGCAGTGCACCTCGAACGCGGCCTGCGGTTTGAACAGACCGAGCTCCTGCGCTTCGGTGATGAGCGTCTGGGCGTCCGTCATGCCGACCCGAGTACCACCGACTTCTTCTCGGTGTAGCTCTCGACCGCTTCGATGCCGTGCTCCTTGCCGAATCCGGACTGCTTCGCGCCGCCGAACGGCAGCTGGTCGTACGCGACCTGGATGTCGTTCACCCAGGTGTAGCCCGCGTCGAGCTGCTCCGCGGCCTTGCGCGCCTTCGCCATATCGCGGGTGAAGATCGACGAGCCGAGGCCGTAGATCGAGGAGTTCGACTTCGCGATCGCCTCGTCGAGGTCCTTCACGATGAAGAGCGGCACCGCCGGCCCGAACACCTCCTCGGTCGACATGCGCGAATCCTCCGGGACGTCGGTGAGGACCGTGGCCGGATAGAACCAGCCCTTCGCGTACTCCGGCCCGTCGGGGCGCTTGCCGCCCGCGAGCACCTTGGCGCCGCGCTTCACGGCGTCGGCGACCTGCGATTCGACTTCGGCGCGCTGCTGCTCGGTGTGGAGCGGGCCCATCTTCGTGTCGGCGGCGAACTGGTCGCCGATCTTCCACTCCTTCTGCGCGCGCTCCGTGAACTTGGTCATGAACTCCTCGGCGATCTTCTCGAACAGGAAGATGCGCTTCACCGCGAGGCAGGCCTGTCCGGCGTTGAAGAAGCGTCCGATCGCGGCCGCGGCGGTCGCGCGCCGGATGTCGGCGTCGTCGGCGACGATCATCGCGTCGCTCCCGCCGAGCTCGAGCGTGACACGCGTCACGTTCTTCGCCGCGAGCTGCATGATCCGCTTGCCCGTCGCGGTCTGGCCGGTGAACGCGATCTTGTTGATCCTGCCGTGGCTCACCAGCGCGTCGCCGATCTCGCCGCCCGAGCCGTGCACGGTGTTGATGACGCCGGCCGGGAAGCCGGCCGAGTTGATCGCCTCGATCGCGCGCTGCGTCGCGAGCGGCGTCGTGGACGCGGGCTTCAGCACGATGGTGCAGCCGGTCGCGAGCGCCGGGCAGAGCTTGTTGGCGAAGAGCGTCAGCGGGAAGTTCCACGGTGTGATCGCGGCGACCACGCCGACCGGGCGCCGCATCGTGATGCCGAACTTCGACGGATCGTCGAGCGGGATGTAATCGCCGCGGATCTTGTCCGCGAGCCCCGCGAAGTACTCGAGATTCTCGGCGACGCGCTGCGCCTCGATCTTGGCGTGCGCGAGCGGCTTGCCCTGCTCCTTCGCGAGCAGCTCGGCGACCTCGTCGACGACCTCGTGCATCTTCAGCGCGGCCTGGTGCATGAGCTTCGCGCGCTTGCTGCCGGGCGTTGCCGCCCAACCGGGGAACGCCTTGCGGGCCGCGTCGACGGCGGCATCGACGTCGGCCGGCGTGCCCCGCGGGATCTGACCGACCACCTCGCCGTTCGCGGGATTGCGGACCTCGATGGTCTTGCCGCCCTGGGCGTCCACGAGCTCTCCGCCGATGAGCATCTTGGCCATTGTCAGGACCTCCCCGTGATCAAGAGGAGATTAAGGTATGCGCGCAGCACACGTTGGGGAGGTCAGCGACATGGCCGTGCGACTCGAGAAGCAGGATGCGATCGGGCACATCATCCTCGACCGCCCGCCGGCCAACTCCTACGACCGCGAGTTCATGGAAGAGCTCGACGCCGCGATCGAGGCCGCACGGAGCGACGACGGCATCAAGGCGATCGTGGTGCGCAGCGCATCCGAGAAGTTCTTCTCCGCGGGCGCGGACGTGTCGGTGTTCGCGAAGAGCGACTTCGACGCGCAGAACGCGTTCGTGGTGTGCGCGAACGAGGCGATGAGCAAGTTCGAGAGCACGCCGAAGGTCGTCATCGCCGCGATCAACGGGCACTGCCTGGGCGGCGGTCTCGAGATCGCGCTGTGCTGCGACTTCCGCATCGCGGCGGAGGGTGGCTACAAGATCGGATTGCCCGAGGTGACGCTGGGCCTGCTCCCGGGCACCGGCGGCACGCAGCGGCTGCCGCGCCTGGTTGGCCGGCAGAAGGCGCTCGAGCTGATGCTGCGCGGCGTGACGCTTTCGCCGCAGGCGGCGAAGGACGCGGGCATCGTCGACGAGCTCGTGCCGGCCGCCGAGCTGCAGGCGATCGCCGTCGAGCGCGCACGGTCATACGCCGAAGGCCCGAGCTACGCCGTCGGCCAGATCAAGCTCGCCGCAGTGCAGGGCTACGGCCTTCCGCTCGCGGACGGTCTCGCGATCGAGCGCGAGGCGCTCATCCGGGTCTTCAAGAGCGAGGACGCGCGCGAGGGCGTGAAGGCCTTCGTCGAAAAGCGGAAGCCCGAGTTCAAGGGCCGGTAGGACGGACAAGCGCGTTAGCCTCGCGGAAGCGGTCACGCGCTTCGTCCCGGACGGCGTATCCGTCGCGCTGGGATGCGCGCTCGAGCCGGCGATCCCGTTCGCGTTCGCGCACGAGCTCATCCGCCAACGACGGCGCGATCTCGACCTCATCGGGCCGATCTCCGACATCGCGTTCGATCAGCTGATCGGCGCGGGCTGCGTGCGCAGCGTCACCGCCGCGTGGGTCGGCAACGTGTCGGCCGGCCTCGCGCACGCCTACCGGCGCGCGATGGAACAGGGGATCCCGCGTCGCATCGCGGTGCGCGACCACAGCAACTTCACGATCGCGCAGGCGCTGCTCGCCGGCGCCCTCGGCGCGCCCTACCTGCCGACCCGCACGCTCCTCGGGAGCGACATCCCGCGAGCGAACGGAACGCTCCTCGCTTCGACGTCGCCGTTCGACGGCTCGCCACTCCTTCTTATCCCGGCGATCACGCCCGATGTGACCGTCATCGCCGTGCAGCAGGCCGACGCGGACGGGAACGCGCAGCTCCTGGGTCCCTGGGGCGTGTCGCAGGAGGCCGCGCTCGCGGCGAAGGGGGTCATCGTGCTCGCGGAGGAGGTCGTCTCGCGCGAGGTGATCGGCGCGGATCCGAACCGCACCATCGTGCCCGCGTTGAAGGTCGTCGCGGTGGTCGAGGAGCCGGGCGCGTGCCACCCCTCACCTTTGCAGGGCCGCTACGGCCGCGACCACGAGTTCTTCCACGACTACCATCGCGCCACGCGCACCGCGGAAGGCTTCGACGCCTGGATCAAAGAGTGGGTCACCGGCGTTCGCGACCGCCGCGACTACCTGCGGAAGCTCGGCCCGCGCTGGCAGCAGCTGCGAATCTCGGTGGGAGGTGGTGGATGATGTCCCGCTCGATCATCGACCGGATGTGAGCGGCGCGGTGAACGGCGTGCTCACCGGCGCGTCGAGCGGCTTCTTCGGAGCGCTCGGCTCGCTCCTCGGATGGGCGTTCTACGCGTGGGTCGCGTACATCGTCGGCGTGAAGCTGTTCCCGGGGCCCCAGACGAAGTCGAGCTGGGGCGAGCTCGCGCGCACGCTCGGGTACGCGAACACCGCGCGCTTCCTGATCCTCTTCGAGCTCGTTCCGGGGCTGCAGGCACTTACGCGGCTGGTCGTTTCCATCTGGGTCCTCGTCGCGACCGTCGTCGCGTTGCGCGCGGCCCTCGACATCACGACCGGTCGAGCCGTTTGGATCGCGATCGCCAGTGCCATCGGGCAGCTCATCGTCATCGCCGTCGCGCTCACCATCGCCACCGCCGTCTTCCCAATGTGATGGACGTCTCGCCCGGGGAGCTCATGGTCGCGCAGGCCGCGCGCGAGATCCGCGACGGCGAGCGCGTCTTCGTCGGCATGCGCCTGCCGCTCATCGCCTTCGTGCTCGCGAAACGGACGCATGCGCCGAACGCCGTCGGCCTGTTCGAGCTCGGCATCGTCCGCGACGAGCCCTCGCCCAAGCTCCTGTACACCATGGGCGATCCGCCGAACGTGACCGGTGCGGTGTGGTGCGCACGCACGATCGACCTCATGGGCCTCCTGCAGCGCGGCGATGTCGACGCGGGCTTCATCGGCGGCGCCGAGGTCGACCGGCATGGCAATCTCAACACCACGGCGATCGGCGCCGACCGCGCGCATCCGACCGTGCAGCTGCCGGGCTCAGGCGGCGGCGCGGACATCGCGAGCCTCGCGCACCGGCTCATCGTGATCATGGCCCACGACAAGCGGCGCCTGCGCGAGCGCGTCGACTTCATCACCTCGCCGGGCTACGGCGATGGTGGCGAGTGGCGCGCGCGCGTCGGACTTCCGCGCGGCGGTCCGTCGGTGCTCATCACCACGCTCGGCGTGTTCCGCTTCACCGGTGGCGAGGCGGTGCTCGTGTCCTATCACCCCACGAGCTCGGTCGACGAGATCGCGGCGAACACCGGCTGGACGATGAGGGTGGCGGACGACGTGCGCGCGACGGAGCCGCCGAGCGCGCAGGAGCTGCGCATCATTCGCGAGTACGACCCGCAGGGCTTCTGGACCCGGCGCGGGACCGACTGAGCCGCACGCCGGCACCGAGCTTCATCGGCGCTGTGGTCGGCCGGATCAATGGAGGTGTGCGAGCGAAGAAGTCGACGACTGCTGTTGGCTCTTCGAACGTTCTGACGACGTCGGCGTAGCCGTCGCGTCGCGCGTGTGAGATCAAGAGCGGGAGGCTCGAGGAGCCCCGGGGACCGAACAGGACGATCGGACTGCGGCGATCGCCCACCCAGTAGCTGTCCTGCTCGGCGGCTTGAAAGAGTTCCCGGACGCTACCGGGCGTGTCGCTCGCGATGACCACGCCGTGGTTGCCGATCGCGATGAGGCCCTCTTCGCGCATGCTGTTCGAGAAGTACTTCGCGATGTGCGAGCTGAACAGGTTCACCGGCTCGTCCGGATAGACCCAGGTCGGTACGCCAAGGCTGACCGCGCCATCCGGAAAATCGGCGAGCACCTGCCGCGTCGCCTCGATGTACCGAGCGTGGTCGGGATCGAATGCCGGCGCCCGCTGCAGGACCGCCACCGCGCGATCGAGGACGCCGCGCTCTGCGTACTTCGCTAAGTAGGCGCCGAGGTTCGCGGCCTCCATGAGTCCGGGTCCGCCGCCGGTCGCCACGAGAAAGCCAGCGCGCGCCAGCCGCCACCCGAGCTCTGCGACCGATGCGTACTCCGGATCGTTGCGCGGCGTCGCGTGGCTGCCCATCAGACCCACGACCTTGGGGACGGTGCCGCCGGTCCCGTCGAGCCATGCGGTCAGCGCACGGTCGATGCCGAAATCGTGGAGCCGCTGGGCGATGGCTTCCGCGGCAGACGCCGGGTTGCGGCCACCCGCGGCCACGAAGTAGCGAGCGATCTTCCGATCGAGCGCGCCCTCCGGATTCGAGGGGGTGTAGCCCTGCATCAGCTCGTCGCCGGTGTACAAGCCTTTCCGCAGTGGGTCGAAGGGCTCCGGTCGCGCAAGGGGCGGCAAGACGTCCAGCCTACGCGGATTGCCCGTGGCGCCCACGCCCGGCGCGGGTGCCATGATGGCTCGGATGCGCCTGCACTTTCTCGGCGCGACGCGCACGGTGACGGGTTCGCAATATCTGCTCGAGACCGACCGCGCGCGCGTCGTCGTCGATTGCGGAATGTTCCAGGGGAGCCCGCACGATGTGATCCGCAACCGCGTGCCGTTCGCCTACCAACCGGGTGAGATCGACGCGTTGCTGCTCACGCACGCGCATCTCGATCACTGCGGTCTCATCCCGCATCTGTCGGCATCCGGATTCCGCAAGCCGATCTACGGCACCAAGGGGACCGTCGACCTCACCCGACTGGTGCTGCTGGACTCCGCCAAGCTCCAGGAGGAATTCGCGCGCAGCCACCAGCGATTCGCCGAACGGAATCCTGACCGCGCTGCGGCAGAGGACGAGGAGACCGCGGCCGCGCTCACGGCCGCGACCAAGGAGGATCCCGCCGCCGCGACGCGGGAGGCGCAGCCGGAAGCCGTCACCGGGCTCCGCGCGCCGCTCTACACGGTCGACGACACCAATACCGCGCTCGGACTCTTTCACGGCATCGACTACGGGGCCGAAATCCAGGTCGCGCCGGGGATCACGGCAACGTACCTGGACGCGGGCCACATCCTGGGCTCAGCGATCATTCGCGTCCGCGCCGTGGAGGGTGACCAGGAACGCACGATCGTCTTCAGCGGCGATCTCGGCCGGCCCGGGACACCGATCCTGCGCGATCCCACCCCGGTCACGAACGCCGATTACCTGCTCATCGAATCGACGTACGGCGGGAAGACCCACGAGCCTCAGGAGGAGGCGATCCGACTGCTCGGCGAGGCGGTGAAGCTAACGGGTGACGCGAAGGGCGTGCTCCTCATGCCCTCGTTCGCGATCGGCCGGACCCAGGAGATCGTCTACGAGCTCGACCGGCTGCTCAGCGCCGGGACCATCCCGCACCTGCCGCTCTACCTCGACTCTCCGATGGCCCAGAAAGCCAGCGATGTGTATCGGGCGTATCTCGATTACTTCGACGAAAACGCTCGGGCGCTCGTGACTCGGCACGACCCACCGATCGACTATCCGGACGCCATCGAGGCCAACAGCCAGAAGGAGTCTCTCGCGATCGAGCAGGCGGCGCGACCGCTCATGGTCGTCGCCTCCAACGGGATGATCACCGGCGGGCGGATCGTCCAGCACGTCAAGGCGCTCGTCGCCGATCCCGCGATGACGCTGCTCTTCGTCGGTTATCAAGGCGACGGCACGCTTGGCGCGCAGCTCCAGCAGGGCGCGACGCAGATCCGGATCGACGGGCAAGACCTCGAGGTCCATTGCCAGGTGCGATCGATCAGCGGATTCTCGGCACACGCCGACGAGCCCGAGCTCCTCGGCTGGCTCGGGAACTTCACCAAGAAGCCGCGAACTACGTTCATCGTGCACGGCGATCCCGACGCGCAGGCGGCCTTCGAGCCGAGAGTTCGCGCTCTTGGCTTTACGACGGCGGTCCCTTCCTGGCGCGACACCGTCGAGCTGACGTAGAAGGCAGACCACCGACCGTGTCGGAGGGCACCACGCGCGCCGTCTTCGCCGCGTTCCTCGGGAATCTCGCGATCGCGATCACGAAGGCGGTCGCCGCCGCGATGACCGGCTCGGGCGCGCTGCTCGCCGAGACCGCGCACTCGATCGCCGACTCCCTGAACCAGATCTTCCTGTACGTCGGCCTGCGCCGCAGCGCGCGGCCGGCGACCGAACGGCATCCGCTCGGCCACGGCAAGGAGGGTTACTTCTGGGCGCTCGTCGTCGCGCTGTTCCTCTTCTTCGGCGGCGGCATCTTCTCCATCTATCAGGCGTACGACCGTCTCGCACATCCGCACGCCGTCGAGCAGGCCGCGGTCGGGTTCATCGTGCTCGGCCTCTCGACCGTGTTCGAGATGTTCTCGCTGAGCGTGGCGGTCCGCGAGCTGCGCCACGCCGCGCGCGAGGACGACGTTCCGGTGCGTCGCTTCTTCGGGCAGCTTCAGGATCCGGCGCTGCGCACCGTGATCTACGAGGACAGCGCGGCAATCGCGGGTCTCGCCACCGCGACCATCGGGCTCGCGCTCACCGTGGCGACCGGCGACCACCGTTTCGACGCGCTCGCGAGCGCCGTCATCGGCATCGTCCTCATCTACGTCGCGTACCAGCTCGCGTGGGGCGCTCGCGGACTCATCGTCGGACAGGCACCGCCCGAGCGCGTGCGCGAGGCACTCGAGGCGACGATCGGGAGCGAGCCGTACATCGACAAGATCCTCGAGCTCGTCGCGGTCCAGATGGGGACGGACCAGCTCCTCGTCATGGCGCGCGTCTCGGTACACGACGAGATCCCCGCCGGCGACGTCGAGCGGCTCATGGTCCGCCTCCGTGATCGTCTGCGGCGCGAGCATCCCGAGGTCACGGATTCCTTCATCGAGCTCGCTCCGGCCGACGCGTGATCCTCTACCACCGGATAGACGATCCGGACTCGGCCGACGTCCGGCGCCGCGTCGTGGACCTCGGCATCAAAAGACGCGTCGATTTCCGGAACGTCGACACCGACGGCGCGGAGGCATTCGCGGCGCACGGAGGCAGACGAGTCCCGGCCGTGTGGGACGGAGCGCGGCTGCATGAGGGAAAGAGCGCCGTGCTCGCCGTGTTGGAAACGCTGCCGCGATAATCCCGGGCGTGGGGGAGCTGCGACTTCCTGAGCTCGGCGACCGGTACAACGCGGCCGAAACCTACGTCGACGCGCACCGCGCGGAGCGACCCGACGCCGTCGCCATCCGCTGCCAGGGTGCGTCCGTCAGCTACGGCGATATGGCGCGGAACGTGGATCGCTGCGGCAATGCGCTCCGCGAGCTCGGTGTCGACGTCGAGGATCGCGTCGTCATCCTGTGTCTCGACTCGCCGGCGTTCGTCTACGCGTTCTTCGGCGCGATCAAGCTCGGTGCGATACCGGTGCCGACGAACACGCTGCTCATCTCGCGCGATCTCGCGTACATCCTGCGCGATAGTCGCGCGGTCGCGATCGTCGTCAGCGCGCCGCTGCTGCCAAAGGTGCTCGAGATCCGCAAGGAATGCCCGCGTCTCCGGCACATCCTGGTGACGACGTCGGGCACGTCGCCGCTCGGCGGTGCCCAGCCGTCTGGTGTCACCTCATTCGAGGAGGCCCTGGCCGCGGCCGACGACGAGCTCGAGCCCGCGGACACGACGCCCGACGACATGTGCTTCTGGCTCTATTCGTCCGGCACGACCGGTTTTCCGAAGGGCGCGGTGCACCTCCAGCACGACATGATCTATTCGGCCGAGACGTTCGGCCGCCACGTCCTCGGCTGCACCGAAGCGGATCGCTACTTCACGGTATCGCCGCTCTTCCACGCCTACGGTCTTGGCAACGGCGTGTTCGTTCCGATGCGCTACGGCGCGTCGGTCGTCTACAAGCCGGAGCGCGCCACGCCGGATCTGGTCTACGGCATCGTCACCACCGAGCAGCCGACCGTGATGTACACCGCGCCGACGTTCTACGCCGCGCTGCTCGCGTATCCCGAGGCGGATTTCAAATACGACCTCTCGTCGCTGCGCTTCTGCGTGTCCGCGGGCGAGTCGCTCCCGAAGCCGCTCTTCGACGCCTGGAAGAAGCGCTTCGGCATCGAGATCCTCGACGGTATCGGCTCGACCGAGATGCTCCACATCTTCATCTGCAACCGGCCCGGCAGCGCGCGTGGCGGCACGAGCGGCACGGTCGTGCCCGGATACAGAGCGAAGATCGTCGACGATGACGGGCGCGAGCTCGGCCCCGGCGAGACCGGGAACCTCCACGTGTCGGGCGACTCGTGTTGCGCCTTCTACTGGAACAAGCATGAGAAGTCGAAGGCAACGTTCCGCGGCGAGTGGACCGTGACCGGCGACAAGTACCACCTCGACACCGACGGCTACTACACCTACGAGGGGCGCGCCGACGACATGCTCAAGGTCTCGGGTCAGTGGGTCTCGCCCGCTGAGGTCGAGGCCGCGCTGATGGAGCATCCGGCCGTTCTCGAGTGCGGCGTCGTCGGCGCCAAAGACAAGGACGAGCTCACCAAGCCCCGTGCGTTCGTTCTCCTGAAACAGGGCCAGAGACCGAGCGACGCGCTCGCCGACGAGCTCAAGCTGTTCGTGAAGACCCGGATCGCGCCGTACAAGTACCCGCGCTGGATCGACTTCGTCGACGAGCTGCCGAAGACCGCGACGGGCAAGATCCAACGGTTCAAGCTCAGGGAGCTGGGCGCTAGTTAGGGAGGACCACATGGGCGCGCTGGAGGGCAAGGTCGCGGCGTGGAAGCGCGAGGCGACCGAGGATCCCGAGGGCTTCTGGGGACGCGCGGCAGAGGCGCTGCCCTGGTTCCGCAAGTGGGAGCGCGTGCTCGAGTGGGAGCCGCCGACGTTCCGCTGGTATCGCGGCGGCCTGTCGAACCTCGCCTACAACTGCGTCGACCACCACGTGAAGACGGGCGCGGGCTCGCGTACGGCGCTGATCACCGAGAACGAGCGCGGCGAGCGAAGTGCCTACACCTACGCGCAGCTGCACGAGGAGACGCGGCGTGTCGGCGCGGCGCTGCGCGGGCTCGGGATCAAGAAGGGCGACCGGATCGCGATCTACATGCCGACCTGCGCCGAGGCGATCGTGCTGATGCTCGGCGCGGTCCGCATCGGCGTGGTGATCATCGTCGTCTTCGCCGGCTTCGGGGCGGGCGCGCTGGGAGAGCGCATCCGCCTCGCGGGCGCGCGCGCCGTCTTCGCGACGGACGTCACCTATCGCAAAGGCAAGGACGTGCCGCTGAAGCAGATCGTCGACGATGCCGTCGCCGGCTCGCCCATGGTCGAGCACGTCGTCGTGCTGAAACGCGGATCGGCCGCGGTCGCGATGACCGCCGGCCGCGACATCACCTGGGACGAGTTCCTGCGCGGCGCCGCCGGCCAGGACGACTCACATGTCCAGATGGAGGCGAACGAGCCGGCGTACATCCTGGCGACGTCAGGCACGACCGCGAAGCCGAAGCTCGCGGTGCACACGCACGGCGGCTATCAGGTCTACGTCCACAGCATGGCGAAGTGGATGTTCGGGCTGCGGCCGGCCGACGTGTGGTGGTCGACCTCCGACATCGGCTGGGTCGTCGGGCACTCCTACATCGTGTTCGCGCCGCTGCTCATCGGCTGCACCACGATCGCCTACGAGGGCGCGCTCGATCATCCCGACGCCGAGACCTTCTATCGCATCGTCGAGCGCCACCAGGTCACCGGTGTGTTCACCTCGCCGACGGCGGTGCGCCTCCTCATGCGCTACGGCAGCGCGCCGGCCAAGCAGCACGACCTCTCATCGCTCGAGCGCGTCTTCTGCGCCGGTGAGGTGCTGAACGCGCCGGCCTGGGAGTGGTTCCAGAAAGAGGCGCTCGGCGATCGCATCCCCGTCATCGATCACTACTGGCAGACCGAGACCGGCGGGCCGGTCGTCGGCAACCCGTACGGCGTGGCGCTCCTGCCGATCAAGCCCGGCTCCGGCGGCGTTCCGCTCGCGGGCATCGAGGCCGCGGTCGTCGACAGCGACGGCAACGAGGTGAAGCCCGGCGAGAAGGGGATCTTCGTGATCAAGCGCCCGTTCCCCGGTCTCACCGCGCGTCTCTGGGCCGAGACCGAACGCTACGCAAAGGATTACTGGGAGAAGGTCCCGGGCAAGACGGTGTACTTCACGGGCGACGCGTCGTCGATCGACGCGGACGGGTACGTGTGGTTCTCAGGACGCGCCGACGAGATCATCAAGATCGCGGACCACCGCATCGGCACGATCGAGGTCGAGACCGCGTTCCTCCGCAATCCCGCGGTCGCCGAGGCCGGCGTCACGGGGCGGCCGGACGAGCTGCGTGGCATGGTGATCTCCGCTTTCGTCGTTCTCAAGAGCGGACACGCGCCATCTGACGCGCTCAAGAAGGAGCTGCTCGCGACCGTCCGCTCCGAGCTCGGACCGGTGGCGGTGATCGGCGAGCTGAACTTCGTCGACATGTTGCCGAAGACCCGCAGCGGCAAGATCATGCGGCGCGTCCTGAAGGCGGTGATCCTCGGCAAGGATCCCGGCGACATCTCCACCATCGAGGACGAGGGCTCGGTCGAGGAAGCGCGCGAGGCGTGGGAGCAGATGCGGGCCAGTGTCACGACAGGGAGCTGAGGCCAAACCACCCTGGTCCGCGGTGCCACCTGCTGTGAAGGACGACGTTGCGCGCGCGCTGGGATCGACCGTCGTTCGAGCGGCGCGCGTCTACGGCGGCTATGCCCCATCCGCCACCTTCCGCATGGTCCTCGCCGACGGGCGTCACGCATTTTTCAAAGGCGTGAACGCGTCGAGCAACGAGTACATGCGGGGCGCGTTGCCAAAAGAGGAGCGCGTGTACCGCGAGCTCGGCCGGCTCATCCGCCCGTGGGCACCCGCATTTCTCGGCGCCTTCAAGCGGCTCGACTGGCACGTCCTCCTGCTCGAGGACGTGGGACCACAAACGATGCCGCCCTGGTCCCCGGCGAAGGCGCAGCGGTCCGCGCGCTCATTCGCGACCTTCCATGCGAGCACGCACGGCCACCCGCTTCCGCGCTGGCTGTCCCGCACCGAGCACCATGACTTTGCCGAGCTGTGGCGACGTCTTTCCGAGAGCGGCGAGCTCGCGATTACCGCGGCCCTCGCGCGGCGTCGCGCCGAAGAAGCGCGCGAGTGGCTTGATGTCGCGCTGCCGGACCTACGCCAGCACGCGGAACGACTCGAGCACCTGCGTCCACCGCATTCGCTGCGAAGGACCGCGTGCGCATCTTTGACTGGCCGTATCCAAGCGTCGGCCCTCCGGAATTCGACGTCACGGCATTCGCTCAGAGCGTCGCGGTCGAGGGCGGACCCATACCCGAGCGCGTGCTGGACTGGTACGAGGAGGTCCTGCCGCTTCGCGCCGGCGTCGTCGACGCATCGCTGGCGGGCCTCGCCGGCTACTTCGCCGACCGCGCGCGCCGTCCGCCGGCCGCCGGTCTGCCGCGCATCCGATCGTTCCAGCGGCAGCAGCTGAAGTCGTGTCTGGCGTGGGCCGCGCGGCGTTTCGATCTTCCCGAGCCGCGCTGGCTCGCCGCGGTGGCCGACTAGTGCCGGAGTGGCCCGACCTCCACGTCCTCCGCGGCCGCCTCGCGGACGCGTTCGTCGGCAAGCACGTGACCGCGGTGCGCGTACACGACCCGCTGGTCCTGCGGGCGACCCGACCGCTCCCGGAGGCGCTCAAGGGGCGCGAGCTGAGGGACGTCGTGCATCGCGGCCGCTTCCTGACGTTCGTGTTCGACGACAACACGCGCCTGGTCATCAATCCGATGCTGTCGGGGTTGTTCGACATCGTCCCCACGGAAACAAAGATCCGGGCGACGACGGCGTTCGCTCTCACCTTCGACGGCATCGGATCGAGCGCGCCGCTCAAGGACGCGCGTGACCTGCGCTATCGCGACGACACGCGGATGGGCAAGGTCTATCTCGTCGAGCCGGGCGCGAGCACCGCGGACCTGCCCGGGTTCGACCGCCAGGGGCCCGAGGCCGGCACGCTCCCGTGGAACGCGGACGAGTTCGGTCGTCGCGCGAAGGCGACGCGACGCGAGCTGCGCAACATGCTGATGAGCGGCGACTTCATCGCGGGGATCGGCAACGCCTATGCCGACGAGATCCTCTGGCAGGCCAAGCTGCATCCGAAGCGGCGCGTCACGACGCTCGATGAGGGCGAGATGGACCGGTTGTACGCGGCCCTGCGGGAGACGCTGGCGCGCGCCGTGGAGATCGTGGAGCACGACCTTCCGCCGGAGCTGGGCACAAAGATCCGCACGCATATGAAGATCCGCGGCAAGGTCGGCGATCCGTGCGCGCGCTGCGGCACGAAGATCGTGCGGACGCGGCATGGTCTGGATGAGATGTTCGTGTGCCCGAAGTGCCAGCCGCCTCCGAAAGGGCAGCTTCGTTAGTCCCCGGCGGCCACCACGGCCGGAACGGTCGCGCGCCCGATCCACTCCGCGGTCTGATCCGCCGGCATCGGCCGCGCGACGAGGAACCCCTGGATCGCGTCGCAGCCGAGCGCGGTGAGGCGCTGACGCGTCTCCGCGTTCTCGACGCCTTCGGCGACCACCGCGTAACCGAGCCCGTGTCCGAGCTCCACGGTGGCCCGCACGATCGTCGCGCTCGATTCGTCGTCGATCATGCCGATCACGAACGACCGGTCGATCTTGATCTCGTCGAGCGGCAAACGGTTGAGGTACGCGAGCGACGAGTACCCGATGCCGAAGTCATCGAGCGCGATGTGCACACCCATCGCGCGCAGCGAGTCCATCGTTTGCAGCGCGCGCTCCGGATCGGCGGCGAGCACCGTTTCGGTCATCTCGAGGCGCAGCAGATCCGGTCGCGCATCCCAGCGCTGCAGCAGCTGGGCGATCGTCTGCGGCAGCTGCGGGTCGTGGATGTTGCGCATCGAGAGGTTCACCGCGATCGGGACGCGCAGACCCGCGAGCTCCCAGGCGCGCGCCTGACGGATCGCCTCGGTGAGCACGGTGCGAGTGAGCCGTTTGATGAGACCGGTGCGCTCCGCGAGGGGGATGAACTCATCCGGTCCGACGAGCCCACGCTTCGGGTGCATCCAACGGACCAGGGCTTCGACGCTCGTGATCCCACCGGTGCGCAGATCGATCTGCGGCTGGTAATAGAGGACGAGCTCGCCCTCGTCGACGGCGCGGCGCAGGTCGGACATCAGCGCGAGGCGTCCGGCGCCGTCGCGCTCGTGCTCCGCCGAGAACACCGCGAGTCCGGCGAGCGATCCCTTCGCGGCGTACATCGCGACGTCGGCGCGCGATAGCAGCTGCTCCGCCTGCGTCGCGTGCCCGGGCGCGACCGCGACGCCAACGCTCGCGCCGATGTCGAGCGCCTCGCCTTCGAGCGGGAACGACTGCTCGAGCGCCGCGAGCATCTTCTGGGCGACGCGCGCCGCGCCGGTCTCATCGGTGCCGGGCAGCAGGATCGCGAACTCGTCTCCGCCCAGGCGAGCGATCGTGTCCGCCGTGCGCAGGCTTGCCGCGAGGCGCGGTCCGATCTGCTTCAACAGGTCGTCGCCCACAGCGTGGCCGAGGCTGTCGTTGACGGCCTTGAAGTCCGTGAGATCCATCACCAGGACGGCGACGGACTCGCCGGTGCGCGGCTGACGGAGCAGCTGCTGTTGCAGGCGCTCGATGAGCAGCGCGCGATTCGGCAGTCCGGTCAGGAGATCGTGGAAAAGCTGGTGCTCGCGCTGCTTGCGCAGCTCGAGCAGCTCGCGTATCGCGCCCGACATGATGAGCGCCGTGAGCAGATAGAGCGACACGGCGAACGCGACGCGCTGGAGCTCGATGTTGTAGCCGTACGTCTGCTGACGCCAGCCGACGATCACGAGGTACGCGAGGGTGATGGTCGTCATCGAGGCCAGCGCGCCGAGTCGGCCGAAGCGGAACGCCGAGCCGATGATGATGAGCACGCCGACCGCCCACGCGGTCCACTGCGGATCCGCGGCGAAGACCCAGATCGCGTAGATGACGACGGACGTATCGACGACGAAGCTGAAGCGCGCGACGCGTTCGTATCCAGCGGCGGTCCGCGCGCCCTCCACGAGACGCGTGTTGATGAGGGTCCACGCGAGGAGAGCGGCGCCGAGGACGAGGACATGAGCCGGAGCGAGGCTTGGAAAGAGCGGTCCGAGGGCGAAAACGAGGAGGGCGCCCGCGAGCCGCGCGACCTGGAGCGTCCGCTCCAGACGGCGATCCTCGAACAGCGCATTCTCCACAGCAACCACCCCGGACCGATGAGGCTAATGGGCGGACATGTGCTTGGACCTCTGCTGTCGGGGGCATCCGGTATCAAGGCGGTCGCGCATACTTGCGCCACTTCCAGAGCGGAGGTCAGCAGTGCCGAATACCGTGCTCGTGACGCGCGAGCCGCCGATCGCGGTCGTCCAGCTCAACCGGCCCGACGTCCTTAACGCCCTTAATGAAGAGGTACTCGGCGAGCTGGTGACGGCGCTGGGGACTCTCGATGACGACGGCGAGATCCGCTGCATCGTCCTCACCGGCAACGAGCGCGCGTTCGCCGCTGGCGCCGACATCAAGCAGAACTTCGTGACCGCGACCCCGGTCACGATGCTCGCGCAGGATCTCACCGCACGCTGGGAGGCGATCCGTCGGGTCAAGACGCCGATCGTCGCGGCGGTGTCAGGCTTCGCCCTCGGCGGCGGCTGCGAGCTCGCGATGACCTGCGACATCATCGTCGCGTCCGAGACCGCGAAGTTCGGCCAGCCCGAGATCAATCTCGGGATCATCCCCGGCGCCGGCGGCACGCAGCGGCTCACGCGCGCGGTGGGCAAGTGGGTCGCGAACGAGATGATCCTGACCGGACGGTTCGTCGGCGCGCAGGAGGCGAAGTCGATCGGCCTCGTCGCGCAGGTCTACCCCGCGGCCAGCTGGCTGCAGGACGCGAAGACGCTCGCGCGGACGATCGCCGAGAAAGCGCCGGTCGCCGCGCGGCTCGCGACCGAGGCCGTCGACCTCGCCTGGAATTCGACCCTCGACGCCGGCCTCGAGTTCGAGCGGAAGGCCTTCTACCTCCTCTTCGCGACGGAAGATAAGAAGGAAGGCGTCGACGCCTTCGTGAACAAACGCAAGCCCACGTTCAAGGGGAAGTAGTGAGCGGGCCGCTCCGTCTCGAGCGCGATGGCGCGCTCGCCGTCATCACTCTCGACCGCCCCGAGGTGCTCAACGCCTTCGACGAAGCGCTCACGAGCGCGCTGGCGCTCGCGATCGACGACGTCGCGGCCGACGCCGCCGTGCGTGCGGTCGTCATCACCGGAGCGGGCCGCGGATTCTCGGCCGGCCAGGATCTGAGAGACCGCTTCCTGAAGGTCGCGGCCGGCGAAGAGCTCGAACTCGGGAACGAGCTGCGTCGCCGTTATCACCCGCTCATCGCGGCGATCCGCATCATGCGCAAGCCGGTCGTCGCCGCGGTCAACGGCGTCGTCGCCGGAGCCGGCCTCGGTATCGCCGTCGCGTGCGACATCCGTGTCGCGTCTTCGTCGGCGTCGTTCCGCGCGGCGTGGACCCGCGTCGGCCTCGTGCCCGATGCCGGGTCGGCGTATTTCCTCCCACGCATCGTCGGGTGGGGAAGGGCCACGGACATGATCCTCACCGGTGAACCGGTGAGCGCGGACGAGGCACTGCGCATCGGTCTCGTGACGCGCGTGTGGTCCGACGCCGAGTTCGCGGACAAGTGGCGCGAGTACGCGCATGGCCTGGCATCGGGAGCGACCGAGGCGTACGCGCTCTCGAAGGAGGGGCTGAACGCGGCGTGGGACCGCGACTTCGCGTCCTTCCTCGAGCTCGAGTCGTCGCTGCAGGATCGCGCGGGCCGCACGAGCGACTACGCCGAGGGCGTGCGCGCCTTTACGTCGAAGACTCCGGCGAGGTTTGAGGGAAGATAGAAGGATGAGCCGCCACCCGCGCGATGCGGTTGTTCTCGGATACGTGCGCACGCCGATCGGTCGCTACGGCGGCGCGCTCGCGCAGATCCGGCCGGACGACCTCGCCGCCCACGTCATCCGCGCCGTGCTCGAGCGCACCGACATCGGCGACGATCAGGTGGACGAGGTCGTCTTCGGCGCCTCGAATCAGGCCGGTGAGGACAACCGGAACGTCGGGCGTATGGCGGCGCTCCTCGCCGGCCTCCCCGACTCGGTGCCAGGCGTCACGGTGAATCGACTGTGCGGGTCCGGTCTCGAAGCGGTCAACGACGCGGCGCGCCGTATCCGTGAGGGCGAGGCGGACATCGTCATCGCCGGAGGCGTCGAGAGCATGACCCGCGCGCCGCAGGTGACGCTGAAACCATCGGAGGCGTTCCCGCGCGGCGAGCGCGTCCTGTACGACACCACGCTCGGCTGGCGTCTCGTCAATCCGCGCATGGTCGATCTGGGCTATCACCCGATCTCGCTGGGCGAGACGGCGGAGAACGTCCGCGTGAAGGAGAAGATCTCGCGCGCGGAGCAGGACGAATACGCGGCGCGCAGCCAGCAGCGCTACGCGAAGGCTAAGGCCGAGGGCTTCTTCGCCACGGAGATCGCGCCCGTGCACAACGGCACGACGCTGGTGCACGAGGACGAGCATCCGCGTCCCGATTCGACCGTCCAAAAGCTCGCGAAGCTCAAGCCCGCGTTCAAGGCGGACGGGACGGTCACCGCCGGGAACTCATCCGGCATCAACGACGGCGCCGCGGCGCTCATCCTCGCCGCGCGCGAGACGGCGGGCGAGCTGGGACTGCGCGCGCTCGGGCGCGTCGTCGCCGCGGCCTCGGCCGGCGTGCATCCCGACTACATGGGTCTCGGCCCGATCCCCGCGGTGCGCAAGCTCGCGGCGCGCACCGGCGTCGCGCCCGACGAGTGCGACGCGATCGAGCTGAACGAGGCGTTCGCCGCACAGGTGATCCCGTGCATTCGCGCGCTCCACCTGCCCGACGACCGCACCAACCCGAACGGCGGCGCGATCGCGATCGGGCATCCGATCGGGATGTCCGGCGCCCGGCTCGCCGGGACCGTGCTGCGCGAGCTCGAACGGCGCGGCGGCCACTACGGCATCGCGACGATGTGCATCGGCGTCGGGCAGGGCCTGGCTACCCTTTTCGAGCGCGAGTCGGCCTAGCCGGCGGCGGTCCCGTCGGCAAGCGACCCGCATCCTGGAGCGCGCGCCGCAGCACGAACTCGATCTGGGCGTTCACGCTGCGCAGCTCGTCGGCCGCCCACTTCTGCAGGGCCTCGTGCAGCGTCGCGTCGACGCGCAGGAGGTAGGCCTTCTTCTCTGCCACGGCCAACTTAGGTGTAGAGGCTGCCCGTGTTCACGACCGGCTGCGTGTTCTGCTCGCTGCAGAGGACGACGAGCAGATTGCTCACCATCGCCGCCTTCCGCTCCTCGTCGAGCACGACCACGCTGCGCTTCGAGAGCTCCTCGAGCGCCATCTCGACCATGCCGACCGCGCCTTCGACGATGCGGGTGCGTGCCGCGATGACCGCGCTCGCCTGCTGGCGGCGCAGCATCGCCTGCGCGATCTCCGGCGCATACGCGAGGTGCGACAAGCGCGCTTCGATGACCTCGATACCGGCCTTCGCGAGACGGTCCTGCACTTCGCTGCGCAGGCGACCGGTGATCTCGTCGCTGCTCGTCCGCAGTGAGAGCTGGTCGTCCTGGTGCGAGTCGTAGGCATAGCTCGTCGCGAGGTTTCGGACGGCGGCCTCGGTCTGGACCTTCACATAGTTCTCGTAGTCGTCAACCTGGAACACCGCCTCGGCCGTGTCGGTGACGCGCCACACCACGATCGCGGCGATCTCGATGGGGTTGCCGTCGTGATCGTTCACCTTGAGGTGCGAGCTTTCGAAGTTGCGCACCCGCTGCGAGACCTTGCGACGTGGCATCGTGAAGGGATTGGTCCACCACCATCCGGGCGTACGGACGGTGCCGGTGTAGTTGCCGAACAGCTGGAGCACCTGCGCCTCGTTCGGGCTGACGATCAGGAAGCCGCCGAAGCAGATGCCGACGGCGGCGACCGCAAGGACGTCGAGGATGATCACGATTGCCGGCGCGCGTCCGATGATGAGCATGACGAGCGCCGCGACGGTGAGCAGCTCGAGAGCGACCAGGACCAGGAACGTGACCAGACCAGGTGCGATGAACGCTGACTTCTCGCGGATCATGTCTTGCCTCCCCTATTCGATTTCGATCGCTTCTAGCACATCACTATCATTATGATACTAAACCAAAATAGGATGCAGCGAGCGCAATCTCTGGCGCTCCACCGCGCGAACCTGACATGCCGCATCGCGGTAACGCTGGATGGGCGCGACGTCGGGCTTGCCAGTCCGCAGCGCGCTGGCTAGGCTCGCCCGCGGTCCGACCAGCACAAAAGGGGGGAGCACATGAGCGAGAACGAAGGCGCGGAGCGTCGCACCTACCGGCTCACCAGACGGCGATTCCTGGCCGCGTCTTCCGCGGCGGCGCTCGCAGCCTGTGGTCCCGCCGCCACGCCGGGGCCCAGCGGTGCGTCGGTCACGCCGACCGCGACGCCCGGCCCAGCGCTCAAGATCGGGATGCTCCTGCCGTTCACCAAGGTCTACGCCGAGCTCGGCAACTCGATGCAGCGCGCGACGAAGCTTTACCTGAAGCAGAAGGGTCAGGCGCTGGCCAACCGGCCCGTCACCGTCGTCTACGAGGACGAGGCGAACGACCCCGTCGTCGGCGCGCAGAAAACGCAGAAGTTCATCGACTCGGATCGCGTCGACTTGATGATGGGCATCGTCGCGACACCGATCGCCTACGCGGTCCGCAATGCCATCGACGCGGCCAAGCTTATCTTCATCGAGACGAACGCCGGCGGCAACGCGCTGACGCGCACGACGACGGACTGCAAACCCTCGTGCAAGAGCAAGTACATCTTCCGCAGCTCGTTCAGCTCTTACCAGATCAGCTATCCGATCGGGGAATACTTCGCGACGCAGAAGGGCGTGAAGGAGGTCTTCACGTTCGTTGCCGACTACGGCTTCGGCACCGAGTCCGCCGCGGACTTCACGAGCGGCTTTACCAAAGGCGGCGGCAAGATCACCGGCTCGCTCAAGGCGCCGCTCGGAAGCGCCGACTTTCTTCCGTTCGTGACGCAGCTCAAGGGACAGCAGACGAAGGACATCTACTCCTTCTTCTCGGGCACGGACGCGATCAACTACATCAGGGCGTGGACGCAGCTCGGCATGACCGCGGCTGGCTACAAGATGAACGGTGCCGGGTTCCTCACCGAGCAGGACGTGCTCAAGGAAGTGGGGGATCAGGCCAGCGGCGCGACGACCTCGCTGTTCTGGGCCGTCACGCTGGACAACGCCGAGAACAAGGCCTTCGTGGATGCCTATCAGAAGGAGTACAGCCTGCTGCCGGACGTCTTCGCGGTCCAGGCCTGGGACGGCATGCAGGCCGTGGACCTCGCGCTGCAGGCCGTCAAGGGCGACACGACGAATAAGGACGCCTTCATCGCCGCGCTCGAGAACGTGAAGTTCAAGAGCCCGCGCGGCGACTTCGAGTTCGACAAGGACACGCACAACCCGATCCAGGACATCTACATCCGCGAGGTGAAGGTGCAGAGCGGCCAGGCCGTCAACACGATCGTCGGCAAGGTCGCTCGCGTGACCGATCCGGGCAAATAGTCTTCCGGGATGACTCCCGAGACCGCGGTCGTGCAGGCGCTGAACGGCATCTCGTTCGGCGCCTTGCTTTTCATCCTCGCCGCCGGGCTGTCGCTGATCTTCGGGATGATGGACGTCGTCAATCTGGCGCACGGCGCCTTCTACATGCTCGGCGCGTACATCACGCTCACCGTCGTGCAGCGGACCGGCCAGTTCTGGCTTGCGCTCGTGCTCGCGCCGCTGCTCATCGGTGTGCTCGGCCTCGTCATAGAGCCGCTCCTGCTCAGACGCTTGCGCGGGCGCCACCTGGATCAGGTACTGCTCACCATCGGCGTGTCTCTCGTGATCGCGGACCTCGTCGGTCTCACCTGGGGCCGCGAGATCCGCTCGATCCCGTTCCCGGCCGGACTCGACCACGCCATCTCGATCATGGGTGGCGACTATCCGGCGTACCGGCTGTTCGTGATCGCGTTCGGCGTGGCGCTCGCAGCTGTCCTCGCGGTCGTACACCGGCGCACGCGCGTGGGTGCGCTGATCCGCGCCGGCGTCGATGACGCGCCGATGCTCGCGGCGCTCGGCGTCGACATCGACCGTCTCTTCGCGATCACCTTCGCGGTGGGCGCCGCGCTCGCGGGTCTCGCCGGCGTCATCGCGGCACCGGTGTTCGGGATCTATCCCGGTATGGACGTCGACTACCTGATCTACTCGCTCGTCGTCGTGGTCGTCGGTGGTCTCGGAACGCTTTCCGGTGCGGTCGCCGGCAGCGCGCTCATCGGGCCGGTCGACACGTTCGGCAGAGTGCTCTTTCCGCAGTTCGCGCTCGCGCTGATCTTCGCGGTCATGGCGCTCGTTCTGCTGCTGCGACCGACCGGACTCCTCGGGCGCATCCGGATCGCGCGATGAGCGTTTGCTGCGAGCGGACGCGGGTCCTGTCCCGGCTCGGGGTCCTCGCTCGCTCGAAACGTGTCCCCGCCCTTGCGCGTGGCGTCTCGCCGCGCCTTGGCGGGGCCCCTCGACTCTCGCTCGCGAGGACCCTACTCGCCGTGCCACCCGCGTCCGCTCTTGGCCGACCCTCATGAGGCGAATCCTTTTGCCGCTCGGCATCCTCGTCGCAGCAGCTTTACTCGTTGGATTTCCTATTTGGTCGGCGGCGTGGGAGTCGTCGCGCTATGCGACGGGCATCCTGCGCGACATGCTCATTCTCGCGATCCTCGCGCTCTCGCTCGATCTCCTCGTCGGTTGCGATCCTCGTGTCCGCGCTCCTCGCGCTCGTCATCGGCGCGGTGGCCGTGCGCGCCGCGGGGATCTTCTTCCTCATGCTCACGCTCGCGTTCGCGCAGATGGTCTTCGCGATCGCGTTCCAGGCCGCGGACATCACCGGTGGGTCGAACGGCTTCTCGGGTGTGCGGCGTCCGATGCTGTTCGGTCTCGACTTCAACGGTCCCGACGCGCTGTTCCACCTCGTCGCGGTCGTCTTCCTCCTGGTCCTGCTTCTCGCGTGGCGGCTCCGGTCGTCGGCCTACGGGCGCGCGCTCGTCGGCCTGCGCGAGAACGAACGGCGCATGCGCGCGCTCGGCTACGACACCACGCGCCTCAAGCTGTCGGCTTTCGTCCTGGCGGGCGCGATCGCCGGCGTCGGCGGCGCGCTGCAGGCCTACTCGATCCGCTTCGTCTCGACGAATGATGTCGGCGTCGCGCGCTCGGTCGAGGCCTTCGTTTCAGTCCTGATCGGTGGCGCGAGCACGCTGATCGGGCCCGTTGCCGGCGCCGTCGTCGTGTTGTTCATCGAGCGCGTGATGCCTTCGTACATCGCCTTCGCCGAAACGCTGCTCGGTCTCGTCTTCATCGTTTTCGTGCTCACGGCGCGTCAGGGCATCGTCGGTCTGGTGCGCGCCTCGTACGCGCGGGCGCGCGCATGATCGAGACGCGTGAGCTGCGGCGCGAGTTCGGTGGGATCAAGGCGCTCGCGGGCGTCACGCTGATGGTCGCCGAAGGCGAGCGTCGCGCGATCATCGGCCCGAACGGGGCGGGGAAGACGACACTCTTCAACGTGCTGACCGGCGAGCTCGAGCCGACAGCCGGCGAGGTGCGACTCGCGGGCGAGAACGTGACCGGTCGGCGTCCTCACGAGCTTGCGCGCCGTGGCGTCGCGCGGATGTATCAAAGGAATGAGCTGTTCGACCCACTTCCGGCCCGCGACAACGTCGCGATCGGCGTGGCGGCCGCTGCCGGTCCGTATCGTCCCTTCCGCGCGCCACCCGCGAGCGAGCTCGTCGCGGCTGATGCGCTCCTGGAGCGCGTCGGTCTGGCCGGCCGCGGCTCCGTACATCACCGAACTCATCGCGTCGCTCGACCGGTCGCTGACGCTCGTGATCGTGGAGCACGACATGGACGTCGTCTTCCGGATCGCGGAGCGCATCAGCGTGCTCCACGAAGGCCGCGTCATCGCGGAGGGCACACCCTCCGAGGTGCGCGGCGACACGCTGGTCAACGAGGTCTACCTCGGGAAGGTCGTCGCATGACCCTCGCGGTGCGCGACCTCCACGCGTACTACGGCGAGAGCCACGTGCTGCAAGGCGTGTCACTCGATGTAGGCGAAGGCGAGTCTGTCGCGCTGCTCGGCCGCAACGGCGCCGGCAAGACCACGACGATCAACGCGATCGTCGGCTTCGTCCGCCCGCGCGGGGGAACGGTCCGCGTCGGCGACCGCGACATCACCGCGAATCCGCCGCACCGCGTCGCGGCCGCCGGCGTTGCGCTCGTGCCGCAGGGTCGTCG